>CAYZIC010000011.1:0-44855 GCA_964478335.1 uncultured Lentisphaeraceae bacterium | reverse complement strand
AGAATTACTAAAGATTTCTTAGCCTACTGCGACATTTATTGTTGCAATTTACCCCAAAAGCTTCCCCCAAGGCAAGAATGAGGCTTGCAGCGCTTGCGGATGTGGAATCTGCAGAGCGCAGAATGCGCCAGAGGTGCTGTTTTGACAGGCCGTCTTTCCACCGCAGTTAGTCCTATTTAAAGGGCGAGCTTGCGATCCCACACCGCCATCGTATCGGTCATTCCCCCAAAAAAATAGTACAAGCGTCGAAAAAGTGTAAGATTTGCCTTTACATTTGAAACATCGAGTGCTACACTTCCGCAACTTTTTATCTATTTGAGAGGAGTGTTGCGATGTTGAGCAGTTTGTTTACGATCTTGTCTATTTTTGTCATGATTGCCATAGGTGTCTATTTGGCGCGTCGATTTAATTTGGCGGAGGGCTTTTCAGGGGATCTCTCCAAGCTCTTGATCAACGTTTTTTACCCGGCAATTCTCTATGCCTCGATTGTTAAAACGTTTACCCTTGAGCAAATTCTAGGACAATGGGTGTTGCCTGTTGGTGCGGCTGGTCTGATTGTGGTGGGATGGTTGGCGGGGTGGTTGATTCGGCCTTTTTTGCGCCGCAAGATGACGATCCAGCGCCGGCGGGCGATTCATTTTTCTCTGACAACCAACAACTATTCCTTTTTACCGATTATGGTGATGATCTCGCTCATGGGCGAACGCGGCGTCGCATTGGTTGCGCTGTCGGCGTTGGGCTCGGATTTGCTGATGTGGACGCTTGGATTTAGTGCGCTCACAGGTCGTCAGGTCAGTCTGCAAAATATCCGTCGCATCTTGTCGATGCCCGTAGTGGCGATCTTGTGTGCGTTGGTAACGATTGGTGTGCGCCATGTGATGCCTGAGATGCCGGCGGTGCTGACGCAAGGTTGGGAGGCTCTGTTAAAGATGCTGTCGAGCTACTTGGGGCAAGCGACGATTCCAGTTTCTGCGATTGTCTGTGGGCTCAATATGGCCAAGCTTTCTTGGGGAGAAGTTTTTTCGCGCTGGCAGTGGTTTACTGCGGCCATGCGCATGGTTGTGCTGCCCGTTTTGATTTGTGGGATCTTGATGCTAATCCCGATGGCTGCCGACACGCGGCTTGTCTTGGGGGTGATAGCCTGTATGCCAGGTGCCATGATGGGGGTTTCGATGGCTGAGGTCTACGGCGGCGATCGGGCGTTTCTTGCTGGAGAAATCCTCCTGACGCACCTGCTAGCCCTAGCCACGCTCCCACTGGCGATCTACTTGATTGGGTGATGCGAGCTCGCTGCGCCACAGGACTGACAGCGTAGGACGCGGTTTTTAACGCAGAGTACGCAGAGGGACGCAGAGGCGAGCTGCGCTCGTGGGACTGCCAGAGTATCTCCCGCAGAGAGGCAGAGAGCGCAGAGCTGTTGCAGCGTAGGGCTTAGGACATAGGCTTAGGCTTAGGACAGCTCGCGATTACCGCTCGCCACGATATAGGGGCCTTAGGGAGTGATGCCACATTAGAGCAGGTCGCTGGTGCTCCCTGCATCATGCATCAGGCAGAGATCAGCCGACACCGCTTCCTGCGGCGCACTGGTTGCGTTTTTGTATATTGATGCGTTTATTCTTAAACGCGGGCCCCTGAGCTTGCTTCCTGCCACGCACACCGCCCTCCACACCAGGCCGCCTGCACCCCTGAGCAGCCATCCTCGGCCCCTCTCTCCCCTTTGTGGCCTTTTTGTGAACCTTTTGTGGGAGAAAAAATGCAATTCACCGCAGGCTCCTCGCTCGCAGGCTATTTTCTTGCCGTAAATGGCAAGAAACGCATTGACAGATTGATGATCTTACTATAAGATACGCAAGTTTTTTAAGAGATTAGACGTTAAATTGCCTCAAATAGGCAAACGCCCATTCTCACCATTCGCTCTTTATCTCACTGTGAATAAAGGGCATCTCACAAGAAAGATCCCGCAACCATGCGAAAAGGAACACTGTTAACGGCATTAGGCATTCTCTTTGTATCATTCAACCTCAGAGCCCCCATCACGGCAGTCGGTAGCTTAGTCAAGCTGATACAAACCGACTTTACGCTCAGTAATCAAGTCGCAGGCCTGATTACAACGATCCCTCTGATAGCCTTTGCCATTGTGTCTCCTTTTGTTGCTACTTTTGTTAAACGCCACGGCTACGCGCGCATCACCGCAATTGGGGTGATGCTGGTTCTCGTGGGCGAAGTGGTGCGTTCTTATACAGGTACCATTGGTCTCTTTATTGGTACGACGACACTGGGTGTGGGCATTGCGATTGGCAATGTGATTGTGCCGAGCGTGATCAAGAGCCACTTTCCCAAAAATATCGGCCTCATGACCAGCATTTACACTGCGAGCCTCTGTGGCTGTGCGGCATTGGGTGCGGGAATTAGCTACCCCTTGGCTGCTCAAGTAGGCCTTGGCTGGGGACATGCTTTGGCGGTGTGGGGGATCGTGGCGGTGCTTTCGCTCGTCATGTGGATTCCACAATTCAAGCTCGAATCCGAATTTCACGCAGCTGCGCCCAAACCCAAGGCCACAGCCCGTCAGTCACGATCGATTTGGCTCGAACCCGTCGCCTGGTCGGTAACCTTCTTTATGGGCATTCAGTCGTTGGTCTTTTATGCTTTGGTCGCGTGGTTGCCCACGATGCTAGCAGCGCGAGGCTTTGAGGCCTCCTTTGTCAGCTTGCTTGCGCTCCTCTATCAATTGGTGGCGATCCCAGCGACGCTGATCATTCCCATCCTCTGCGACAAATTCAAGGATCAACGCCTCCTGACGTGGGGCGTTTGTGCGACCTATTTGATGGGCATGATTGGGATGATTGCGTGCACCAGTGAACTCGGCATACTCCTCTCGATTTTGGTTATGGCATTAAGCATGGGCGGGGCGATCAGCCTCTCGATCGCCTTTATCTCACTGCGCAGTCCTAACGCCTTGCGTACGTCGCAGCTCTCAGGCATGGCGCAATCAGCGGGGTACCTCTTGGCAGCGATTGGGCCTGTTTTTATTGGCTACCTTGTTGATGTCATGGGTAACTGGACGATCATCATGAGCATCTTGGCGGCCTGCTTGGTGCCTCTGGCGATTTCCGGCATCTGGGCGGCCAGCCACACTACCACTAGAGCATAGGGTGGGAGAAAACGCTACCCACTGTAGGGCTTTCCTTAATTTTAAGGACGGGGCGATATTTTAGGTCTTTTTGAGCCTTTGCGCTTGCCATTGCGTAGAGATTGTGGTAGTTTAAGAGCAATTACTGACCAATTTATATCCGTAATACCTATCTTAAGGAGATTTCACTATGTCATGGTTTACGCCAAAAACCGAAGAAGCACTCAAGGTGCCGACTGAAGCGATTTGGGCCGTCTGCCCGAAATGTGGCGCCTACACGGTGCGCCAAGCGTGGGATGCCAACCTCAAGGTTTGCCCCAATTGCAACTACCATGCCCGATTGTCTTGCGCCGAACGCATTGCGCAGTTGACCGATGATGGTAGCTTTGTGGAGATCGCTAGCGAAGTGATCAGCCATGATCCGCTCCACTTCCACGATGCTAGTGGAGCCTACGCAGACAAAGTCGCCGGCGCTCGCAAAAAGACAGGCTTGGGCGAATCGGTTACCGTCGGCACGGCCACGGTCGAATCTCACCCTGTCGTCTTGGGCGTCATGGATTTCCGTTTTATGGGTGGCTCTTTGGGCACCGGCACTGGCGAACGCATCCTGCAGGCAGTGGAAAAGGCCCGAGAGCTTAAGTGCCCGTTGATTCTCTGCTCTGCATCGGGAGGAGCACGTATGCATGAGGGCATTCTCTCCTTGATGCAAATGGCCAAGACCTGTGCTGCAATCCAGCGTCTCAAGGACGATGGCTTGCTCTATCTCTCCATTTTGACAGACCCGACCACGGGTGGTGTCTCGGCATCCTATGCCATGGTGGGTGATTTGAATATCGCCGAACCCAAGGCGTTGATTGGTTTTGCCGGCCGTCGTGTGATCGAGACCACCATCAAGCAAAAGCTCCCTGATGAATTCCAAACCGCGGAATACCTCCTCGAGCATGGTTTCTTGGATAAGATTGTCGCACGTAAGGATATGAAGGCCTTTATCGCCAAGATGATCCGTTATACCACTGCCGCTAAGTAAGGAGCTTTGATTATGTCTACTGATGAAACTGTCACGACAAACCCAACCTGGGAAACCGTTCAGATCGCCCGTCACGCAGAGCGTCCGCTCTTTGATGATTTTCTTCATGCTTGGTGTCAAGACATTCAAGAGATCCATGGCGACCGCTTGGTTGCAGACGATCCTGCGCTCTTCACCGGCTTTGTGACCATTGATGGTGTCAAGGCCGTCATGATCGGCCACCGCAAAGGCCGCACGACCGAAGAAAAGATTGCCAACCGCTTTGGTATGGCCAATCCTGATGGCTATCGCAAGGCTATGCGCGTCATGAAATTGGCCGAAAAGTTTCACTTGCCCGTGATCTCCCTCGTCGACACCTCCGGTGCATTCCCCGGTCTCGACGCAGAAGCTCGCGGTCAAGCAGAAGCCATCGCTCGCAACCTCGCAGAAATGTCCACCTTGCGCACGCCTATCGTTGTCCTCGTCACTGGTGAGGGCGGTTCTGGTGGTGCGCTGGGTATTGCTGTGGGTGACCGTATCTTGATGCTTCAGCATGCCGTCTATTCGGTCATTTCCCCAGAAGGCTGCGCCTCCATTTTGTGGCGTGATGGCACCAAGGCACCCGTCGCTGCTGAGGCTCTCAAAATCACTTCCGATTCGCTCAAAGACCTGGGCATCGTCGACACCGTCGTGGTAGAACCCTCCGGCGGCGCACACACCGATCCCGCAGCTGCCATGCAAGCGGCTAAGGATGCTGTGCTGCAAACCCTCACCGAGCTTAGTGCCATCCCCACGGATCAGCTCGTTGACCAGCGCTACGAAAAGTTCAAGGCGTTGGGGCGTTTCGCAGACTAGCACTGCTGGTCGTGTAGGGCGAGACACTCGCCCTACACGACGTATCCCACATTTCTGCCGCTCTTGTCGAGTAAGGATTGCTCATGGCCTACGTACTTGTTTTAACCGATGGTAAACCCGGACACGAAAACCAATCCCGCGCCCTTTGCGACGGGCTCGGCCTCGAGCCGCTCATGCTGCGTGTCGCTTACAAGAGTCCCTTTCACAAAGCCTGCTCCTACTTGCTCGACCGCCTGCATATCTGCACCCTCTCGCTCTATTGCGGCGAACTCGATGCCGAATTGGCCGCCGTCAAGCCCTTTAGCCCCATCGCCTGCGTTATCGGTACTGGATCGAACACCTTTTACGGCGCCAAGGTTATCGCCAAACGCCTCGGCAAGCCCTGTGTCGCCATTCTCAATCCCAGTGGCTACAGCCTTGATGGCTTTGCTGCGATCTTGACACCAGCCTTTGACAAGGCCATGCCTGCGCCCAATCGCATCACCATGCCCATTAACCTTTGCCCCGCGCGTGATGCCTACTATGCAGAGCAGACCCAGGCCTTTTTAGCCCAGTACACCCCCAAAAAAGAACGCGCCATTGCCGTCATTATTGGCGGTCCTAATCCCTTCTCCGATCTCAAGGCCACCGCGCTCAAGCCGATTCTCGATGCCATCTTTGCCGCCACGCCAGATTGTGAACACTACGTCACGACCTCCCGCCGTACGCCCGCCGAGATCGACACCCTGCTCGACACCTATCCCTTTGACTACGCCCTGATCTTTAGCCGCAACACCTTTAACCCGATCCCAGCCTTTGTCTCCCGTTGCGAAACCCTCTTCGTCACGGCCGATTCGACAGGTATGCTCAGCGAAGCCGTTTGCACGGGATCTGCAGCCGTCGAAATCATCGACACCATCACCAATCGTCAATCCAAGTTTGCTCGATTTGTTCAGATGCTCGACAGCCAAGGCTACGCCCACTGCTTTACAGATAGCCTCGGCCACGCCACGCGCAAAGTCGACACCACCGCCATCTTTGATGCCGTCAAAGCCCAGCTAGACCTCCATGACTGATACCTACCAGCAGGCCATTCTCGATGCCTTGCCTGCGACAGGCAAGTGGGGGCTTGCTCTCTCTGGCGGGAATGACAGCACCGCACTCTTTCATGCACTTGTCGACCTGCAAATTCACTTTGTCGCAATCCACTTTAATCACGGTGTCATCGGCGAACTCGGCGACGCCGACGAAGCCTTCGTTCGCGCACTCTGCGCCGCCCACGCCGTGCCCCTCCATTGCGGCCATGGGTGCGTTGCGCCCAGCCCTGGCACCTCCCTCGAAATGGCCGCTAGAGCCGCCAGATACGCATTCTTCCAAGAGGTCTACCACAGCCAATCTCTCGACGGCCTCCTCATGGCCCACCACGGCGACGATGTCGCCGAACATCTCCTGCTGCGTTTAGCCCGTGGCGGCGGTTGCCAAAGCCTCGCCAGCATTAAGCCCGACAACACGCTTCATGGCATGCGAGTGATTCGTCCCTGGCTTACCTTGGCTCGATCCCAGATTCCCACCTATTCCCATTGCGAGGACATCTCCAACCGCGACACCTCGATACCTCGCAACCACATTCGCAGTCTCCTCACCGAGCTCCCCAGCTTGCGCCAAGGCCTCACCCAGTCCGCCGCCATTCTTCGAGACGAGGACGACTACCTTGCCGCCGCCACTCGTGCGCTCTATCAACCCCAGGTCACTGGCTCCACCACGACGCTTCTGATCTCCGCCACCACCCATTGCGCCATCCAGCGACGATTGCTGGTGGCGTTGCTGGGCGACCATGCTACAGCCGCCCGTATTGCCCGCCTCCTCACAGATCCCACCGCCAGCGAATCCCTCACCCCGACCTTAACCATTCGCCGCCAAGGAGAATGCTACGAGCTGATTAAGCATGCGTGCGATGAGCAACCTCAGGCACAGCTGATCACGCAACCGGGCCTCTATCAATGGGGTGAATGGGCCATCGATGTGACTGCGGCCACAGGCTTCGCCAAAGAAGGCCCCGACACCTGCTATTTACCCCAAGAGCCCATCGAGGTCCGTTCTCGCTACGCCGGAGAACGTTTCCAGCCGCGCGGTCTCCACGGCAGCCGCAAGCTCCAAGATATCATGGTCGATCTCAAGATCCCCCAGGCAGCCCGCGCCAGCTATCCCATCTTCACCCAAAGCGCCTCCCCCGTGTGGCTCCCCGCTTATCGCATTGCCCAAACCATCGACCTTGCCCAAGATTCCCCCAGTTGGCGCATCCAGGCGACCCGGGGCGCCAGAATGTAGCGACCTACTTGCGACACAGTCACCCTTGACCCTTGACCCTCTAACCTCTAACCTTCAAATGCCTATGAAACAACGACCCTGTGGCCAAAGCGGCCTAACCTTATCCGAACTCACCCTTGGACTCTGGCATAACTTTGGCGATGCCACGACCCAAGACCAGTGCAAAAAGATGATCGCCACGGCGCTTGATTTAGGCATTACCGCCTTTGACCTCGCCGATAATTACGGCCCACCCCCTGGTGCCGCCGAAACGCTCTTTGGTGCGACCCTCAAGGCTCACTTCGCTGCTCACCGAGATGAAATGGTTATCACCACCAAAGCCGGCCACCTCATGTGGCCTGGCCCCTATGGTGATGGCGGTTCGCGTAAACACCTCATTGCAGGCATCAACCAATCTCTTCGGCGCCTTCAGCTCGACTACGTTGACATCTTTTACCACCACCGACCAGACCCCAATACACCCCTCGAGGAATCCCTCGGCGCTCTCGCCGATATTGTGCGTTCGGGCAAGGCCCTCTACGTGGGCATCTCCAAATACTCTGCAGCGGATACCCAGCGTGCCATCGCTTTCTTTAAAGAAACCCGCACCCCCTTTGTCATCAACCAACACCGCTACAGCCTCTTTGTGCGCGATATCGAGCGCGAGATTCTCCCTCTGTGCACCGAGCAGCAAGTCGGCGTGACAGTCTTCTCGACCCTGGCTCAAGGCCTCTTGACCGATAAGTATTTGCGAGAGATCCCAGTGGATTCACGCATGGCCAGTCAGTCGCCATTTCTCAATCAACGCGACCTCACCCCCGAGCGCCTCAATCAGATTGCCGATCTCAATCAGCTCGCCCTCGATCACGGTTATACCCTTGCTCAAATGGCCCTCCTGTGGACACTGCGCCACCCCATTGTCTGTAGTGCCATCATTGGAGCCCGTACAACCGAGCAGCTTCGAGACAACGCCGCAGCACTCGATCTGCCTCCATTGCCGCCGAGCCTCTTAGAGGCGATTGGCTAGTGGATTGATGCGAGTGCCCTGGGGCGAGACACGCCTAGGTGCCAGCGTTTAAGAATAAACGCATCAGTATACAAAAGCCGATGCCCCCTCTCTCAGGATTTGATCGCAAGGATCTATAGGGCTTATTCTATCAATCGTGCTGAGTCAAAGGGATGGTTTGGGAGGGAACGATCGCCTTATCGGCAGAAGAATAGGAAAAAGACACCGATTTTCTCACTTTTGCCCTTGCATCCAGTCGGCAACTTTGTTATAGTAATCTCATTATGAAAACACTTACTTTATCTTTTGCAAGTTTGATTCTTGCTACATCTGTCTCCCTCGCTAGTTTTGGTCTCTTTGGTCCCGAAAAAGCAAGCAGCTTGAGCTTGTATATCGGTGCTACAGATAACTACGAAACCAAGCAACACTATTATGATATGACCCAGAGCAAGTTTGGCGCCGAGCCACTTGAGTATGTGGCCTATTCTAATTTCATCGGTCTCAACGTTGGCTTCGTGCATGATTCTGTGCGTGAAAAGCTCGATTTTGACGTGCGTGGTATCCAAGCTGAGCTTTTGGCCGGCCTTAATCAAGACATCTACGGCTTGTGTGCTAACGGTATCTTTGGCACGGCTAATGGAGTCTACGGTTTGCAATCTTCATTGCTCTTTAACTCCGCAGTGCAGGTGCGCGGTTTCCAAGCGACCTTGGGCCTCAATGTCGCCGACGACATCTCCGGTATGCAAGCATCCCTGCTCGCAAACCATGGTGACGGCTTTGGCCTCCAAGCGGCAATCCTCTTTAACGGCACCTCCGATAGTGGAGAATTTGCTGGTTGCCAAATTGGCCTATTCAACTACGCTAAGCGCCTCTATGGCTTCCAGATCGGCTTGCTCAACTACAACGCTGCTGGCTTGTTGTTGCCCTTGATCAACGCCGGTTGGTAAGCGCAGGCGATCGACTCGCCAAGCATCAAAAAGCAGATCCTAACGGGTCTGCTTTTTTTGGGCTCGCTTCGCTCGCCCGCAACAGGCAGTTCGCTGCGCTCACGCAACAGGCATCAAGCATTGAGCTCGCTGCGTGAGCAGGTCTGTCGGGGTGTCTCCCGCAGAGAGGCAGAGAGCGCGCAGAGTCATTGCAACGTAGGGGTGGTAGGACACGGTTGCGCCGCGTCCTTTAGCTTGCGGCGCGCTCGCTTTAGGAGCACTTGGGGTGCGTGTGTGTATGGTGTACCTCTAAGCCAAGGCGATGCCAGTGATAGTGAATATGCTCGATGTGATGATTGGTTTTTGCATCTAAATGGATGTGACGATGGCGGTGTCTGATAAAAAGGATGTCGAGCACGATGAGGATTGTCCCGATGATCATTAAAAGCAGGGCTATTACAAAGGTGATCCCGATCGCTTCTTGCAAAAATAGATAAGAGAGACCGACTCCGATGAAAGGTGCGGTAGCATAAAAGGCACTTGTTTTGGCGGCACCAAGGTCTTTTTGTGCGCGCACATACAGGTAAATACTGAGCCCATAGGCCACTACACCTACGCCTAGTGCACCAAATACAGACCAACCCCAAAAGAGCGATTCCCCAATGACCCAAGCAATGAGTAGTGAGGCTAACCCAGAAAATACACCTTTGACCATTACAATTTGAGAGGTGCTTTTGTCCGCAATTTTGCGGGTGCAATTATTTTCAAGTCCCCAGCAGAGGCACGCTAAGAGGACAAAGATTGACCCTGTAGAGAATTGTAGACTTTGCGCATCTTGAATCGATAGGAGTATGCTAGCGCAAGAAACCAATCCAATAGCCCCCCATAAAACACCTGAGACTCGTTCTTTAAATATGATGAGTGCGAGGAGGGTGGTTGCGACAATCTCAAAATTGTTGAGTAGCGAGACATTTGCCGCAGTTGCTTGGCTCAAGCCAATCATTAAAAAGATGGGGGCAATACAATCTAAAATGATCATACCAAGCGTGTAGCGCAGGTCTGAGCGTGTTAATTCTGGGCCACGGCGATGACGGGGGATGGCTAGGTAGTAGCATCCAGCACTGATTCCAGCACCAAGATAGAGTGTGGCTGCCAAAAAGGTTGGTGGCATTAGTGTTAAGAGTTGTTTTGATAAGGGGATCCCAATTGCATAAAATAAGGCGGCTAAGAGGGCAAGTATAATTGCTAGAGACGCATTTTTCATTTGTTAAATACTCCGAAATGTGGATTAATCATCATGTGATCGCAGCGCACCTGCAGTAAAAATAGTAGGGACATCCTCGTACAGGGAGAGCTCCGTAGTCCCCCCTTGATCATGCTCTCTCAAGGTGGCCCGCCTGCCTCCGACATTCAGTATTCAAGGAGGCGCAGCATCGCTGCGAGTTATTTCTTGGCGAGTCTGTCGAGGAATTTGGTGACGGCTTGTTCGAATTTGGCGAAGTCGTACTTGCTCTTAAAGAGTGCGTCAAAGGCTTGCTGTGGGGTGAGGTCTTTGGCGGTGATGGCTGCAAAGTAGTCGTTGGCAAAGGTGGCGTAGGGCTTGGCGAGTGGCGAACGGCTCTTTTGTGCGGTGCGTAGGAAGTAGGTGATGCCCCAAGCGAGGGCGTAGTTGGCGTTGAGCTTGGTGGTGGATTTGGCGTCGTAAAAGGTCTGTGTATCCATGAGCATGAGGGATTTGATGGGGTAGCTATTCATGCGTTTGATGGTCTCTAGGCGCATCGTATTGACGGGAATGCGGACGCGTTTGGCGGTGGTGGAGACGTCCGCTGCCTCGAAGTAGGTGGCGTGGCCTTCATTAAACCAAATGGGGACGTTTTTGCCATCGAGGAGTGCGTCGAGGAATTGGTGGAAGCCTTCGTGGTAGATGATGAGCTGCAGGCGGTCTTTGCGGTCATTGGCGGAGAGGGTGTCGTCGTTTTTGAGGACGAGCTCCTTGTGTCGTGGAGAATAGAGGCCGGCACTCCATTCTGCCTCTTTGCCGACGTAGTTGAGATAGTCGTCAGGGCTGGCAAAGATGCGCACGACGGAGACAGGGTTGACGCTGGTGGGGGTGAGGGGAAAGAGCTCGGTGTAGGCTTGGCGAATGACCTGGAGCTCGTTGAGGAGCTTTTGGCCCATGTTGCGGTTATTTTTGGGGAGGTCGCTGATGAGGACGTAGTCAGGGGCATCGATGGCGAACCAGTTGGTGCTATTGGCAATGCTCTTTTTGGCACCGTCTCGAGTTGGGTGGGGGCGGAATTTACCCTTGGCACCCGGCTTGCCTAATTGTTTCTTTTGGCCACGCCAGGTGAGCGAGGGTATAAAGGTGGTGCGGGAGGTTTTGATGAGGGTTTTGAGGTCTTGGCGGCTGAGGGGGGCCATTTCAAAGACGAAGACTGTACCAGGATAGGCTTTGAACTCAAAGACAAAGACTAAAACATCCTCGGTGGCGTAGGCTTTGAGGCCGCGCATGGATGGGTTGCCCTTAAAGCCCGGTAAGGGGTCACCTGGGTCGATGTCGAGGAATGCAGTAAGCCAGGAGGCCCACTGGGTGTGGTCGAGGGTGGGGGCGGCCTTTTGGGCGATCTCAAATTCAGCTTTGGTGATATGCTTGCGGTCGGGTGGGAATGCGCCAGGGAGGCTCTCCATTTTGGCGAGGCGGTAGCCATTGCCATCGCGATCTTGCCAGGCGCCGAGGTGTTGACGACGATACCAGAGGTCGTGGGGGTCGTAGCATTCGATGGTGCTGGATTGGGTGCCGATGGTTTGGGTGTATTTAAACATCTCCTCAGTCTTGAGAGCTTTGCCCTCGCAGCGGGCGGGCATTTTGATTTGCATGCCCTCGATGAGCAGCGCCTTGCTAAAGCGTGGTGCAGCTGCTTGGAGGGTGAGGGTGGCGAGGGAGAGGAGTAGGAGGAGTGCAAGACGCATGGGAGACCTCGTGGGGTGTGGGATTAACGGATCTGGCCTTGGCCAGTGACGCAATACTTGTAGGTGCAGAGCTCGGCGAGCCCCATCGGGCCGCGGGCGTGGAGCTTGTCTGTGCTGATGCCAATCTCGGCACCCAGTCCAAAGCACCCACCATCGGTAAAGCGCGTCGAGGCATTGACGTAGACAACAGCTGAGTCGACAGCAGATTGGAAGTAGCTGCACTGCTCGGCATTTTGCGAAAGGATCGCATCTGAGTGGTGTGAGCCGTAGGTATTGATGTGGTCAATGGCCGCTTGTACACCGTCGACGACTTTGAGAGAGCAGTCCAACGAGAGGTATTCTGTAGACCAATCGGAGACCGCATCAGCCTCGTGGATAGTGACACCGTGGTCGTGCAGGGCAGAGCGCAGTGTTGGCAAAAAGCGCTCTGCAATGGCGGAGTCGATGAGAATGGTTTCGAGGGCATTGCAGACGCCAGGACGCTGGCACTTGGCATTGATAATGATCTCAATGGCTTGGTCGAGGTCGGCGCTAGCTGCGACGTAGGTATGACAGATGCCTTTGTAGTGCTTGAGCACGGGCACCCAGGATTGGGAAGCGACCGCACGAATGAGGCGTTCACCGCCACGGGGAATGACGACATCGATGAGGTCGGGTAATTGCACGAGCTGGGTGACATCGCTGTGCTCTGTGGAGGTGATGAATTGAATGGCATCTGTGGCCGATTGCATGATCTTGGCGAGGGCCGAATTGGAGGCGATGGCCTCTTTGCCTCCACGCAAGACGACCGCATTGCCACTCTTGAGGCAAAGCACACCCGCATCGACGGTGACATTGGGGCGGGATTCGTAGATGATGGCAATGACACCAAGCGGCACGCGGCGTTTGTCGATGCGCAACCCATTGGGGAGCGTGTGTGAGTCGAGCAGTGCTCCAACGGGGTCGGGGAGGCTGGCGACGGTTTTGACGCCGTCGATCATGGCCGTGATGCGGGCATCATCGAGGGTCAAGCGGTCGATCATTGCTGGAGAGAGGCCGGCGGAGTGAGCGTGGGCGACGTCTTGGCTATTGGCCTCAAGGATGACAGCGCGATTGGCGTCGAGGGCGTGAGCGATGCTCAGGAGCAGGGTGCTCTTGTCGGCTGACGAGAGGAGCGCGAGCTGGGCTGCGGCGGCCTTGGCACGTTGGGCTAGGGTGCGGATCATGGAGGGGCTCCTTTAGGAGATGGCGGGGAGGATGAGGGTGCCTTCTCTGGCGCCAGAGATAATCTTGTCGAGCACGCCAGTGCGGCGACCGCTGGCAATGACCACGGGGACACCCGCTTGGATGATGAGGTCAGCTGCGCGTAGCTTGGAGTCCATACCGCCTTTGGAGATCCCGCCCTCACTCTGCATGGATGGATTGACGAGGCGAATCGCAGCTTGCATGTCTGAGAGGGCGCTGACGCGGCTCCTCTTACCCGATGGTGAGGTCTTGAGCAATCCATTGACCGTGCTCAGGAGGATGGTCACATGGGCATGAGTTAAACGGGTCACCAGGGCGGCGAGGTAGTCATTGTCACCCAATGAGAGGAGGCTCTTGAGCTCTTCGTCTGCGACGACGTCGTTTTCATTGATGATGGGCACGACGCCATGGGCGAGGAGGTGCTCGAGGGCGCGCTTGGCATTGGTCAAGCGGATCTTGTCGGCAAAGTCAGCGTGAGTAAGGAGGACTTGTCCAACCTGAATGCCTTGTTTGCTAAAGAGAGCCTCATATGTGGCCATGAGCTTGGCTTGTCCGACGGCAGCGCACATCTGTAGGTCGGGGACCTCTGTTGGGCGACCTTGGATGCCGAGGGCCTCCATGCCTGCACCCACTGCACCAGAGGAAACGAGGATGACTTCGCGACCCTGGTTGTGCAAGGCTGCAATTTGCTTGACGAGACGAGCCATGTAAGGCTTTTCGGGGCGACCGGTTTCATCGGTGATGACGCGAGTGCCGACTTTGATGATGATGCGTTTGGATTCGGTGAGCACGCGGCGATACCGTGTCTCAAGTGTGCTATCGAGTGCCATGGTCGTGATCCTTTGTTGTTAGTAGCGCTTGACCCGACTTAGTTCATAGGTCGGCCAAAAGCGATTGCCCTCTTGACTTTCAAGTTCTTTTTGGAGGGCTTGGGGTAAATGGGGGAAGAAATCGAGTCCCGAGAGAGCCTCGATCTTGTCGATTGAGACGAAGTAGGCCCGCACGGGAGCATCGCGGGTGATCGATTGGGGCATATAGAGCGCGACAACGCGCAAGATGTTATCCTTGACGGTGTAGATGATTTGGTAAAAGCCTTTGGGGATCTCGATGCCGGATTTGAGGCGTTTGGTGGGCTTGCTGGGGATCGCACCCACAATGATCGAGAGCGCGCCGTAGCGTTTGGTCAGGTCATTGGCGATGCGCTGCTCGACCTCGACCCAGGGGCCTTGGTTGAGGTCGGGGCGTTGGGGGGCGATGTTGCTGAGCAAAAAGGTCTGCAACTGCGCACCCCGCCCGTGATAGGCGGCCATGGCGAAATTGGGCACGCAGTGTCCGCGGTCGTAGCCACTACGCGAGTAGTCACCGTGGCGGGGACTCGGGCTCCTGAGATCCAAGTCTTCTGAGAAATGACGAGGGCGCTCTTTGATGGTCGGATTAAACGATTCTCTCTCGATGTGGTACATCGCCCAGGATGGGTGCTTCCAGGCTGGTGCATAGCCGACGACGAAACCTTTGCGCGAGAGGATTTGGAGGTTCTTTTGTGCGGGGCGACTTTGGTAGGCGGGCAGGCCAAAGGACGTTTTGTCTGCGGGCCAATCGTCAGGCAGTGCGATGGTGATGTCGCGCCCTGTTAACCCAAAGCGGTCGGTCAGGTCTGCGGTGACGTTGCCGAGCATTTCCAGAGGCACTTGTGCAGCGCACCACGTGGCGCGCTGCGCTGATGGGAGGTGCACAAACCAATTTGAAAAGGCCAAAACTGCGACAACAGTTACGCCAGCAATCCATTTGATGGTGCGAGTGAGGGTGACAGTTGACAGAGGGCGTTTGCTTTGTCTCTTTTTTTTCATATGAGTGAGCCTTTATTGGGTAGAGGTGTCACTTATGGAGCAGCCAGCTTTTGTCAAGATGGCCACGACCTTTTGGAGGAATGTTTCTGGCGTAGATGCGCCACTTGTTATCGCTAAGTGATTCACAGCGGTCAGATCGAGGTTGTGTAATTCGTCGAGGGTGGCAATCAAGGTTGCTGAGCAGCCAGCGCTTTGGGCCGTTTCGACGAGGCGTCTGCTATTGGAACTATTGGTCGACCCCAGCACCAAGATGTGGTCTGCGATTTGGGCGGCATCAGTGACCGCAGATTGGCGATCGCGCGTGGCGTAGCAGATGTCTGTGTGGTTGGGGGCTTGGATCTGCGAGAAACGCCCCTTAAGCGCAACCATGATCGAATCATACATCGTTGCGCTGATCGTGGTTTGTGAAACGACCGCAATGGGGTGGTCTGCGGGGTAGGTGAGCGAGTCGACATCTTTAGGCGACTCGATGACAGTCGTGCAATCAGGCGCTTCGCCAATGACCCCCTCGACCTCGTCATGCCCCTTGTGCCCAATGCACAAGATCGTCTGCTGAGCATCCTTAAATCGCAACACCTCGCGATGAACCTTGTCCACAAAAGGACACGTCGCATCGATCACCTCGAGCTGGCGCGCTTGCGCCTCTTGGCGAATTGCCGGCGAGACACCATGCGCAGAAAAAAGCACCCGAGCACCGATCGGAGCCTCGGTGAGATGATTGATGACAATCATCCCTAGCGCCGTCAAGCGTGAGACCACATGCTCATTGTGCACGATCTCGTGGAGGCAGTAGAGTGTTTCGCCAGGGTGCTGCGCAAGGACCTTTTCAACCAAATCGATGGCACGCGCGACTCCGGTGCAGAATCCATGAGGGTTGATAATGGAGAGCTGCATAATGAGACTCCTTAGAGGGTTTCGAGTTGTTCGAGCAAGAGCGGAAGCAATTGCTTTTTACGCGAGAGAATGCCTTTACACAAGAATGCCCGGCGATTGCCCGCATAGTTGGGGAAGGGCACCTTCTCCACAAATCGCGCATCGCCCACCACCAAAAGAATCGAGTTGAGCGCCGTGATATCGGTGATCATCAACGCTTCAAAGAAGCTCTTGCTCGCTTGGCAACGCGCCTCCAATGATTGAGTTAGCGGCTTGATCAGCTTGGCCAAATCGTCGATAGAGCCTGATTCCACTTGGCTCACTTGGAATGTATAGTCCCCCTCTTTATAGGTCTTCGTATCCATTGATAGGATTTCTTCTGTCGAGAGGTCAGAGAGCTTACACGCATGGCTAAAGATATCCTTGGCCAGATCCTCTACTTCGAGATTGAGAATGCCCGAGAGGTATTCGGCCATATTGCGATCCGTGTCAGTTGTTGTCGCCGATTGCAAGCCCACTGTATCAGTGATGATTCCTGCGAGCAAGAGGCCAGCGATCCCTTGCGTCATCGTCGCATGTTGCTCCATGTACAGCGTCGCCACGACCGTCGCCGTTGCCCCAACTACTCGATTGATAAAGGTAATGGGCACATGAGTCGGGAAGTTACCCAACCGGTGATGGTCGATGATTTCGATGATATTAAATTGATCGAGCCCCTCGACAGCTTGCGAGAGCTCATTGTGGTCGACCATGATGATGTCAACATTGGGCGACTTGAAGAGGTCGCGTTCGTTGAGCGTGCCGACAACCTTGTTGTCATCATCGACGACAGCCAAGCTACGCGCAGGAGACTGCTGAATCGCCTGCTGCACATCACGTACCGCATCCCCCACATGCACCGGCGCAATCGACGCATCAGCCATTGTTGAAACCGGAATCGAGTAAAGCATCAGATAGATTGTCGAAGCCGTATCATAAGGCGAGATGAGGACCGAAACCCCCGCCGCCTCAGCCTTCGCCCGCAAAGGCTTCGCCAGCGGCGACCCACCTGTCAAGACAATTGCCCGAATCCCATGCGCAATACACTTCTCAATGATACTCTGACGATCCTCCACCAACACGATCGCATGCTTGATCCATTCATTTGAGAGCTTCGTCTCAAACGTATCAGCATGTGCACCCGCCACAATGATGCGCGACTTAATGATCTCCGTTGGGTTAAACGTAATCACCGGCTGCGCCCGCAACGTATTGATGATCAGCTCAATACTCGTTGGCAAGATCGCCTTGCGATGAGGGTCAGTCTTATGAATGATATTTTGCGCGAAAGTATTGTGCGTAAGCAGCGCCTTATACGTGCCATCCTTATTGACCACCGGCAAAGCAGAGAGATGCTCATGATCCATCAACTCAAGCGCATCCCACAGCGCACGATCCTCCTTGACCAGCGACCGCTCAGACGACAAAAAATACTCCACCTTAGGCAACATGTCTGGAATAAAGGTCGGCGCAGCCATGTCAAAACGCTCCAGAATGTATTCCGTTTGCGGCGTCAACTTACCCGCACGCGCCGGAATACAATTGACCAAACCCTGCTGACGCTTGAGCGCCGCATAAGCAATCGCCGAAACGATCGAGTCTGTATCAGGGTTACGATGCCCAAAGACATATGTCGTGCGAGAATGATTTGCCATAATAAAACCTACGTCAAAACCAAGACACGCCCGACAAGGCAGCTACTCAATTGCCTTGTCTAAATAAAACGTGTCCTTAAGTGCCATACAGTATACTCTATTTCAGGTAATCTTGTCAAGGCTAAAACCGCAACATAGCGAGCAAGCTCGCTAGTAGGCCGCTCGCAAGCTCGCTAGTAGCTAGACCAGCAAGTACAGCAAGTGGAACAAATGCACGTTTTGTGCATTTGTTCCACCCCTCTTTGTCTTTTTGCGGCTGGGTGCCGCTTGTTTGAGCGCTCTCCGCCTCTCTGCGAGAGACAATCTGGCAGTCCTGCGAGCGTTAGCGAGCCATTTGTGGCCCTTAGCGGCCATTCGATGAATCCTGTTCATTGTGAGGCTCCGCCTCGCCCAGGCAATAAAAAAAGCACACATCGTAACCGATATGCGCTTTTTATAAATGGTGCTCGGGGGGGGAGTCGAACCCCCACGGATCTCTCCACAAGCACCTCAAGCTTGCGTGTCTGCCATTCCACCACCCGAGCAAGGGGGTGTTTGTTGAAAACGGGGTGTATAATGGCATAAATCGTCCCAAATTGCAAGCACAATTTTCAAAAAAAGACGACTTTTTTACATTGTTAATACTAAGTCATTGATATTCAGTGTGGCACCCCGCTGAAAATGAAGTCCAACTCGCAGAGATTCGCTAGCTATTAGCTGCTAGTTGCTCGTTGCGCCCCCTCCTCATGCTCCGCTTGAGTGTCGCAGGGATCCGCTTGACTACGGTCTCAGACCTCGCTTCCTAAGCCTAAATACTAAGACCCGATGACCCTGTCATCTCCTGTCCACTAGGAGGCGAAGCGCTCCTCACCTGAGGTTTGTCACCCTCCCTATATACAGAAGATCGCGCTCCCTATATACTGTAGATCTTATTCCCTATATAGGGAAGATCCCCTTCATTATATAGGGAAGATGATGCTCCTTATATAGGGAAGCTGATGTTCCTTATATAGGGAAGCTAATGCTCCTTATATAGGGAAGCTTACCAACCCTAGCTAGACCTCGGAAATGGCCTTTGGGCGATGCTCGCCCACAAGCCCCCGCAAGACTCGCCCCCTAGCGAAGTGCCAGCGAGCCTCTGTGATACAATCTCTCGTAGGCATCCTGGCAGTCCTGCGAGCGTAGCGAGCCCTCTGTTAATAGCACTTGTTTCAATGATCTAGACATTTTGTGCTTGCAATCTGCAACTTAATCAGCTATGCTATCGTCAAACATTAAGGATCGCATTGCACGATTGTTGGAGCTGCGCTTTACTCGGAAGTACTTTGGCAGCTACGTCGTTACGCCCATGGATGTGAAATGTATCGTCTCCAGGCGTGGGTCATTAACCCTCGCACTTTAGAGCCAGCACGAGTGGCTATCAGTCGTGTGTCGGGGACTGAAGTCAGAAAGGATTGATTATGTTTCGATTGTTGTCTAGTGTGATCGTTTGCATGCTCACAATGTCTTTTGGGGGCTGTTCTCTACATATTCGCCCATCAGATGCTCGGTTTCGTGAAAACCAATTGGTCGCTACGAGTGAGCTGGGTGTCATTACAATGAATTGGCCGACGGATTCTCCTTGGCGGCAGGTTCGTATTAAGTGTGTCGAGCCTGGATTTGAAAACTTGTCGATGGTGCTTTGTCTCGGGGAGCAGTCTGGAATGAGCTGGAGTGGGTGGTGTCATGATACTACGATGAGTGGGGAGAAGTTTATCAATGGGGATAAGGGATGGGAGATCGGCATTCGGGTCGAGGAGTATTTTGAGGACTATACGAATACAGAGGAATTATTGTTTGCGCTTAATCTTCAAATAGAGGAGGCAAAGGTGTGTCAGCGCTTGATCGTATTTGGCGAACAGGGTGTCTTGGTTACGGCTACGGAGTCTCTGGTGCCTGATCAGGGGGACTGTACAAAGTGGGTGGGGGTTACGGTACGTCATTATTACCTGAATGGTGTAAAGCCTAGCCCCGCATTTTTTAAGCCCTTTCAAGTTGGCGAACTTAAGCTTACACTTACAAATCCAGATGAGGTGATACAATGATGAGCTGTCAACATTTACTAGTCGTAGCGGTCAGCTTTTGCTTCTTGATCGGTTGCAATCAGGCGCACGCTCCACGAGGGGGGCAGCTTGTTAATTTGGCGAAGGAGGAGGCGATTTGTTGTGTCGCGCAAGATCGTCTAGTCAAGCTCAAGGTGAGCTTTCCTGCGCCCAAAAGTGCCGTAAGCGAAGTTGCTATTTACGATCAACAAGAGAATCTTGTTGGGAGATATTCTTTTGATGAGCAGCTCTATAGGGATGGTGTTGCACTCATCGGGGATCAGTTGATCTACTGCACCGACGGGCCTGTGGGGCAAGTCTTGGCGGTCTATGATACTCAATCTAAAAAACGGATCGCTTCGTATCAGTTGCCTCGTGAAACGTATCTCTTAAAGATTGTTTGCGCCAATCAGTCGCATCTTGTCTTGCAACTGGTTGATAAAGAATCACTGAATCACCCCTATCTCATGATTTATGATTGCCAGACGCAGCGTTGTGAAGATTTACCCAAGGCTCTATGGTCTAATAACCATGTTGTCTTTAACCTATCCCAGGATGATCCACTCGTCTATCCTACGGCAGGTGAGGCATTGCTTGTCTTTGATACGCAATCTCAAAAAACGATCAAGATAAAGGATGCGTTTACAAAGGACTTATTTCAGTCCTTGCCTAAAGTTGACCGTGATGCGTGGTGGTTTAGAAATACGCTCATGGTACAAGTGGTGGATCACGAGATCGTCGCTGCATTTATTAGGGAAACACGGCAGTGGTATTTTGGGGATCTCAAAACGGGACACCACATGGGGGCTGGCACGATTCCCAAGGGCGGTACTGCATGGTATTCGGTTGCCGCAGATATTGAGCTTCTCATCGGTTTTGAGTCTAAGTCCTCTGCAACCATTCAGCAGATTAACTCTTTCGGCAGTCGCCCATCGTATACTCACAGAGCGATCAGCTTGGCGCAAAAACAGGGAGGCGCAAGATGAATCTCTCTCATCTCTGTCACATATCGCAATGCGTGAGCCAGGCAATGCGCAGCAGTGCGGTTGTGGCGACAATCCTCTATTCTGCAGCACACCTCTTTGCAACTGCGCCGATTGCTGATTTAACCATTAGACCAGTGGGAGGAGAGTCGCATTTGCTTGAAATTAGCTATACGGTTAAGCAAATGCTGGCTCCTGAGTCGATGACGTTGGTCGCCTATGGCTCAAATAATAATCCGCTACCAATCGTTTCATTAGACCAAAGACTTGACTTAACGCAGGGAACACACCGCTTAATATGGGATGTCGGTCAAGATTTACCCGAAATGGTTGATCCAGCCCTGCGGGTTGAGCTGATTGTGAATCCCCCCAAGTATCTTCGGGTTGACTTAGGTCATGCTCCGCAATTTGACGCATACTCTTGGCTTAATGATGCTCCCCAACAGGGCTGGTCCGCGCAAGAAAAAGACCACCGCCTCCTATTCAAGCTCTGTATGCCTGGGGGATTTATTCAGCAAGGCTACGAGAAGAATCATGCTTGGTATGGCATCCCCCAGGCAAAGCCACATCGTATTTACCTCTCGAAGCCTTATTATATTGGTGTCTATGAGGTGACTCAAGCACAATATGATCGCGTTGTACATGAGCGCCCTGCGCAGTTTCAAGGTGACTTGCGCCCGATTGAATCCATCTCTTATGATGATGTCACGGAGCGGTTTATCAAGAGACTCAACGCCTCCTCACCAATTCGCTTTGACTTGCCCACGGGGACTCAATGGGACTATGCTGCTTGGTTAGGAAAAATAAACAGCGACAAACGCACTACGCATCTGGTTAGCACGCAAAAAGTGCCGCCGCAAACCGTGCCTGTCGGTTCAAATCCTCCCAATCAGTGGGGGCTCTATGATTTGAATGCAAACGTGTCAGAATGGTGCCTAGATGCGGTATCCCCTTTGACACCCCCCCCCTATTGGCACGTTGATCCAGTGCCATACATGAATCTAAGGCACTGCATGACTAAGGGAGATTCGTGGCAAGGTAGTCCAGTACGTCAATATGCGTCCTGGAGAAAGCGCTCTCGGATAGGATTTCGGCTCGTTGCTACTGTGGAGGACATCTATTCACTCACGCGTGTCTCGTCGCCCGCAATCCCATTGGATACACGCACGATCCAGCCCAGAGAGACAGGCCCCTATCTGATCATCGATTTGTCAGCCGGCCCTAAGGCCAAGTCCTATCCAGTCTCCTACGCCGCAGCGCCCCCTCTAAAGGGATGGGGGGATGCGTATCAATCATCGCTGTTAGTCTTGCGAAAAATCCCTCATGGTCAGTTTATGATGGGGACATTATCTACTGAAAAAGACTATCATATCAATGAGAATGAGGTTCGTCGTCCTTGTACGATTGATCAGTGTTTTGCAATTGGCATCTTTGAGGTCACCCAAAAGCAGTATGAATTGGTCATGGGGACAAACCCCTCTTTGATACAAGGCTGGAATCACCCTGTTGATTCATTAGGGTACAAGGATCTATTTGACCCGCATGTAGAAAACTTCTTTACGACACTCTCGCGTAAGACTCATCTGAATTGTTCGCTGCCCACTGAAATCCAATGGGAGTATGCCTGTAGAGCAGGTCGCACAACCCCATACAATCGAACCGTGATCTCTGATTTTGCTCGCATTGGTCACATCAGCCTAAAGAAAAACGGCCACGCCGCCGTGGGCAAGTCTTTGCCCAACGATTGGGGACTCTATGATATGCATGGCAATGTGGCCGAGTGGTGTCGTGATCAGTATCGGACTCTGCCGACTGATCGTACCACGGCAGGTTGGGTGGTGCGTGGAGGTGGGTGGCGCTCACAGGCTACGTCTTGCAGGTCGGCATCTCGATTTCCACAAACCCCTGCAGCATCTTTGCCGACTGCTGCTACAGGCATTCGCGTGTTGGTTAACGTTGAGTAGTTAAGAGGAGCCGACTCGTACCCTTAGATGCGGTAGGGCGCACTTAGAGGCGCAGCCTCCATTTTAGAGGCCGGGGAGATTGTCGAGGGTGGCTGCGACGGGGGCGAAGGTCATGCGGTGCTCGGGGCAGGGGCCGTGCTGGGTGAGGGCGGTGAGGTGCCTTTTGGCGCAGTAGCCTTTGTGCGCGGCGAAGCCGTAGGCGGGATAGCGACTGTCGAGGGCAATGAGCTGATGGTCTCGGGTGACTTTGGCGATGATGGAGGCACAGGCAATGAGGAATGCTTTGGCATCGCCTTTGACGATGGCCTGATGGTCGATGGGGAGGCCTTTGACGGGGAGCCCGTCAACAAGGGCAAAGTCGGCTGCCGTGGGGAGTGCCTCGATGGCCCGGCGCATGGCTAGATGGGTGGCGCGGAGGATGTTGATCTGATCGATCTCTTGGGGGCTGGCTTGGCCGACGCCGATCTGGATGTCGGGTAGGGTGGTCAATAGGTGATAAAGCAGCTCGCGCTTTTTTGGCGTGAGCTGCTTGGAATCATTGATTTGGGCGAGGTCGTTTTGGAGGTAGTGATGGGCGACTTCGGGTCGCATCATGACTGCTCCAGCAACGACGTTACCCGCTAAGCACCCACGGCCTGCTTCGTCAATGCCAGCGAGGTTTTGACCGGGGTGGTCTTGCCAGAAGCGGGATTCGTAGGTGAGCATGGGGGTTATTTGCCTAGCTTGCGGAGGGTTTTTTCCTCGAGCTTTTTGAGGCGCATGGCCATAGGGATGGTCATGGCATCGCCGACGTGGTCGACGAAAAGCTTGCCGGCGAGATGGTCGAGCTCGTGCTGCACGGCTCGTGCGAGCAGGGCATAGGCTGTGTAGGTTTTGCGCTGGCCATCGGTATCAATAAAGGTGAAGGTCACCTTATTGGCGCGGGTCACGGGGGCGTGGATACCAGGGAATGAGAGGCAGCCCTCTTCATCGCGCTGTACGCCATCGGTGGCGAGGATTTCGGGGTTAAACATCACCAGCGGCATGGGGATGTCGGCATTGCGCTGGGCATCCTCCTCGGACTTTTCGGCGTCTTGTGGGACGTCGATGACGCAGAGGGTCTCGGTGCGGCCGACTTGGGGCGCTGCTAGACCGACACCATGGGTCTCATACATGGTGCGAAGCATGTCCAAGGCGAGCTGCTTGAGGTCGTTGGTGATGAGGCCCACTGGGGTGCAGGGGGCTCTTAAAACGGGATTACCAAAGGTACAAACGTCCATCTATTGGATCCTTTATTGTAGAATGAGTCAAATGTAAAGATGCAGGGCGCTCAGTGATCAGCTCGCGCGGTTTCTCTGGCGCTCTGTGTCGTTACTTGTCTGTCGAGGCGTTTATTCTTAAACGCCAGCTACCTCCAAAGTGCAGAGGTTGTGGCTATTGGATAGGCTTGAGGTGGGTTTGTCCGCACATGTAGGGGACGATTGCTTCGGGGAGCTTGACCGAGCCGTCGGCTTGTTGGCATTGCTCGAGGATGGCAATCATGAGGCGGGGGAGGGCCACGCCTGAGCCATTGAGAGTGTGCACAAATGTCGGCTTGCCGTCAGCACCGCGGTAGCGGATGTTGGCGCGGCGAGCCTGGAAGTCCTCAAAGTTGGAGCAGGAGGAGACTTCTAGCCAGCCTTGCTGGGCGGGTGACCAGAGCTCGATGTCGTAGCACTTGGCAGCGGAGAAGCTGATGTCGCCAGAGCAGAGCTCGAGCACGCGGAAATTGAGGCCGAGGCTGGTGAGGATCTCTTCTGCATCTTTGACGAGCAATTCGAGCTCATCGTAGGAGGTGGCGGGATCGACGAATTTGACCATTTCGACCTTGTCGAATTGGTGGACGCGCTTGATGCCGCGGGTGTCCTTACCAGCAGAGCCAGCCTCACGGCGGAAGCAAGGGGTGTAGGCGGTCATCTTGACGGGCAAGGGCTTGTCAATGATGTCATTGCGATAAAAGTTCGTGACGGGGACCTCTGCGGTCGGGATGAGCCAAAAGTCATCGATTTCGCAGTGGTACATATCCTCTGCCATTTTGGGGAGTTGGCCAGTGCCGAGCATGGAGTCGGTATTGACGACAAAAGGAGGCAACAATTCGGTGTAGCCGTGCTTTTGGGTGTGCATGTCGAGCATGTATTGGATGAGGGCACGCTGGAGCTTAGCACCTTGTCCCAAGAGGAGGGGGAAGCCTGCACCAGTGAGCTTGACACCACGGGGGAAGTCAAAGATGCCGAGCTTTTCGCCGACAGCGATGTGGTCGAGGGGCTCGAAGTCAAATTGACGGGCTTCGCCGACGAGGCGGGCAACGCGGTTGCAGGATTCATCTGGTCCCGTGGGGATGGTCTTGTAGGGGACGTTGGGGATGCGTAGCATGGTGGAGCGGAGTGCTTCGTCAACTTCGCGGAGGCGGGAGTCAATGGCGTCGATGCGTTCGCCGATGACCTTGACGGCTTCCTTAGCAGCCGCAACGTCGCCGCCTTCACGGACAATTTGTCCAATTTGCTTGGAGGCGGTATTGCGCTGGCTCTTGAGGGCGTCAGCTTCTGTCACGAGGTTGCGGCGCTCAGTGTCGAGAGTGAGCACGGTATCGACGGGGGTGGTGTCCATATTGCGGCGGGTGAGACCTTCACGCACTTCGTCGGGTCTTTCACGGATTCTTTTAATATCTAACATATGCTTGTCCTATTTTGATTGCTAACAGTTAAAGTGTGGGTAATGGGGATCATTCGTCGAGGGTGCCTTGATAGACGCATCTGCGGACTTTTTGGGTGGAGGTGCGCTCTAGGGGGACTTGGTTGACGACGATTTTGCGAGGGTGCTTGTATGCGGCGATTTTGGCACATTCGGCATGGATTGCCTTTTTGAGGAGGGTCTCGATGGCGTCTGCTTCGAGGTGTTTGCCGGGGTACATGGCCTCGATTGCCTCAAGATTGGGGGCGACGATTGCACCGACCTTTTCACCAACATCATCACCGACCTTGTAGCCTAATACGCAGACATCGAGGATGATTGGGGCGCGGGCGATACATTGCTCGACCTCTTCGGGGTAGATGTTTTTGCCTTCACGATTGACGATGAGGGCCTTTTTACGGCCGCAGATGGCGATGTATCCATCACTGTCAATGGTTGCTAGGTCGCCAGTGCAGAGCCAGCCCTCGTCAAAAGATTCTGCGGTGGCGGCATCGTTTTTGTAGTAGCCTTTCATCGTGATGGGGCCTTTGACCTGGAGCTCACCGACGCCATGGGCATCAGGGTTGGCAATACGCACATCGATACCATTGATCTTGGGGCCGATGGTGCCAATCTTGATTTTGCGTGGCGGAGAGACGGATACGACTGGGGCCGCTTCGGTCAGGCCGTATCCCTCGACCATGGTGATACCGAGGCGATTAAAGCCTACGAGGACTTCTCGGGAGCATTTAGCGCCGCCGACGATGATCAGGCGCAGGTTACCGCCGAGGTTGGCTTTGACCTTGTTACCGACTAGCTTGCCTAAGCCACACATGAGCATGGTCTTGGCCATGAATGATGCTTGGAGCTTGCCATTGATCTTGTCGTAGAGCTTTTCTGCCAAGAGGGGCACGGCGACCAGTACCGATGGTTGTGTCGCTTTGACATCTTCGGCCACGGTGCGTAGACTGCGTACAAATGAGATCGTTGACATCTGGTAAAATGGGACGAGGAAGTTGGTTGTAAAAGCTAATGCGTGGAAGAGTGGAAGCACGAGGATAAAGTTGTCTTGAGGGGAGACAAAGTCACTGATGAGTCCGAGGGCACCCTCTGTGTCTGCGATGAAGTTTTGATGTGTGAGCATGGCACCTTTGGGGAAGCCTGTGGTGCCCGATGTGTAGATAATCGAGGCGAGGTCTTCGTCGCAGGGGATGCGTGAGACATCGTCGTAAAAGCGTGGGGTGAGTGCTTGTGCGGTCTCGATGGCTTTATCGAGGTCGACAACGGGTACATTGGCGCAGGTGTCGTGTTTGTCACCGATTAGGAGGAGCTGACGAATGGCTGGCAAGGTGTGCAGGATGCCATTGAGCAGGTCGAAGTGTTTATTGTCCGAGACGACCATGACAGCCTCGGAGTTACCCAAGATGTAGGCGACCTCAGGGGCAGTGAGCTTGGGATCCATGGGGACGACGATGCAACCGATAGCACTGATTGCTGCATAGAGCTCGATCCATTCTGGGGAGTTTTCGAGGAGGATGGCGACTTTGCTTTCGCGGGCTTTGAGGCCGAGGCTGCCGAAGTATTCTGATAACGTGCGGATATTGGCCATGACCTCACCGTAAGCGCGCGTTTGCCACTGTCCATCTCTGTGGTAGCGCATGGCGGTATGGTCTGGCATTTTTTGTGCGGCAGATTCAATCATTTCGCGAATAGTCATGTCTTCTCCTCGATCATGGTTGTCAACGGCATCTTAGGTGTCCGTTAAAATTAGCAAAGAGCTGTTGTTACTCTCATTAAAACACTTTTACTATAGCAAAGTGAGCGGTTAATAGCAAGCTTAAATGGTGCGATTGCGGTGAAAAGTGGATATTCTTCTATTTTAATAGGTGAAATGGCGGCTGTATCGCTAGAATTTGGGGTTTTGCGTATGGGGGATGGTCACAGCTAGTGGCCTGCGGCCTTAGTGCTCAGGACGTGGCGCATCTCTGACGCTCTATAGAGACAGCCGCTGCGCGGTGCGTGTAGCGGTCAGTGTAGGACTGCGTAGGGTAGTGTGGGGTCGGGGTGTGTGATTTTCGTTGGCTAGTCGCCGAGCCATTCGTCAAGGATCTCATCTTGGTCTGGGGTGGTGGTTTTGAAATATTTTGCCATGGCGTGTTGGACGAGGGGTCCTGCGGTGACACCGCCAGAGATGCCGTTTTCGACGAGGACGACGACGAGGACTTCTGGGTTGTCAGCTGGGGCAAATGCGACGGACCAGGTTTGTTTGCGTCGGGTCTTGCCGTCCATGTATTCTGCGGAGCCCGTTTTGCTAGCGACGGAGACGCCCTTGATGCGCATTCTACGGCCAGTACCTTGCTCGGTAACCATAATCATGCCTTGGATGACCGCCTCTACGGCATCTTGATCCCATTGGCAGTCGCGTACCAATTCTCCACGGCTGGATCCGCTAATCACGAGGCGAGGCTTGATCACTTTGCCGCGGTTGGCCAGGGTGGCGATTGCGTTGGCTACTTGGATGGGAGAGGTGAGGGTAAAGGATTGTCCGATTGCCGCTTGGGCGGTGTCGGCGGGGGTCCAGGATTGTTTAAATCGCCGCTTTTTCCATGCGGGTGAGGGGAGTAGACCGGACGTTTCAAAGGGTAAGTCTAGGCCGGTTCTTTGGCCGAGGCCAGCCTGTCGAGCGGTTTCGTAAAGCGCTTGATAGCCCATGTCGGTGGTCAGTGCGCAGAAGTATGGATTGCACGAATGCATGAGGGCGTGTTGCATATCGAGTGCGCCATGTCCCCATCGCAACCAGCATCTTAGCTTGAGACCAAATCCTCGATAGACACCGGTGCAGGTATGCTCCCACGATGTGTCGTAGCCGTTTTGGAGGGCTGCAATGGCGGTGATGGGCTTAAAAACGCTACCTGGCGGATATTGGCCTTGGATGGCGCGGTTAAACATGGGTTTGTTGGGATCGTTGTTGAGCGAGTGCCAGACTTGCGATGAGATACGAGGCACGAGTCGATTAAGGTCGTATCCCGGAGCACTGACGAGGGCGAGCAGGTCGCCAGTCTTGGGGTTGAGAATAATGCCGGCGCCTGATTTGCCGACGAATTGCGCCTCAAAGTCTTGTTGCAGGAGTGCATCGATGGTCAATTGCAAGTCATGCCCCTGCTTAGCGGGTGTCTTGATCCATTTTTTGTGGCGATAGCCACGCGCATCGACACGAATGATCTCTTCGCCAGTTTGTCCTGAGAGGAGTCGGTCGTAATAGGATTCAAGACCGCTACGTCCGCGCATTTCGGGGAGGTAGTAGTGCCACTTTTTGTCGTCGGGCTTGGTGGGTTGCTCGCGCCCGACATAGCCAATCAAGTGCGCTGCGGTCTCTTTGTGCGGGTAGGTGCGTTCGGCAAGGGTGATGACTTCAAATTCGGGAAAGTCGTTGGCGTATTCATTGAGCCTGGATAGGGTCTTAAAGTCAATGTCTCGCCAGATGATAAAGGGCATGGGCAGACTGCGGTAGATATGCTTAGCGGTGTCGTCCGTCGAGACTTGTCGAGGGATATCGAGAAATGTCGCAAGCTCATCAATGCGATCATTGACTGCTGAGATGGTGTTTGACCATTTGCCTGGTTTGCGTAATTCCTCGGCATAGAGGACAATACAGTGGCTTGGTCGATTATCTGCGAGGCAGAGTCCATTGCGGTCAAAGATGCGCCCACGCATACCGGGCAACTGGACTCGGCGATAGGATTGGCTACGCTGCGCAGTGCTGTAGAGACCATTTTCTAGGATCTGAATGTGCCATAAACGCCACAAAAGCAGCCCCGCGAAGCTGGTAATGATCACAAAGATAAAAGGAAACCACCACCCAGAGATCGAGTTGGTCGGCTGCGATGAATGTATGCTCTCCTCAGTCATCGTCTTTCTCCTGTCTCTTGAGATAAATAAAATCTAGCTGGCCAATGACGGCAAAGATGATGACACCACAAAGTGCGCCGATCAATGGTGCCCAATAGAGTGCTGGAGTGAGTGGTGTAAAGAGCACTGGGTAATCGGCAATCATGGTCCAGAGGCGTAGCCAGACGACTAAGATGGGCAAGAGGATCAGCCCAATCGCCATGCCTGTTAGGGGAGACTGCGCAACGGAGGTTTGCTTGCTGATCTGAGCATTGGCCAGATGCGCAAGCAGGAGGATCGAGAGCAGGGAAAAGGGCGGCAAGTAATGAAAGGCCTCAATCACCATCCCCCCAACAAAGGTCACCACCCAGGCTGTGATAGGGGCTCTCGCAGACCAGTGGTAGGCGACGACAAGGGGCAATGGCGCCAGCCGCAAGACTGGGATGACTGGCAAAAAGTCTTGCAAGCAAACGACCACAAGCATCACACAGAGCAACCACAATAAGGCATCAAAGGTCTTTTGCATGGGGGGCGGTTCCTTGGATGACAAAGACAAATGTCAGATCCATTGCATTGACAGCTGGCTCGATGATGGCCTCTTGGGCAAGCTTATCCGCACTGCTTTGCACTTTGCGGATCGAGCCGATGGTCAATCCTGGCGGAAAGAGCCCACCTGCGCCAGCTGTCTCTACGACCATTCTGGGTTGCAACGCTCGATCACGCGGGAGGTACTTGAGGGTATACGGATCCTCGTAGTAAAAAAAACGAAATTCTGTTTGGTCAAAGAGCGTGCCGCCATTGCCCATCAAGATTCCCGTAACCGTCTCGGATTGATTGGGTAATTGAATTCGCGCAGAGATTTTTGTGCGAGGGTCAGAGATTAGAGAGACCTCGGATTGATTGATACCCACCGAGCCGAGTGTTCCCACCAGACCATCTGCAACAATCACGACCATGCCGTGTTTGAGCCCATGGCGAGAGCCCTTGTCGATGCGTAGCGTTGGCCAAATGCCCAATCCGCCACCATGACTCAAGATGCGACAATAGGTCAGCGCATAGGGGGAGGATTGTTGCGTGGCTAGCGCTTGCGAGAGCGTAGCATTCTCCACGGTCAGCTCATAGAGGCGGTCATTATCCATGCGTAACCGCTCAATCTCGCTGAGCAAATTATCCTGAGCGCCACCAAAGCGCAGTGCCGACCAAGCGGCCTCAAGACGAGCCACCCCATGGAGGCGGATGAGATCTTTGGCCCGATGCAGGGGAAAGGCCACCTCGCTAAAGAGAAACCTCATCGACTGATGACCAAAAATAGCCAAGGCGCAACCTAAGGCAATTAGGCCGTACAAGAACGTTTTTTTCCAGCGACTAGTCATGGCGTATTAAAAATAAACCGGGAAAAGCGGCGGCCATTCCCGGTTGTTTATCTCATCATCAATTAGGAATTTGGCGAAGACATATCCTCATATTCATCGATCTCTTCTAGCACAAATCCTGTTCCATTTGCGACACTGACGAGGGGGTCTTCTACGATGGTCACAGGTAAGCCTGTTTTCTTCGAGATCAGCTTATCGAGTCCACGTAGCATTGAGCCACCGCCCGAGAGGACCAAACCACGATCCACCAAGTCTGCAGAGAGCTCTGGTGGAGCCTTTTCTAGCGTGATACGCACGGCATCGACGATCGCTGCGACTGGATCTTGTAGTGCATCGCGGATTTCATCTGAGGTCACGCGCAAGGTCTTAGGCAAGCCTGCAACCAAATCGCGGCCTTTGACCTCCATCGAGACCTCTTCTAGGAGCGGATAGGCGGAGCCGATGGCAATCTTAATCTCTTCGGCGCTGCGTTCGCCAATCATCAAGTTGTAGACTCGGCGCATATATTGCACGATGCATTCATCCATCGTATCGCCGCCCACACGCACACTCTTAGCAAAAACAATGCCACCGAGAGAAATCAACGCAACCTCACAGGTGCCACCACCGATGTCGATGATCAAGTTACCCTTAGGCTCTGCCACGGGCAAGCCAACACCAATTGCAGCAGCCATGGGTTCTTCGATAACGACAACCTTACGTGCGCCAGCATGACGGGCGGATTCCTCCACAGCGCGACGCTCCACCTCGGTGATTTCACTGGGCACAGCTATCACAACCCGGGGCTTCAAGATTGAGCGTCCTTTCGCTTTGGTTATAAAGTATTGAATCATAGCCTTGGTGATGTCAAAGTCCGCAATCACGCCAGAGCGCATCGGCCGCACTGCTATAATGTTGCCAGGTGTACGACCCAACATACGCTTCGCCTCGATGCCGACCTTGAGAATTCGCCGAGAACCCTCTTTCATTGCAACCACAGAGGGTTCACTCATGACCACCCCCTTGCCTTTGATAAAGACCAACGTATTGGCCGTACCCAAGTCGATGCCGATGTCACAAGCAAGAAACCCAAAAAGCTTATCAAAAATACCAAACATAGCGCACTCCTAGAAATCAAAATAAAAAGTCCATTAAAGGCCTACTATTATGCACGAAACACCCACTGATTGTCAAGTCTCAAAAGAATGAAAGGGGATACTTTTTAGAAAAAAAGGCAGAGAGTCCACTCAGATTGAGGAGAGTTTGCGATAAGACAACACACCATGAGCGTGTAGTCGGCTACTGGCGAGACTTGAGTAGGCGCAGCCCTTCATCGACTACACCCGCGCGCCACCCCTTTTTGTTGGGCTGATAGTAACCCTGAGCCTTGTCGGCCATGCCGAAAAAGGCAGCCCCGTCAAAGGTGGGTTTGTCGCCCAAAAAGTTCACCGTCGCCAACCTACGACACCTAGCAAAGGCAAGCATCCCAATGTGATAAACCCGCTCAGGAATCGTGATGGTCTGTAAGGCCTCGCAAGCTTCAAATGCCCGATCCTCAATCACGGTGAGCCCCGCGGGTAGCATCACGGCCGTTAAGGCGCTGCACCCCCGAAACGTGCCCCATTTGATGGTGGTCATCCCTGGTGGGATGGCGATTGTCTGCAGGGCGCGACAGCCTTCAAAGGCGACCTGCTCGATGGAGATCAGACTATGGGGAATCGTGACGTGCGTCAAGGATTGGCAGGCTTTAAAGGTACCCAAGTCGATGACCTTGACGCCCTCTGGGATTGTGATGGTCGTCAAGCTACGGCATCCTGAAAAGGCCCCCCGCTCGATGGTGCTGACACTTGGTGGGATGGCGATCGTAGACAGAGACCGGCACGAGGCAAAGGCTCCTCGTCTAATCGTAGTTACGCCCTGAGGAATGGTGTAAGAGGTGGCTTTTTTGCCTCGTGGGTAGCGGATGAGCTCGGTGAGATCTTTGCTATAAAGCACGCCATCGATCGAAGTGTAGGTCGTGTTGGCCGGGGAGACAGAGAGCGTCGTCAAGGTCGTGCACTGGTCAAATGCACCCCACGCGATGGTGGTGGCACTTGCTGGAATCGTGAGCGTCGATAAGCGTTGACACCGATTAAACGTTTCCTCACCAATGGTGGTAAACCCCTCAGGGAGGGTGATCGCTTTCAAGGGGGGATGCATTGCAAAGGCGTGTTTATGGATGGTGGTCACGCCCTGGGGAATGGTGTAAGAGGTGCTTTTTTTGGCTCGTGGGTAGAGAATCAGCTCGGTGAGATCTTTGCGATAAAGCACGCCATCGATCGAGGTGTAGGCTGTGTTGGCCGGGGCAACGGTGATTGACGCCAACGAAAGGCACCAGAGAAAGGTGTCGGGCCCGATCGTGCTCAGCGTCGCGGGTAGGGATAGCGTCGTCAGGCTACGGCACCCATAAAAGGCTCCCCGCTCGATGGTGGTGATGCCTTCTGGCAGGGTGATGGTCGTTAAGGTGTCGCACCCAGAAAAGGCACCCTGCTCGATGGTGCTGATGCCTTTAGGGAGTCGCATTGCTTTTAGATGTGAATTTTGTGCAAAGGCGTCACGTCTAATCGTTGTCACACCCTGAGGGATGGAGTAGGAGTCGTCTTTTTTGTCAACAGGGTAGACGATGAGCGCTGAGAGGTCTTTGCTTAAGAGTACGCCGTCGATCGAGGTGTAGGTCGTGTTGGCTGGGGCGACGGTGATTGTCTCCAACGAAGGGCAAGAGAGAAAGGCATCGGGGGCGATCGCTGTAATACTTGCGGGTAGAGATAGCATCGTTAAGCGGTTGCACTCAGAAAAGGCCCCTCGTTCGATGGTGGTGACACCTTCAGGCAGGGTGATGGATTGTAAGGCTTCGCAAGCCGCCTCGATGCTCGAGTCGTCTTCGTCATCTGACTCACATTCATGAAATGCACCCTCTGCAATGGTTGTGACGGGTTGGCCGCCTAGCGTTGCCGGCATGGTCACCTCGGCAACACCCTCTGCTGGGGCAAAGGCCGTCAGCGTGGCGGAGGATCCCTTAAGGATATAGCCCCAGGTGCCTGTGGCGTTTGTCCATGTGTCGGCCAGCAGGCAGGAGGAGAGTAACGCACACAGGATCGCAGATAGCGTAGTGGAGTTCATTGGGTGATCCTTTTGCCAAGGGGCTTAGAGGTTGGGGTGGAGGAGGTTGCAGAGGTTCTCAAAGATGCGGATGTATTTGGGGCGTTTGCGCCAAGCGGCGTAGTGGAGCTCGTCGGATTGGGCGAGGTCGGTGGCGAGGGAGGCTTTGAGCTGGTCGGCGAATGTGCTGTCGTAGACGACGAGGTTGCTCTCGTAGTTGAGATTCATGGAGCGCGGGTCGATATTGGCCGAGCCGACGATGGAGAGATCGTCATCGACGATGAGGGATTTGGTATGGATAAAGGGTGGGTGGCGCTGAAAGATCCGAATGCCGACTTTGAGGAGCTTTTTGTAGTAGGCGCGTGAGGCTGCCGCAATCATGGGGTGATTGTTGGCTTTGGGGACGAGGATCTTGATGGTGACTCCTCGGTAGGCTGCGAGGATGAGGGCGCGTTTGATTTCGGCGGTGGGAATGAAGTAGGGGGTGACGATGAGGATGGACTTTTGGGCGGCGGCGATGGCACCAGTAAAGAGGATGTTGGCGTTGTCATAGTCAGTCTCGGTGGGACCGCTATTGACAAGGCGAATGGCTTGATTGGCGGGTGAGGTGATTTCGGCGATGAGGTTTGCTGTGGCGGTGATGGGGGTGCCGGTGGTGAAGATCCAGTCTTTGATAAAGGTCTGCTGGATGGTGGCCACGATGGGGCCGGTGAGGTGAAAATGGTGGTCGCGAATGGGGGGGTGGCCAGGGATTGCAAAGTAGTCGGCATGGATGTTGACACCGCCAGTAAAGGCTTGCTCGGCATCGATGATGAGCAGCTTGCGGTGGTTGCGGGTGTTCTCTTGGCGAAGCCACCAAAAGCGCCCTTTGTGGGCGAATGGGTGGACGTGGAGGTTGGGGTGGGGGTAGCGGCGAAAGAGCCCACTGAGGCAGCTCTTAAAGGACCCCACCGCATCGTAGAGCACACGCACGGTGACGCCACGGGTGGCGGCTTGGTGGAGGGCTTGCATGAGGGTGCGGCCGGCGGGGTCATCGGAGATAATAAAGGAGGAGAGGTGGATGTGCTTGGCTGCGTGGTTGATCGCATCGACCATCTGATTAATAGCGGCTTCGGGTTGGTCAAGGAGGGTAATCGCATTGCCTGTGAGTAGTGGCTCAAAGGTGTAGGCGCGGTTAAACATGCGATTAAAGGTGATAATGCTAGGTGTGGTCGTGGGGGGCGTTTTGAGTCGGTGGCGCTCTTCGTAGCGGTTGAGGCGAGAGGCGAAACGCAGGGCGCGGTTGGATTGGGCATCGCATAGGGCGTGGGTGCGGCGTTTGAGGGCGATGGGCGCAGGTATGCGATTGACGCTTAGGAGCCAATAGGTGATGACCCCAATCACGGGAAAGCTGAAGATTAAAAAGATCCACAGCACCGTGGAGAGGGGTTCTCTCTCGCGGCTAAGTAAAAAGAGGGTGATGACTACGGCGATGGCGTAGTGAATGAGGACGATGATCCCGACCGGGTGGAGGGCGTTGATCAGATTGTCAATCATTGGGCGGCCTTGATTTTGCGAGGGATGTCGATGAGGCGTTTGACGCAGGCGGTGCCAATGAGGAGGGCAAATGCACCACTGGAGACGAGCTGCCAGGGTGCCGTATGGCTGTGGCCTTCGTGATGGTGGCTGTGGTTGCCATCATGCTCGTGGGAGTGGCTCGTGAGGGTGGATTGATTGTCATGGATCCACCATGCGCGAGGGGTGCTGTCGAGCGTGATGGCAAAGAGAAAGACGACGCTTGTGAGCCCCACGACGTAGCGGATGAGGGTGCGGCGGCCGAATGCTTTGGCAATGATTAATAGCGAGATCAAGCTCATGCTCGAGGCTGTTACCATTAGCATATAGGCTGCACCAATCGAAAGCCCCGCTTGCACGAGGGTAAAGGTGATTGGCACGATGGCCACTGAGCAGGCATACATCGGGATACCAATGAGAATGGCTACGAGATAACCACAGACAAGAGGGAGATTGTTGAGGCCATCGAGGGGGAGGTAGACTTGGATAAATGCTGCACAGATGAGCCCAACAATGAGCAGGGGGCCAATCTCTTGCGGCAGGTGGCAAAAGGCATAGCGTGCAGCGTCTTTGAACCGCTGACGGCGGGAAACGTACTCGTGGTGGTGGGGTTCGGCAGGCTTGTGTGGCATCTCGGCGGTGTGGTGGTGGCAGCAGCACACCGCCGCGCAGTCGGTGTCGAGATTGTCATTGACTGGCGTGACCTCTGGCGTGGGCTCTTCACTTTGGCTGACCCACCAGCCACAAACTAGACCCGTAAGCACCGCTGAGACGAGGCGCATGAGGATAAAGGGGAGACCAAAGAGCTTCCAGGCCAGGGGGAGGGCGTCGGTGCCAGATTGGGGGGTGCTGGAGAGAAACGCAATCACGGTACCGCGGTGTGCGCCGCCATTTTTGAGTGCAAGTGCTACAGGGAGGACACCACAAGAACAGAAGGGGATCGGCACGCCGATGAGGGAGGCTTTGATAATGGCGCTGAGCTTGGTGCTCTTGAGATGGCGCTGAATACGCTCCTCCGTCGTGAAGTAGGAGAAGATAAAGGCAATCAAAAGACCCAAAAACATATAGGGTGCCATGTCTGCCCAGATGAGACCAAAAGATTCGAGTAGATGGTAAGCTGTTTTCATGGGCGTAAAGTATATTCTTTTTAGAAGATTAGTCAAGGAGATTTTTTAAATAATGTTTAACCAAGTTAAGCATCGGGTCTGTTTTTCATCTATTAAGGCAATAAAAAAACGCTTTGGTTTGCACCAAAGCGTTTTTTAGAGTCACATCGTGAGATGGATTATTCAGCGGAGACGCCGAGAATTTTGCCTTCCTTACGACGCTTTTCGATGACTTCTTCACGGATGTTGGTCGGCACAGCCTCGTAGTGGTCAAAGACCATGGTGAATGCGCCACGACCTTGGGTCAAGGTACGGATCGTGTTGGAGTAACCGAACATTTCGCTCAAAGGCACGAACCCGTGCACGATCTTAGATCCAGCGCGGTCATCCATACCTTCGATACGGCCACGGCGTTGACCCAAAGAGCCAGTTGCAGCGCCCATGTAATCTTCAGGAACGACAACTTCGACCTTCATGACAGGTTCGAGCAATTGAGGTTGGCTCTTGTGGAAGATCAATCGGAAGCATTGCATAGCAGCGGTGCTGAATGCGAATTCCGAGGAGTCAACATCGTGGTAAGACCCGTCCGTAAGGACAGCCTTGATGTCAAGCACAGGGTAACCAGCCAAAGGACCGGATTCGAGAGACTTGCGAAGGCCCTTTTCGACAGCAGGGATGTATTCGCCAGGGATGTTACCACCCTTGACTTCGTTGACGAATTCAAAGCCCTTGCCAGCTTCGAGAGGCTCGAGGCTCATGACAACGTGACCATATTGACCACGACCACCAGATTGCTTGGAGTGCTTGTATTCGCCAGAGCCAGCAATGGTGATGGTTTCGCGGTAAGCCACTTCAGGGCGGCCAGATTCGCAGTCGACCTTGAATTCACGGCGGAGACGGTCAACGATGATTTCAAGGTGAAGTTCGCCCATACCCGAGATGATGGTTTCGGAGGTTTCTTGGTCAAACTTAACGGTGAAGGTCGGGTCTTCCATCGCCAAAGCGTGGAGAGCGTTACCGAGCTTTTCGTTGTCGTTGCGTGAGGTAGGCTTCACGGAGATCGAGATCACGGGATCTGGGAAGTCGATGGAGTCCAAGAGGATCGGGTTCTCTGGATCGCAAAGGGTGTCACCGGTGCGGGTCAAAGGCAAACCAGCGACGGCAACAATGTCACCTGCGTAGGCTTGTTCAAGAGCTTCTTGACGATTTGAGTGCATGCGGAAGAGTCGACCGATACGAGCCTTCTTGTTGACTGAGCTGTCGAGAATTTCGTCGCCGACGCTGAGCGTTCCGGAGTAGAGGCGGATGTAGAGCACTTTACCCATGTGCTTGTCAGCCATGATCTTAAATGCCAAACCGCAGAAAGGATCATCATCCTTAGCGCCACGCACGATTGATTCGTCGTTGGTGTCGATGACGGCGTCGATGTCCAATGGTGAGGGGAGGTAAGCCAAGATGCCGTCCAAGAGGATTTGGATACCCTTGTTCTTAAATGCAGTACCGCAGAAGGTCGGCACGATGGTACGTGAGATACAGCCCTTACGGATACCAGCGACGATTTCTTCCTTGGTGAGCTCTTCGCCTTCGAAGTACTTGTTCATCAAATCTTCGTCTTGCTCAGCAGCAGCTTCGATCATGTCGTGGCGAGCTTGAGCGACTTCGTCAGCGATGTCAGCAGGGATATCACCGTAGATTTGGATCATACCGTTGGAGTTTGGATCGTAGGTGACAGCGCGGTTTTCGAGTAGGTCAACGACGCCTTCAAAGGTTTCGCCAGCGCCGATGGGGTAAACCATCATGACAGGGCGAGCGCCGAGTTGGTCGCGGATTTGACCAACGACGTCAAAGAAGTTTGCGCCAGTACGGTCCATCTTGTTGACCATGGCGAGCTTGGGTACTTTGTACTTTTCGGATTGACGCCAGACTTGCTCGGATTGAGGTTGCACACCACCAACGGAGCAGAAAAGCGCAACTGCGCCGTCAAGCACGCGGAGAGAACGTTCCACTTCAGCGGTGAAGTCAACGTGGCCGGGGGTATCGATCAAAGAGATCTGGTGATCTTTCCAGGTGACAGCGGTTGCAGCAGAGGTAATCGTGATACCACGTTCTTGTTCTTGGGCCATCCAGTCCATGGTTGCGGCACCATCGTGCACTTCACCAATCTTGTGGCTCTTGCCGGAATAGAAAAGAATACGTTCTGAGGTAGTCGTCTTACCTGCGTCGATGTGCGCCATAATACCGATGTTACGCACTTTGCCAATAGGGGTGGTTCTTGCCATTACTTTTTGCTCCTTGTAAATTGATAAAAGTGGGTGCAAGATATCACATCCCCTAAGAAATTACAAGTAGAAAAATCAAAAAAGTTTTAGATTTGTGCTTCATTGAGTGCTATTTTACCCTAGAATCGAGATTTTGTAGGGAGTAAAGGGGGCGTGCGTGAATCAAAATATCGTCACTTGTCGCGTCGATCTACTGCTCATTTTGTAGGCTTGCCTGTTAAAAGGTACTCAAAAGAGGGGACTTTGTCTATTTTTCCAGCAATTGCGCTAAGTTTGTGCTTCACTTTGGTCTCTATATATGGTATCTTTGTCACATCGTTTAATTAGATGAATAAGGAGTATACTATATGAATCCGTTGTATGTGTCTTTGGCCATCGCAACCGCAGCAAGTCTTGCGACTGTTGCCGAAGCAGGCCGTTATATGGGAGAACGCCCCAACCCATTGGGTTGTGAATGGGAGCAAGAGCAAAATCTCTCTCTGAATAAAGAGCCCGCCCGGGCCTGGTCGATGTCTTTTGATACACTCAAAGGCGCCTTAAAGATTTTGCCTGAAAATAGCAAATGGTTCAAGTCGCTGAATTCTAAGACAGATTGGCGTTTCCGTTGGTCGCCTGAGCCTGCAAAGCGCCCTGTTAACTTTTACAAACCAGATTTTAATGTCTCGAGCTGGGATCAAATTGTCGTTCCCTGCAGCTGGCAAGCAATGGGCGCGTCAAAAAAGGGCGCATTTGGTACTGCCCTTTACTGCAACCAGCCCTTTATGTTTACCTCACGCAATCCTGGTTTGATCAGCCGTACGTGGCCTAAGGTGATGAATAATCCTGGCGTGCCCGAGAATTACCTCGTTAAAAAGCAACCCAACGCCGTTGGCTCCTATCGCCGCGACTTTGAGATCCCTGCAAATTGGGATGGTAGACAGCTCTATGTCGAGTTTGAAGGCGTCGACTCATTCTTCTATCTTTGGGTCAATGGCAAGTACATCGGCTTCTCTAAGGATTCCCGCACAACGGCAGCCTTTGATATCACCAAGTATGCCAAGCCGGGTAAAAATACGGTCGCTGTCGAAGTCTACCGCAGCTGCGATGGCTCCTACCTCGAAGCTCAGGATATGTTCCGCTTGAGCGGTATTTTCCGTGGTGTCTCGGTCTACGCATTGCCCAAGGTGCACGTCCGTGACTTCTTTGCCATCACTGAGCCTGCTCAATATGGTAACTATAAGGGCAACTGGACCATCACCATTGACGCAGAGGTCGCCAATAAGCTTGATTACGGCACCAAGGTTGCAGACATGAAGATCTTGGCCAAGCTTTATGATGCTAAGGGCAACTTTGTCGCACCGATTCCACCCCGTGATGCTCCCTTTGATGGCGTCAGCGAAAAGACCCTCCGTGTCTACGGCATCGAAGCCTTCAAGACTGGCCTCAAGATGACCTACACGCAGCCAGCCCTCTGGTCTGCAGAAACCCCCAACCTCTATACCCTCGTCCTCGAAGTGCAAACCGCTGCGGGTAAGACTGTCGAATACGTCTCCACCTCTCTCGGCTTCCGCCAAGTCGAAATCAAGAATGCACGCTTCATGGTCAACGGCCAAAAGATCAAGGTCAAGGGCGTCAACCGCCACGAAACATTCCCCACCACTGGCCACGCTTTAACCCGCGAGCAACAAGAACACGAAATCCGCATGATGAAAGAGGGCAACATCAATCACGTCCGTTGCTCACACTATCCTGCAGACAACTACTTCTACTACCTCTGTGACAAGTATGGTATCTACGTCCAAGACGAGGCCAACATCGAGTCCCATGGCCTTTACTATGGTAAAGAATCCAGCTCCCACCCCGTTGAATGGCTCGACGCTCACGTCGACCGTATCATGAGCATGGTCGAGCGTGATAAGAATCACCCCTCCGTCATCATGTGGTCCCTCGGTAACGAAGCCGGCCCTGGCCGTAACTTCCTCATCGCAGAGCGCACCATCAAGGCCCGTGACCGCAGCCGTGCAACCCATTACGAACGCAACAACGCCATCGTAGACCTCGGCTCCAACCAATATCCTGGTGTCGGTTGGGTCCAGTGGAAAGCCGCCGACAAAAATGCACGTCAGCCCTTCTACATCTCCGAATATGCCCACAACATGATGAATGCCATGGGTAACTTCGCAGATTATCAAGATGCCATCGAGAGCTCCGACGTCGTCATGGGTGGCGCAATCTGGGATTGGGTCGACCAAGGCCTCTTGATGAAAAATGAAAAGGGCCAAAAGATCCTTGCCTATGGTGGTGACTTTGGTGATCAGCCCAATGATGGTCAATTCGTCTGCAACGGCACCATCCTTGCAGACCGCACGCCTGAGCCTGGCTACTTCGAGGTCAAGCACGTCTACCAAAACATCAAGGCCACTTTGGCCAACGATGGCGCAATCCTCATTCGCAACAAGAACTACTTCCGTGGCCTTGAAGCCTACGACTGCACCTACGACATCCTCCAAGATGGCGTTACCATCAAGCACGGCAAGATCACCTTGCCGACCATTGCTCCTCAGCAGACCAAGACTGTCCAAGTGCCGGCTTTGAAGGCCATCACCTATAAGCCAGGTGCAATCTACAGCCTCGTCGTTCGCTTCATTCAGCGCAATACCGAGGGCCTCATCAAGGCTGGTCACGTCGTTGCTGACGACCAAATCACCTTGACCAACCCCAAGTCTCAGGGTGCCATGCTTGCCTCCACGGGCGCAGTGATTAAGGATGAAAAGAACGACTCCATCACCTTTAAGGGTAATGATTTTGTCATCGTTTTTGACAAGCGTCAAGCCACCGTCGTTAAGTACGTCTTTAAGGGCAAGACCCTCATTGACCAACCCATCGTCCTTGATGCCCTCCGCTGCCCATCGAGCAACGAAGTCGGCACCGCCAACCAATGGTTCGCCAACGGCTTGCGTAACCTCGTCGGCACGGCTCAATTTGTCAAGCCTGTCAAGGCTGGCAAATCTCAAGTGACTGGCGCTTACACCTTTGAGACCTCTGCAGCCGTCAAGGGCACCGCAATTGAGAGCCTCAACCACTTTGGTGCCGGTGGCATGCCCACGACCATCACCAAGGTTGACCGCGCTATCACCGATCGCACCGCACAATTCAAGGTCAACGCCAAGTGGACCGTTTACCCTGACGGCTCATTGGTTTGCCAATCGGTCATCGTGCCATTTGGTCGTCGCATCGAATTGCCCCGCCTCGGGTACTCCATCAAGCTGGACAAGTGCCTCGACCAAGTCCAATACCTCGGCCGTGGTCCCTTTGAGAACTACCCCGACCGCAAGACCGGTGCGTTCATTGCCCGCTATGCTGACACCGTCGCCAACATGGTTGTCAACTATGCCCGCCCCAATGACATGGGTAACCGCGAAGAAACCTCATGGGTCGCCTTGACCGACAAGACTGGCTTCGGCCTCGTCTTCACCGCGACAGAGAAGCCCTTTGCCTTCTCCGCATTGCCCTACACCGTGACCGACTTGCTCACCACCAAGCACCCTGGCGAATGGCCCAAATCCGAGAATACCGTCTTGACGCTCTTGGCTACCAACCGTGGTTTGGGTGGCGCATCTTGCGGCCCAGGCCCCTTGAGCCATGACATTCCTCGCAATGACAAGCCCTATTACCTCGGCTTTGCTATTCGCCCTGTCACCGCTCAGACCCCTGACCGCTTGGCTCGCGTCTTCACGACCCCCGCTCAGTTGGATGCATCCATGCCGCCTCCTCCAGAAACCTTTACCATCGTCGACTGCACCTCACAAGAGCCCGGCAACGATGGACAAAAGGCCTGCGACGGCGACCCTGAAACCATCTGGCACAGCCAGTATGGCGTCACCTTGGGCAAATACCCCCACAGCATCACCATGGACATCGCCAAGGTGCGCACCATCAAGGGTATCACCGCAATGCCCCGCCAAAACGGCACCAACGGCATGATCAAGGGCTACACCGTGGAAGTCTCCACCGATCGCAAGACCTGGAAAAAGGTCGCAGCGGGTAACTTCCCCATGAGCGCCATAACAAACAAGGTCTTCTTCAAGAATCCCGTCTCCTGCCGCTTCGTCCGCTTCACCGGCACCAGCGAGCAAAACGGCCAAGAATTCGCCTCATTGGCAGAGCTTGGCATCATCAAGTAAGACACCCAGTCTTATCTCCAAATCAAGCGGCATCTTTCATCCGAGAGATGCCGCTTATTTATAGGGCGGCGGAGCCGCCCGCACCAAGCATTGAGGAGGCTGCGCCTCCTAGTTCGAGTCTAGAGTTCGAGTTCGAGTACTAGGAGGGGCTGCCGCCCCACACCCTGCTTATTGAGGAGCTATAGGACTCTTCCGAGCATACGCTGCGCTAGGCCTGATTGCGGCTGGGTGCCGCTTTAGAGCTCGCTGCGCTCACGGGACTGCCAGAGTACGTCGCAGAGATTGTATCACAGAGGCACAGAGGGCACAGAGGCTCGCTGCGCTCGCAGGACTGCCAGAGTATCTCCCGCAGGGGCTCGCTGCGCTCGGTCGCTCGAGTGCGTGGTGCCTGTTGCTTGATGCCTGGTGCGGCGAGCTTGCTCGCCTTAAGGCGGCGTAGCCTCTTCTCTGCATTTGACCTTGGGATTACACTTGACATGGGTGATGACGATGTGCTATCATGATGTCGTTAACTATAAGGAGGTCGTATGTGTAGTGAAAACAATCGAGTGATCATTTATCACACCGTAGATGGTCGCAGTGAAATTAAGCTCTATGCGCAAGATGGTCGCATTTGGCTGACTCAACAGCAACTATCAGAGCTTTTTGCCACCTCTAAGCAATCTATTAGCTACCATGTACTAAATATACTTAAGGATAAAGAGTTATCCAAAAGCTCAGTTGTCAAAGAATCTTTGACAACTGCCCAAGATGGCAAATCTTATCAAATAGCTTACTACGCCCTCGAGATGATTCTGGCAATAGGCTTTCGGGTTAAAAGTATTCGAGGAACGCAATTCCGTCAATGGGCCACTCGGCATCTTTCAAGTTATCTAGTTAAGGGATTCATTATCGATGATGATCGTCTCAAAAATCCTGATGGTCGCCCAGATTATTTTGATGAGCTTCTTGCTCGAATTAGGGATATTAGAGCCTCAGAGAAGCGTTTTTATCAAAAGATTAGAGACTTACTGGCTTTATCAAGCGATTATATACCATCTGATAAAGCAACACAAATGTTTTTTGCTGAAACTCAAAACAAGTTACTTTATGCTGTAACGGGCAAAACGGCTGCAGAGCTAGTCATGAGTCGAGCAGATGCCCTGCTCCCCAATATGGGATTGACCTCTTGGAGTGGGGGAATTGTTCGAAAGGGGGATGTCGTTATTGCCAAGAATTATTTGTCCCAAGATGAAATAGATCTACTGAATAGACTGGTTGTGGTTTTTCTAGAGACTGCTGAGATTCGTGTTCGGGAACGACTCGACTTAACGGTTGGCTATTGGCGCCAAACCGTCAATCGGGTCATTGAATTTCAAGATAAGGCACTCTTGACCCACACAGGGAAGGTTTCCAATAAGGAGATGGAGGGGGCTGTCCGTGATATTTATGCAGTGTTTGACAAACGGCGGAAGATGCATGAGGCAGATCAAGAAGATGAAAAAGAGCTTATGCAATTAGAAGAAAAGCTTATACGTAAAACAGCGCATCCACTTTGAGCTCGCAGGGGCGACGGAGCCGCCCGCATCAGGCAGGGCTCGCTGCGCTCGCAGGACTGCCAGGATGCCTACGAGAGATTGTATCACAGAGGCACAGAGGGCACAGAGGCTCGCTGCGCTCGCGGGACTGCCAGAGTACGTCGCAGGGGGCACAGAGGCTCGCTGCGCTCGCGGGACAGCCAGAGTACGTCGCAGGGGGCACAGAGGCTCGCTGCGCTCGCAGGTAGCGTTGGCGCTCGCAAGCTCGCTTATTGCTCGGTGATAGGAGCAGAGGAGGCTGCGCCTCCTAGTTCGAGTCTAGAGTTCGAGTTCGAGTACTAGGAGG
>CAYZIC010000010.1:28135-48302 GCA_964478335.1 uncultured Lentisphaeraceae bacterium | reverse complement strand
CCAGCCAAATCAGGCCGATTAACTCAACGAACTCCTCTTTTTAAGGCTATAAAAGTTACTTTTATAGCCTTTTATCTCCTTTTCTGCTTGCATACCTACTGGTAAGTATGTATAATGGGCGGCGTTTTAAAGGAGTATTATGGCAAGAAGAACAAAGGAAGAAGCCGAGGAGACGCGTGCATTGATCTTGCGCACGGCTCTGGATGTTTTTGCCGAAAAGGGCTATGCCACGACGACCTTTGCCGATATCACCAGTCGCATGAATGTGACCAAAGGGGCGATCTATTGGCACTTTGAGAACAAGGTTGCGATCTTGGCAGAGCTGATCCGTATGCAAAATGAACACTACGAGGCGATGCGTATTCCTGAAATGGGGGATTCGTTGGCTTTGGTGCAGGCGGATCTGTTGGATTGGGCGCGCCAAACGATTGAGGATGAGGAGATGAAGCGTTTCTTTATCTTTGCGATGACGCGTGTGGAATGGTCACCAGAGCTCAAGGCGAAGTTGGCAGAGATCTTGCCAGAGCAAAAGCTCGATGCTTTTGAACGCGTGCAACAGCGTTTTGGCCGGCTACAAGTGGCTGGGCGGATGCGTTCGGACTTGTCGCCTGAGCAGGCGATGGTCTTGGTGCGCGGAATCTTTTTCTCGACGTTGCGTCAGGTCTTTTTCGCACAGAGCGAGATGGATGGGATGCGGACGATTGAGGTCGGTTTATCTATTTTAGTGACTAACTTAGGAGTACAATAATGAGTGAATCAAAGCAAGGCAAAATTGGCAACATCGTGGCGATGATTATCGTGGCGATGATTTCTGGTGGTATCGGTATGTCGTTGGGTTTCTCAAAGGCAATTAATGAGATGAAGGACAAAAAGGCTGAGATGCAAGCGAAGATGGGTGCGATGATGAATCGCAAGACCCCTGTCGAGGTGGAGGAGGTCTCGCTGCGTGCGCTCAATCCGGCGACGCGCTTCATTGGTGCGGTCGAGCCGGTGCAAGAGGTCGAGCTTAAGGCTCAAGTCGCAGGTTATATTGCGAAGGTGGCCTTTGAAGAAGGCTCCATGGTCAAGGCGGGCGATCCGCTCTTCCAAATTGACAATTCGACCTATACGGCTTTGGTCGCACAGCGTACGGCGGAATTGGCTAAGGCCAATGCTGAGGCCGAACGCGCCTGCCGCTATGATGCGCGTATGCAAAAGGTAGACAAGCGCTCTGTGACGCAGACAGAGATCGATTCGGCGCATGCGGGTGCTTTGCAGGCTAAGGCAATGGTTAAGCAGGCGGAGGCGAATCTCTTGGCGGCCAAAATTGACCTCGAGCGCACGCTGATCAAGGCGCCTATCTCGGGGCGGATCGGTTCGGCTAAGGCTAAGTTGGGTGACTATGTGGCGCCGTCTTCGGCGGCTCTGGCTCGGATCATTCAGACGGATCCGATCCGGGTGGTCTTTTCCATCTCTGACCGTGATTACCTCAAGGGCATGAGCGGCCACGTTAAAGATAATATGCGCTATCGTGTGATGTTGCCAACGGGGGACTTTTACGAAAAGCTCGGCACGCTTGACTTCGTGGACAACGAAATGAGCGAATCGACCGCCAGCTTGCCTATCCGCTTGCGCTTTGACAACCCCAAGCAAAAGCTCCTCTCCAAGGGTTATGTTTCGGTTTACATCGACGAAAAGGCTGCCGCTAAGGTGACGACTGTCCCACAAACCGCAATCTTGACCAATGCCAAGGGGTCATTTGTCTATGTGCCAACGGCTGAGGGTGGCGTGACGATGCGTCCGGTGACGCTAGGTGTGGTTCAGGGCATGTATGTGCAGGTCTCGGGTGTGGCTGCTGGTGAGAAGGTCGTCACCAGTGGTGTCTCTCAAATCAACCCCACGAGCAAGGTCGAGATCGTCTCGGCGGATGCCGCTCAGGCTGTTGCGCCCAAGGCTGCTAAGTAACCATTTTGATTGAAGAAGGAGTAGCCATGGCAACTCAAGAAGAACAACTCGCCGCGATTGAGGCGAATGAAAAGAAGACCTTGCTGCAGATGATCAAGGAGCTTCCGCAATCCTTTATTTTTTCACGAGTCTTTGTGGAGCGTCCGCGCTTTGCAATCGTGATTGCGATTGTGATGACATTGGTGGGGGCATTCTCGCTCATGACCTTGCCCATCACGCAATACCCCGAAATCACGCCTCCAGAAATCTCCGTCGAGACGACCTATCCAGGCGCAAGCGCAGTGGACTTGGCTAAGATTGTCGGTATCCCGATCGAGCAAGAAGTCAACGGTGTCGAGGACATGCTCTACTTTAGCTCGTCATCGACCGACTCGGGGCGTTATTCGCTCTCGGTGACCTTTGCGATGGGCACGGATCGTGATATGAATATGGTCCGCGTGCAAAACCGCATCTCTCAGGCGACGGCTAAGCTCCCCTCTGAGGTTATCCAGCAGGGTGTCACGGTGCGTGCAAAGTCTTCGGACACGCTCGGATTCTTTGCGTTGCGTTCGCCCAATGGCACGCACTCCAAGCTCGACCTCTCCGACTATGTCTACTCCAACCTACGTGATACGCTGCTGCGTGTACCGGGTGTGGGCTCGGTCAGCGTCTACGGACCAAAATCCTCCATGCGTATTTGGCTTGACCCCGAACGCCTCGCTGCGCAAAAGATGGGGCCGGATGAAGTCATTGCGGCAATTCAGTCACAAAACCTCCAAGCTTCTCTGGGTGCGGTGGGGTCTGCGCCAGTCAAGGATGCGTTGGTGCAGCAGATGTACACGATTACGGCCAAGGGCCGTCTCTCGGATGCGGTAGAGTTTGATGACATCATCGTCCGCACTGCCGAGCAGGGTGGTCTGGTCAAGATTTCCGACGTGGCTCGTGTAGAGATTGGACAAAATAGCTATGGTTCTGATGGCTTTTTTAATGGCACGAGTGCCATTTCAATGGCTGTCAATCAGACGCCTGGGTCCAATGCGATTGAGACGATGGACCTCTTGCTCAAAGAGCTCAAGCGCTTGGAGGCGAACTTCCCCGCTGACATGATGCTCGAGTATCCCTATGATGCGACCGAATACGTCCGCACGTCAATCGCAGAAATCGTCGAAACGCTGATCATTACCTTCCTCTTGGTGGTGGGTATCTGCTACCTCTTCTTGCAAGACTTTCGCTCGACATTGGTGCCGTCGATTACGATCCCTGTGTCGTTGCTCTCGGCCTTTATGGTGCTTAAGCTGACTGGCTTTACGATCAATACGCTGACGCTCTTTGCGCTGCTCTTGGCCATCGGTGTGGTGGTCGATGATGCGATCGTGGTGGTCGAGCGTGTCTTGTATCATATGGAGAAGAATGCCCTCGACGCCAAAACTGCGACGTTGGTTGCGATGCGAGAAGTGACGGGCGCAGTCATTGCTACGACTTTGGTGTTGCTGGCGATCTTTGTGCCAGTGGCGTTGATCCCTGGCATTACGGGCCGTATCTATGCGCAGTTTGCTGTGACGATCTCGATGACGGTGGTCTTCTCCTCTGTCAATGCTTTGACCTTGAGCCCGGCGCTCTGCGCAACGATCTTGCGCGTGCCCCAGCCACACAAGCATGGTCCATTTGCTTGGTTTAATAGCGGCCTAGCATGGCTGACTAAGCGCTACGTCTGGGTTTCCAAATGGTTCTCTCGCAAGCTTTTCGTGGTGCTGCTGATCTTTGTTGGTATGACGGTGGGCTCGAAGTTGATCCTCGACATGACGCCGACGTCTTTCTTGCCCAATGAAGACCAAGGTGTGGTCTTTGTGGATATGAGCCTTAAGGAGGGGACCTCCTTGCCAACGACGCAAGCAGCACTCAATGCTTTTGCGGACGAAGTGCGTGCCATTCCAGGTGTCAGGGCGACCTTGGCTGTCGCGGGTAATGCCATGATGAGCGGCTCTGCGGAGAATGTCGGCATGGTCATCACCCCGCTTGATGACTGGTCTGATCGTGGTCCCAAGGATCAAACGGTCGAATCGATCATTGAGCAGATCAATGTCATCAAAGCCCGCTACACGCAAGCTCGCGTCATTGCCTTTACCCCGCCTGCAATTATGGGCTTGGGTATGGCTGGTGGCTTGGATATCCGATTCCAAGCGCTCAATGACATGGACCCGATCAAGCTCGAACAAAACCTCAACGCTTTTGTCGGTGCTTTGCGCCGTGCGCCTGAGCTCAACCCGATGCGTACCTATTCGCCTTACACCGCTACGACGCCCAAGCTCCTGCTCGATGTCGACCGCGAAAAGGCCGAGTCCTACAAGGTCCCCGTCTCCACCCTCTTCTCAACGCTGCAAAACTACCTCGGCTCGCGCTATGTCAACGATATCAATATCGGCACGCAGGTCAACCAGGTGATCGTGCAGTCCGACTGGAATGGCCGCGCGACGCCTGATTCGGTCGACAAGATCTACGTCAAGAGCCAAACGGGCAACATGGTCCCTGTCAGTGCGATGGTGACATCCGAGACTGTCGTAGGCCCGCGTAACTATGCCCGATACAATATGTATCCCTCAGCTCAGATCTCTGCGGCGACCAATATGGGTGTCTCATCGGGTCAAGCCATGGCGGCGGTTAAGCGCATCGCCAAGGAAACCCTCTCCAAGGATTACACCTTTGAATGGTCTGGCTTGAGCTATCAAGAAGAACAAGCCTCTGGTCAAACCATGATCCTCGTATTGGCGGGTATCTTCTTTGGTTACCTCTTCCTCGTAGCTCAATATGAGAGCTGGACGATTCCGCTCCCCGTGATGATCTCGGTCATGGTGGCGGCATTGGGCGCTCTCGTGGGCATTGTCTACACGGGGATCTCCCTCTCCATCTACGCACAGCTCGGCCTCGTCCTGCTCGTCGGCTTGGCCGCGAAGAACGCGATCTTGATCGTGGAATTCGCCGCCCAGCGCCGCGAACAAGGCCTCGGCATTGTCGATGCCGCTGGTGATGCCGCTGGGCAGCGTTTGCGCGCCGTGTTGATGACGGCTTTGACCTTTGTCCTCGGCGTCTTGCCTCTCGTCTATGCGACGGGTGCTGGTGCTGCCGCGCGCCGCGAAATCGGCACCACCGTTTACTATGGCATGCTCGCAGCAACCTGCGTGGGCATTATCTTGATCCCAGCGCTCTTTGTGGCATTCCAAAGCTTCCGCGAATGGGGCAAGAGCCTCCGCGGCAAGATCGCCGCCCGTGACACCTCTCCCTCCGATACCAACAAGGAGCAATCACATGAATAAACTCTTTCTCTCCTGCATCTGCATCCTCCCTTTCGCGGGTGGATGCGTTTCGCCCATCAAAACAGCCGACCTGCCCAAGGCCAAAACCCCCGACCAAGTCGTCGCCGACCAATCGATGACCTATGGCGATACCGTGCGCCTCACCAAGGCCAATATGCCCGATATGCAAAGGTGGTGGCAGCTCTTTAAAGACCCCGTGCTTAATCAATTGATCGAACGCGCCGCCGAGCAAAACTTTACCCTCGAGCAGGCCTACCTCAATATCGAGATCGCCCAGCAGCGCTATATCTCGCAATATGGCACGCGCGTCATGCACCTCGATGGTGAGGGCGGATTCGCCCGCACCAGCTCCTCAGAGAATGGCCCCAGCGGTTTTGGTTCGGCCTTTAATGACTTCAAGCTTGGCCTGCGCGCCTCGTGGGAAATCGATGTCTTTGGCGCTCTCCGCCATGAGACCAAATCGGCCTACTACCAAATCCTCGCCTCCCGCGAAGCCTATCAATTCGCCTGGGTTTCCCTCGCAGGCGAAATCGCCCGCACCTACATCAACCTGCGCACCCTCCAAGCCCGCTTGATGGTCGCTCAAGAGAATTGCAAGGTCCAGTCCGACACTTACACCCTCCTCAAGTCCCGCTATGACGAAGGCGTCGGTGATGCCTTGGCCATGTACCAAGCAGAGTACTCCATGCAGAGCACTCGCTCCACCATCCCCGCCATCGAGCACCAAATCGAGGCCGCACAAAATGCCCTCGCCGTCCTCATTGGCGCCACACCCGGCACTCTGCCCACCGGCTACACCTATATCAAGGAGATCCCACAAGCCACCGCCCTTGACCTCGCCACACACGGCATTCCCGCTCAGCTCCTCAGCCGCAGACCCGACATCCTCTTAGCTGAGCGCCAATTCCAGGCCGCCGTAGCCAAGCGCCAAGGCGCAGACGCTAACCGCAAGCCTAGATTCTTTATCAATGGCACCCTCGGCCTCGATTCGGTCAAGTCCTCCGACCTGCTCAAATCATCGAGCAAATACTACAGCATCGGACCATCCTTTACCGTGCCATTTCTCAATGGCGGCCAGATCTCGGCAAACATCAAGATCGCTGCAGCGCAAGAGATGCAAGCATTCGCCGCATATCAGCAAGCCATCATCACCGCCGTCGGCGATGTCAAAACCGCAGCCTATGCCGCAACCCGCGAAACAGAACGCCTCCAGTCGCTCCATCTCGCCGTCGTCGCTGCTAAAAATGCCTACGACGCCGCTAAAAATAAATACGACAACGGCCTCACGGACTTTAACAACGTCCTCGATGCCCAGCGATCCCTCCTCGCCTATCAAGAGCAACACGTCGTCAGCAAAGGCACCATTGCCCAAGCCTACGTCGCCCTCTATCAAGCGCTCTGCGGGTCCTTCCCATCCAGGCAAAAATTCATCCTCAATCCCCCGTCTCGCATCCAAGCCAAGTAGGCGAGCTGGGAGGCTCGCTACGCTCGCCTGCATCAGGCATCAAGCATTGAGAGGTAGGAGCCCCGCCTCTAGCATCAAGCATTGAGCTCGCTGCGCTCGCAGGACTGCCAGGGATCTCCCGCAGGTCGCTGTCGCTAGGGGTATTATACGAGTCTGTGCGAAGGCATACTTGTTCGGTAGCCGGACGGGGACGTCTGGCTCAGGGGCATGGGGGCATCTGCCCCCATCACAGGCCGACCGCAGGGATGAGAAAGGGATGATTTGCGACGCCGACACCTGAGCCTCGGGTGCAGATAGTGCTATTGTACAGCCAAGTCGAGGCTCAGGCTGAGGCTAAGTAAATCGCACTTTATCGCCCTGCGAAGCGCAACGATGGCCTGCCTAGGGTGAGCGGGGAGCGGCTGTGCGTCCCCGCATCTACCCCACGCGCCCCGCCACCCACATCAGCCCGCCTACACCCCGCTCCAGCCATCCCCTGACTCGATCTCCCACCCGCGCCACGCTGACCGCCCGCCGTAGACCGTTCTAGCGGAGCAGCCGCTCCACCGCCTCCATTTTGCCTCTTCGCTGCACGTTTTTGGGTAGGGTAGGGGGGCATTCCGCCAAAAAATGGTCAAATCAGGGGCTATATTAAAAGAAAATGGCTGCTTTTGCTAAAAAGAGGGTTGCAAATTCGCACGATATGCAATAGACTATTCACTGTTGTCGGAAAAGTTGACTCATTCATCTATTTTTGGAGGATATTATGAATTTAAAAGCTACACTTCTATTTGCTGCTACTCTTTTGATTGGTTCGTCTTCGCTCTTTGCTCAGGGTGGGGTGCCTACTGTTGGGGATAATTCTTACTGGCGTATGCGTAAGGATCAATTCGCTTACATTACGGCGCTGACCGCGGTGACTTCGGAGCGCGACTATCGCATCGAGTTGCCCAATGCGCGTGCTTTTGAGTTGCCCAAGACCTTGACGGTGAATAAAAAGCGCGAAAAGCCTAGCAAATCTTTTGATGCAACGCTCTGGGATTATTTTGAGATCGAGTATGCAGTCTCGACGTTGACCGCAATCAAGGATGGTGCACGCACTAAGAAAGATACCTTGTCTGTCTATGCGCTCCCCGAGGTCGAGATTACCTATGCAATCTTGTATGATTCAAACGCCAATTCGAATAACCCCTATTTCGCCAAGATGTCCAAGTTACCCCAAAAACCCGCACTTGCTGATTCTTTTGGCCGCTACACGCTCTTTACTCGCACCTATACCTACCTGGGCGTGACGCCTGGTCGCAAACACTATGCTGCTGTCGCTATGCACCACATGGGATTCCTCTATGGCAACCCCATCCTCTTTAGCGCTCAGATCAAGGTCAATGGGATCAAGCAAGGCGAAATCGCTTACTCGGTTGACTTTGGCGCACTTAAAGCCAAGGGCAATCCAGAGGGGGTCTTGACGGAGGCGATCGCACACAAGGCGCTCTTTGCTAAGACCTCTGAGATTGGTAAAAAAACGCTCGATGTCCTACCCTGGTGGGAATCTGGCGCAATCATTGATCTGCCGGGCCTCAAAACCAATACGGACATGATCAAGGATCGCTCGCTGACCCCATTTGTCCTCTATGCCCCTGAAAACTATAATATGGTGAAGTAACGTGTTTAACGAACGCATCTTAACATTAAGTGTCGGCTCTGGCCAATTAGCGCTGGGTGAGTTTTCTGCTCGCTCTGGCGCTACGCCAGTTTTGCAAAACTATACTTTTGCTCCGATCACAATCGACTTGGCGGGTGCCCCCCAAGATCTTTCCGTTGAAATTGAAAAGACCCTCCAGGGTATGCTTGCCTCCTCTGGTATCAAGCCTGCTAAGGTCAATTTGGCCCTCTCGGGGCAAATGGTCTATACGCGATTCTTTAAGGTCGCGGCTGATACGGCTGATAACATCAAGCAGATGGTTCAATTCGAAGTCGAACAAAACGTTCCCTTCCCGATGAATGAGGTTATCTGGGGCTACCAGCTGATTGGTGAAGTCGATGCAGGCGAACAGCAAGTGATGATCGTCGCAGCTAAGCAAGACGTGGTCAACGCTGTGGTCAATGCGATCACCAATGTCGGTCTCGATGTTGAAGTCGTCGATGTCGCCCATCTCGCAATCTTTAATGCGGCGCGCTTCAACTACCCCGAATGGGATGATTGCTCGTTGATCGTCGACCTTGGTGCAAAGAGCACCAACTTGATCTTCGTTGACCAGGGCTCGATCTATTGCCGCACGCTCCCTGTGGCCGGCAATACGATCACCGCAGAAATCGCCAAGACCTTTACCATCTCCACAGAGGAGGCTGAGGCGCTCAAGCTCGAACGCGGCCTCGTGGCTCGCGGTGGAGCATTTGTCATCGAGGATCCTGAGCTTGACCACCTCTCCAAGGTCATCCGCAATGTCATGACCCGACTCAATGCTGAGGTCACGCGCTCGATTAACTTTTATCGTAGTCAACAAGGTGGCTCGGCTCCGGCGCGCATCCTCCTCACTGGCGGTACTGCCCAGTTGCCCTACCTTAAAGAATTCGTCTCTGAAAAGATGCAGGTCGAGGTCGATTTCCTCAATCCCTTTAATCAGATCCCCTATGCTGAGACGATTGACCAAGACGCAATTGCGGTTGATGTCTTTGGCCTCTCAGACCTCGTTGGCTTGGCTTTGCGTAAATCGCTCGCATGCCCAATCGAAATTAACCTCCTCTCTAACGAAATTATCGCTAGAAAGATCTTCCGCAAAAAGATCCCATTCTTTGCCGTTACGGTCATCGGTTTCTTGATCATGACTGCTTGCTGGTTGGGATACATCGCTCGAATGGGTAACATCTACACCTCTCAGGCTGAGACTCTCGCCAGAGATATCGAGAATTATAACTTCGCTCAAAGCAAGATGGATCGGGAAAATAAAAAGGTCGTCACCTTGACCAAGCAAGCTGACACCATCGCCCAATTGATGCAGGCTAAGTTTAAGTGGAATGATATCGCCAAGGCGGTCTCTGCTGCCATGCCCAAGGGGATCTGGATCGAAAGCCTCACCACCTCTTTTGAGGCACCTCCTGCGCCTACATCGAGTAATCGCTACTCGAGAAAGAAAAAGGTCGACGCTCCCCTCGTCAAGCTCCCCTCCAAGCTCACCTTCACACTTAGAGGCTGGAAAAAAGAGGTCGAGGCCGCAACCAAAGAGAACCGCCGCAAACAAGGCAACATCACGGTCAATGACTATATTATCAAGCAGCTCTCCGCATCGCCTATCTTTGATGCCAATGGCGTCATTCAAGGCCGCGGTAAGACGTTTGGTAGTGGCATCGATAGCTGGCTTTTCTCATCCACGATTAATGCCACATTTGCCAAACCTGATCCTAACAAGACCAAGGAGGGTCGTCAGTAATGAACGCCAAAGAGAAACTAATATTAATGATTGCTGGTGGCGTCTCGGGCGTGATCATGTTGGCTTTGTGTGCGTTGATCTTCATCAAGTATGGTGATATGGTCGATGCCAGAGACTTGCGTGACCGCAATAAGAGCAGCCTCGATGAATGCAATAGCAAGCCGATCTACCCATCGGATGCCAATATCCAAATCGTTAAGGATAACCAAAAAACCTTGCAAGCGTGGATTGACAACGCCACCCAAATGGTCTGCTCGAGCACCGTTGACTTTTGCCCAAGAGGGGAAAAGTTCCTCAATATCACCGAGGACAGACTTGCGGAGGTCATCCGCTCAAACGTCAACCGACTCAATGCCCTGCAAAACTTTAAGTCCACAGAGTTGAGCGGCGCAGATAAACCTCAAATGGATTTCGGCTTTGACAAGTACGTCACCAACGCCGAGCCGATTGAGAGAGTCAACGCCCCACGCATCGCAAGACAGTTCCATGCTATTGAAACCCTCGCAGATCTATTCTTTGCGGCAAAGGGACAAGCAATTACCAAGGTCTCCCGTAAAATATTCGAGCAAGGCGCCCAAGTCAAGGAGGAAACCTCCTCCAGAAGCAGACGCTCTCGTAGACCTACCGCTAAAAAGGAAGAGTCCACAACCAATGAATTGCCCGTTCCAGAGGCGCTAAAGGATCACTTCTATAAAGAAGCATACACCTTTAAGGTCTACGCGGACTACGCTAATTGGGTCGCATTCCTCAACGAAATCTCTAAGCTCCCCCTTTACATCATCACTGATGTGAAAATCAAGAGCCAAGTGGATATCCCTGCTCGATTCGCATCAATCTTGCAAAAGAAAGAAAACATCGAGAATAACGCCGAGAAAAAGACCGGCAGCCGCTCTAGAAATTCGCGCGATGACTCTATCCGCACAATCGACGATATTGCTGTTTCGGACCGCGTCTTGGCTGATAAAGGGATCCGTGAACCTCTCGAGATTACCTTCTCGATCGATGTCTATGGTGCTACCCCCCCCACCACTAAAAAGGAGGGTAAATAATTATGGCTAAGCAAAACCAATTCAAAGACCTCATAAGCAAGCAGTACGATCGGATCATCGCTCTCGCCGTCCTTCTGGGGCTATTTACCTCGCTTTACTACTTGGTCAGCTCGGGTGTGCAATTGCGCAACCAAGAAGAGGCCAAGAATATCCAAGGCTCAGCAAGCACACCTCGCAACAAAGAGGCTCAAGCGATTGATATGGACACTTTGACCCAGGCTCTCGCTGATGCCACTGACCCCGTCAAGGGCAAGCGTACGCTCGTGAATCGCACAGATGCTGCCGATGCGGACCTCTTTACTCCTGCATCCAAAATCCTTTGCCTCAAGTGCATGCAGCCCATCCCCCTCGGCCTTGATGCTTGCGTCACCCCAGGGTGCACCGCAGTATTTAAGGTAAAGGAAATCGACTATAGCTTGAGCGATCAGGATGATGATGGCATGAATAATGCCTACGAGGCCAAGTACGGCTTTGATCCTAAGGACCCTAAAGATGCTGACGCGGACGCCGATAAGGATGGCTTCTCAAACCTCGAGGAATGCCAAGCCAAGACAAATCCGCGTGACCCCCTCGACCACCCCCTCTATGCTACGAGAATGACCCTCGTCGAAATCGCAGAAAAGAAGCTACCCTTTGTTTTCATCAATACCTCCCTCGACGGATGGGCTGATAAAGAGCAAACCAAGCTGAAGTACAAAGCGGATTTTAAGGTCAATGTCGGATCTGAGGACGATCCTAAGTATGTCAATATCACGGCTAAAGTCGGTAGCGAAATCGCAACCGTGCAGCGTGTCTATGACCCGCTGATCAAGGCCACCAAAACCGTCGTCTCAAACAAAACTGGCTTTAAGGTCATCTCTATCACGAAGAATGAGGATCGTACCATTCAGGTCGTTTTGCGTGATGGACAAGATGCTCTCGCAACGAAACAAGACGCTCGCTCGACACCCCGTGTCGTATCCGACGCCTCTGTCACGGTGCAAAATATCACCTCAGGTAAAAAGGCTACGCTGCAAATCTTTGACAAGCGCAACCCCGTTAAGCCTGCCCCCCCCTCTTTGGATCCCGAGGCGATCGTGACATCGCCTGACGTAAAAAATGGGGATAAACAAAGCCTTGTCCTGGGTCAATCGTTGACCATTAAGGATGAGCTTTACGTCGTTAAGTCGATCAAGAAAGGGGACAATTCCCTCGTTTTTGACGTCTATATGGTCAAAAACGGTAAAAAAGGACCCCAAAAGGGCGTTTTTGAGTTGAAATAGTTTAGGGAATAGCCTATACTGGTATTGTTCGAAAGTTAAAAAAGGTCTCACTGACCACGATTAGTGGAGTAACGTCTTATGACACATCTGATGCGTTTGTTGATTATTGGTGCGCTTGCCGCAGGAACTTGTACTTGGGTCGCAGCTCAAGACGATATTGATGCCTTGTTGGCTGGCTTTGGTGACGAAGCCGCCCAGGAGGAGGTCGTCAAAGAAGATGAGCCAGCTACTGAAGCTGTAGCCGAAGAAGCTGTAGCCGAAGAAGCTGTAGCCGAAGAGCCCGCTGCTGAAGAAGCTACTGAGGAAGCTGTAGCCGAAGAGCCAGCTGCAGAAGAAGCTGTAGCCGAAGAGCCTGCTGCCGAAAAGCCTGCTGCCGAAGAGCCTGCTGCCGAAAAGCCTGCTGCCGAAGAGCCTGCTGCCGAAGAGCCTGCTGCCGAAAAGCCTGCTGCCGAAAAGCCTGCTGCCGAAGAGCCTGCTGCCGAAAAGCCTACTGCCGAAAAGGCCACTGCAGAGGCTAATCCTCCAGAAGGTCTCCTGGGCAACGCCGACGAAATCGTTGCAACACAAAAGCAGTTCGTAGAAGAGCAAGCTGAGCTCTCTGAATTGGCTGAGCTCGAAAAGCTCCGCGTCGAATCGCTCGACAAGCATGGCCTTGCTTGCTTGCGCCAAGCTCAAGATTTGCTCAAGACTAAGCACTATGTCAAGGCGATTGAGAAATTTGAAGACGCACAAAAGTATCTCCGCGTTCGTAATGATACCGTCAAGTATCACGAAGCTGCTCGCAAGGGTATCCGCCACGCCATGTATCTCGAAGCGAAGGATGAATTCGTCGCTAAGCATTACCCCAAGGCTAAGGAGCTCGCAGAAAAGGCTCTCAATCAAGAGCACCCCAATGCTGCTCGCTTGTTGGCTCAAATCCAGCTCGAGATGGATAAGCCGGTCAAGGAAGCTGTCGCTCCCAAATTGCCAACCTATGCTCAAGACAACTTTAAGGCTGATCGCGAGCTGATCCGTGACCGTATCAAGCGTGCGACGGTATTCTATCACGTCGGTAACTACAAGGCCGCTCTCGAACAGATCGAATTGGTCTTGCGCTCGGACATCAATAATGCAGAAGCAATCAGCCTGCGCGCTCGTATCGCTCGCCGTCTCGCTGCAAGCAATGAAGACCTCAAGTCCTCCACGCACGATGTCATGATCGCACAGGTCAATGAAAACTGGACTCCTCGTGGCAACTTGGCGATCGATAGCGATGAATTGGGCGCAACTAAGGTTAAAGAGACCACCACCGCTAAGGATGTTAAAGAAAAAGAAGACGCTAAGACCATCTTGAATGCAATGGAGCAAATCCGTTTGCCTGAATTGATCTTGCGTGCGCCTGCTACCTTGGTTGATGCGATCGACCAAATCAACGAATTGTCCAAGACCTATGATACCCGTAAAGGGATCTCCGACCGCGAACGCGGCATCAGCTTTGTCTTGAACTTGGGTAATAAATCCGCCGCAGCTGCAGCCACTAAGGATGATCCCTTTGCTGCTGCTCCCGTCGATGATGGTATCCCAAAAATCAACGCCTTGACCCTCAATATGGTCACCTTGCGTGAAGCATTGGATACCATTTGCTCTATCACCAATACCAAGTTTATCATCAAAAATCGCATTGTGATGATCGTCCCTGTCGACCAGATCGAGGGCAAGATGGTCACCCGTACCTACAACGTCGTCACATCGGCTATCGATAAGATCAACACTGTCGCTCAAGAAGCTGGCGGTGGCGGCGGTGGTGGCGGCTGGGGTGATGCTGGCGGCGCTGGCACTGGCGGCGATGACGCTTCTTCCTCATGGAAAAAGTTCTTCATCGAAATGGGTGTCCCCTTTAAGGGTGAGGCTAAGGTCGGTGTCATGTCTTCTCTCGGTAAGCTCCGTGTCACCAATACCGAAGAAAACCTCGCTCTCGTCGAGCAGGTCTTGGAAGAAATCAACGTCGTCCCGACCCAGATCGAAGTCGAAGCGCGCTTCGTCGAAGTCAGCCAAAAGGATCTCAACTCTTTGGGCTTCGAATGGCAGCTCAACAATAACTTGGTCACCAAGGTTGGTAGCGGCCTCGATTGGGCCGATTTGAATGGCGCAACCTCTGCTGGTGGTTCATTGAATGGTGCCCCCAATATCTTCAATCCTTTGGCCGGTGGCACTGGCTCCAATAACTTGGGCATCCATGGTGGTCAAGGCGCGATCCTCCAAGGCAACCGCTTCTTGACAAACCTGGGTGCCGACAGCAACCTCGCTGGCATGGTCACCAATGACCAATTCGCGATGTTCTCTGGCGTCTTTGGTAAGCTTGACATCTCCATGATCTTGCACATGCTCTCGCAGCGCACCGATTCGGACATGCTCTCCAGCCCCAAGGTCTTGACCAAGTCGGGTAACCAGGCTGTCATCAAGGTCGTCGAAGAAATCATCTACCCGACCGAATACGATGTCGAAATTCAAGATACCAATAACAACAATAACAACAACAATATGGGGTCTTCTGAGCCACCTACGGTTGTTGTGGAGCCTCAAAACTTCGAAACGCGTGAAGCTGGCGTGATCCTCGACGTGACGCCTGAAGTCTCTCCTGAGGGTCAAATGATCAACCTCTTGGTCTCTCCGACTGTCGTTGAGCTCCGCCGTTGGTTGCCTTACAACATCGAGCAGGCCTATCCTGAAACCGAGACTGTCATGCAGCAAATCGCTAATCAGTTGCTCCCGATGCAAAAGCCTACTGGTAAGACTGTGACCCGTATCTTGGGTAAGATCTCTCAGCCGGTCTTCCATACGCGTGGCTTGACCTCGATGGTCTCTGTCTACAATGGCGCAACCGTCGTCATGGGTGGCTTGATCACAGAAACTCGCAAGGTCGTCGATGACAAGGTGCCTTTCTTGGGTGACTTGCCCTTCGTCGGATTCCTCTTCCGTAGCCAAGCTACTGAGAGCGAAAAGCGCAACCTCTTGATCTTCTTGACCGCTCGCTTGGTTGACCCTGCTGGTCGCCCTGTGCGCGCTGCAACTGATGGTGCTCCAGTCAATGGTATGGCACCTCAGGCAACCGAAACGATTGCCCCTGTTGCTGAAGCAATGTAAGCTGATGGCGAGCGACAATGATGCGGATGCGTCATTGTCGCTCTCTTTTTTTGACCCAAGCGGTCACCCCTCTCTGCGCTGTAGCGCATCTCTCTTGGCTCCCTCGATCTCTTGCGCGATTGCGCACTTCTTGTCTCTTAGACGCGATTGTATTGAGCCTCTCGGACCATGGGTCCATCTCTCCTCTCTCTTTACTCACTGACAAGTCTCATCTGCCTCGTGCAAGGATGAGCTGGGTTAGATACTATGATTGCTATTGTTGGATTAACAGGTGGCATCGCTTGTGGCAAATCTCTGCTTGAGCGGGCGCTACAGGATCTCGGGTGCCGTGTCTTGGATGCTGACAGTGTCGTGCATCTTTTGCAAGAGCCTGCTGGTGCGGGATTTCAAGCGATTGTCGCTGAGTTTGGCACTGACGTGCTCTCGCCAGAGGGCAAGATCGACCGGGTGCGTCTGGGCGAGATTGTCTTTGCCGATGAAGCGAAGCGTGAGCGCCTGGGCGAATTAATCCACCCGCTGGTGCGTCAAGTCTTCCTCCAATGGATCGAGGCGGCCAAAGCTGAGCCTGAGATCATTCACATTGGCTCGATCCCCTTGCTGTACGAATGCGACCTCGCACAGGATTGGCCCTTTATCGTTTGCGTGGGGGCTAGCCCTCAGACACAAATCGCTCGCATGGTCGCCACAAGAGGCCTCTCTGAGCAAGAAGCTCAGGCGCGTTTGGCGGCGCAATGGCCTATCGCAGACAAGTTGGCTCTAGCTGACTATACAATTTGGAATAATGGTGATGACCCTCAAGCCATGCTCGCCGAAGCAGCCCTATTGGTCGATCACCTCAAATCTCAATCCCTTTAAAAACATTAACAAAGGCTCCCTATGGCATCTGATACGCTCCCCGAATCAACCGACCTTTCTCAACCTAAGATGACCTCCCGTGTGGTGCGCCGCGTGGCGCGCCCAACGACTAAAAAAGCGCCTCGTGGCGCTGCTCCCGAGGCTGCTCCAGCCCCAGCCCCCACTCCCACTCCCGCACCCGCACCAGCTCCCACTCCCGTTCCCGCCCCGGCACCAAATGCAGCCCCAGCTCCTGAGGCTCAGGCGCAAGTCGTGCGCGAAAAGCCTCGCGAGGACTATGGCCGTCAAGGTCGCCAAGGGCGTGAGCAAAATCGCAAGGGTGGTAAGAAGAAAAAGGGCGGTAATCAGCAAGCCAATGGCTCTGCGCAGCCTTGCCCCTATGCGCCGCTACCAGAAGATGCCCCTGTATTGCGTCTCAAAGAGCTCGAGAGTATGGCCTTTGAGCAGGTCGCCAGTTACTTGCCTGAGGAGCTTGTCGCCGATGCGGTGGCCAATATGCGCCGTCACGAGCTGATCGTTGAGGTCATTCGCACCTATTTGCGTCGCGGGGGCACGGTGATCACCAATGGTACGCTCGAAATCCTCCCTGATGGGTTTGGCTTCTTGCGTTCGCCAATCAATAACTTCCTCCAATGCCCTGAGGATGTCTATGTTGCCACGCAGCAGATTCGTCGTCATGGCTTGCGCACAGGTGACCACCTCGAGGGGCCTGTGCGTGACCCAGGCGGCAAGGATCGGTTCTTCGCCCTGGCCTCCATCGAGATGATCAATGGTATGCCTGCGGCTGAGGCTAAACGCATCGTTCACTTCGAAAACCTCACCCCGATCTTCCCTGACAAACGTATCTTACTCGAGACGCGCAAGCAAGAATTCTCCACCCGCGTCGTGGATCTCTTTACCCCCGTTGGCTTTGGTCAGCGCGGTCTCATCGTCGCCCCGCCCCGCACGGGTAAGACCGTCCTCCTCCAAAAGATGGCCAACGCCATCTCCGAGAACTTCCCAGACGCGCATTTGATCATCCTTTTGATTGATGAACGCCCCGAAGAAGTGACCGACATGCAGCGCAATACCAAGGCCCAAGTCGTTGCGTCGACCTTTGACGAAGCCCCAGAGCGCCACTGCGCAGTCTCCGAAATGGTCATCGAGTCGGCCAAGCGCATGGTCGAGGGCGGCAAGGATGTCGTCATCCTCCTCGACTCGATTACCCGATTGGCGCGTGCCTACAATACCGCGCAGGCTCATTCTGGCAAGATCCTCTCCGGTGGTCTCGATGCGGGTGCCATGTTTAAGCCCAAACGCTTCTTCGGCGCGGCCCGTAATATCGAAAACGGTGCCTCCTTGACCATTCTGGCCACCGCCCTCGTCGAGACGGGCAGCAAGATGGATGATGTCATCTTCGAAGAATTCAAAGGCACCGGTAATATGGAGCTTGTTCTCGATCGTATGCTCTCGGATCGCCGCACATTCCCCGCAATCAATATCGAGAAATCTGGCACCCGCAAAGAAGATCTCCTCTTGCACCCCGATGAATTGTCTCGCATTTGGAATCTACGCCGTGCACTCGTCGGTGTCGGTGCTGTCGAGTCAATGGAAATCGTCATGAAGCGTCTCCGCAATACCGAGAATAACCTCGAGTTCCTTGCTTCGATTAAAGACTAACCCTAGAAAGACCCCGCTATCATGGCCTACACTAAGCCTCAATCCCGTAAACGCCCCGCCCGCTACCTCAGCGAAGAGGTCGATTACTTTGACGACGTGCCACAGCCCTCTATTGGGCAGCGCCTCGCCTCCTCACAGATCGCACTCCTTTTTCAAGAAAGACCCCGTTTCTTGTGGGTGAATATGATCTTCTTGGTGCCTTTTTTGCAGCCTTTGGCTGGGTGTAACTGCGGCGTGATGCAGCACCTTGAGCTCATCGCACAGGTCATGGGGGCCTTTACCTTCTTGACTCTCTTTGGTAATTGGGCAACAGGCCTAATGACGCGTAGCTGTGATCGTCAGACTCCCCGCATCGCCTCTCGACCAATTGCATCTGGCAAGCTCTCCACCCGCACCATCGTTGCAGCATTGATCATCAGTGGGGTAGGGCTGATTGCAATCGCTACGGCCCTCTCCACCCAGGATCACCTTGATTGGCGAATTGCAGCCTTGATGGCCATCTCCCTGCTCATGCGCCTAGCCTATGCCAAAGTTGTCGCACAGCCCGCAATCGCCCCAGCGGTGTTGATGGCTATGGGGGCTTTTGTCATGCGCTATTGGGTCGCCTGGCTCATCATTCATCCTCAACCAGGCTCTACCTGGCTCGTCATGATGGCGGTCGCCGTGCTCGCAGCCTTGATGACCCTGTGTGACAAACGCAAATACCTCCACCGTCCCCCTGCACCCAAAGCACCCGCCAAGGTCGGCCACTGGTGGAATCCAGCCCCACAGAAGACCTCCCGCTACCAATCTCGTGGTGCCAATCGCACCCACACCGCCTCCCCCAGATGCGTCACCGCACAGCCCACCGGCCATCCTGCCGCACAAAAGCAAGACGCACCCAAAAATCAACCCAACCACCACTCGCACCAGTACAATTTTAATAATCCAGAAGAATGCTTCTACGCCATTGCCATTGCAGCCCTAGTCGCCGCATTCCTCGCAATTGGTGCCTGGATCCCAACCATCTGTTTTGCCATCCAAAGGCAATCCACGGCGCAATTCTTTACCGCTATGGGTATCTTTGCTTGGATGTTGGTTGCAATCATCCACTACGTCTATCGCAACTATATCCCCTGCGACAAAAAATGCGCCGACATGCCCTTCTGGGACTTTACCCTCCTCGGCACCCTCGCCATCCTCGCCCTCTGCATCTATACCTATCTGTACTAGGGCGAGCAGGTCGCTGACGCTCCCGCAGGTCGCTGACGCTCCCGCAGGTCGCTGACGCTAGGGGGTATACGAGTCTATGCGAAGGCATACTTGTTCGGTAGCCGGACGGGGACGTCTGGCTCAGGGGCATGGGGGCAGACGCCCCCATCACAGGCCAGTCGCAGGGCGATAAAGGGATGATTGCGACGCCGACACCTGAGCCTCGGGTGAGCGAGGCGCAGCATCAATAAGCAGAGTATGAGGCGGTAGCCTCATCATTAGCACTCGAACTCTAGACTCGAACTCGAACTAGGAGGCGCAGCCTCCTCTGTCCCCGCATCTACCCCACGCGCCTCGCCCGCCTACACCCGCCCGCCTACACCCCGCGCCATCCATCCTCGGGGCCGATCTACCTCCCCTGTCCAATCCCAGCGAGCATTGAGCACGTCGCTCCCGCCCGACGAAGGTATCTGGGCACAAAAAAACCGCAAGCGTTGGCTTGCGGTTGATTAAATGGTCGGTCTCGTGGGATTCGAACCCACGACCCACGCATTAAAAGTGCGTTGCTCTACCGGCTGAGCTAGAGACCGATGCGTTTTGATGACCTAATGTCGTCAAAAGATGAAATGCAACATATCATATCAAAGAGGGTTTGTCAAATGAAAAAGAGCAAAAAAAGGCAAAAAACGCTCATTGTGAGCGTTTTTGAGTGAAATTGTCGCTTTTGTGGGCTCTTCATCTACTTTTATGGATGCTATAGCCCCATCAATCACCCCAATTGAGAGTCAGCTGACCCTCGCACCACACTCAGCTGACTCTTGCGCCAAAGTCAGCTGACCCTTGCACCAAGAGTCAGCTGACCCTTGAATCGCCCCTTAGCAGACTCTCGATCGCTTCTCTCTATACTATATATAAAGGCAGG
>CAYZIC010000010.1:0-28035 GCA_964478335.1 uncultured Lentisphaeraceae bacterium | reverse complement strand
TCGCTGACGCTCCCGCAGGTCGCTGACGCTCCCGCAGGTCGCTGACGCTCCCGCAGGTCGCTGACGCTCCCGCATTCTACATTCTACATTCTAGGAGGCGTAGCCTCCTGGAGGTGTTTAGAGGACGGGTTGGTGGATGATTTGGTATGAAAATCGAGTGGCGTTGGGGTAAAAGGTTGATTTTTGGGCTCAAGTCACTACTTTTTCCCTATTCTAGTGCTTTTTAGGGTTTACTTTTGTGCGAGAATGGGGTATAACTATTAGCGAGTATTGTGGTAGGATTGTCTTTTTCAATCTGAAGTAATAAACCCGTGTTGGGTTTTGTTGATTTAGCGGTCGACCACAAAGCGCTTCTTTTGTATGGGGCGTATTACGAAATCTCCCTGCGTTTGGGGGGACGGAATAATCAAATAAGAGGTAAGTATGAAGTTCATAAAAGACACACTCAATTGGAGCATTGCGCTTTTGGCCGTCACGCTGATGGCATCAACTGGCTTTGCTGCAGATTGGTTTACATCAAGATGCACCGGGTTTACTGCAACCGTCGATGGCGCAACTGCAGACACGACCTATGGCCCAGGCCAGCAGATCACAATCAAGTTGACCCCTCAATGGAGTCCCGCATTAGCCGCTGGCGAATCGATTAAGTTTGAGTTCGCAACGGATGATTCTGCGATTACAACAGATGACGGGCTACCTCGTCTGCGTTTGAATGTCCCCAGCGTCGATGGTGTCTATGATACAACGACCGCTCGCTTGGATTTGAGCCGTTCAAATGAAGAGGCTCTCTACTTTACTTATACCGTTAAGGCTGGCGATTTCGTCAATGGCCTGAAGATGGTTGACTCGCTGCCTTTTGCGGGAAAGAACTTTAACCTGATCAGTGTTGCACCTTACACACCTGGTAAAGGTCATGGCGAAAACCTCAGCGCAGCTAAGCTCAATGGCGAGCCGATGACCAATATCCCAGACACCCCCGCGATCACGGTGAGCACTTTGGCGGCTACCTTTGGTATTCAGCCTGCTCAGCCTACTTCGACCTTCCGTGGGTTTGTCCCCGTGACGATCAAGTCAACCGCTGCTGTGCCAGCGCTCTCCTCTGTGGTCAATAACCTCTACTTCTGGGCAAAGAACGCTGCAGGTCAAACGCTTAAGGTGGCAGCCTTCTCAGAAAAGGACATCATCCTTGAGGACTCCGTTTGGATCGACCCTACTACCCACACGGGTATTCTTGCTTCTCAATTCTTTGTCGAGACCAAAGATGCCACAGGCTCCATCACGGTCTACTACGGTCAAAATGACTTTGACCCCACCAAAGATTCTCCTTACCTCTTTAAGCAAACCGTGACGGTTAATCCCGCAGCAAAGAGCTTTGTTGTCCAAGGCGCTGAGGGCTTTACCGCTGCTGCTGGTACTGAGGCAGCTCCTCACAAGCAAACGGTACCAATCGCATTGGACCGCACGCTCTCCTTGACCTTGACCAGCAGCACGGCTGAGCGCTATGTCTATGCTCACGTCTCTTATGAGAGCGCTGCGCCCTATCACACCAAGTTTGACTCGGTGGTGAAGTTTACCAAGACCACCCAGGGCTTCACCGCTCCGCTCACCCTCAAGGCGACCGCCACGAGCGATACTGCTGATCTAATCAAGATTGATTTGGGTAATGGCATTGCTCCTGTCTATATCGAAGTGATGCCTGAGTCTCCTCAATATGACCTCAAGACCGACTTGCTCGCAATCAATGGGCAACCTGGCATCGTGGCTGAAGCGCTTAGCACTGACAACCCGATCACCTCGACGCGCACCTTGCGCATCTCCTTCCCCAATGGCACCACCATCGCTGAAGACATCGTTGTCTCGCCGACGACTGCCACTGACAATTTGACCATCGCTACGGCTGCTGAGCTCGATAACTTCAAGCAAGTGATCCGCGTGGGTGGCCTTGGTGCTCAATACACCATCCCCAATGCCACGATCAAGAATGCCCTCTTGGATCCTGCAACCAATCGTCGCTACATTGATGTCGTCCTTAAGGGTATCAACGACGAATATCAAGAAATCGCTGCGGATGGCGCGATCCGCATCCAGCATCAAGAGCCCTTCATGATCAAGGCCTTCACCAAGACGGGCAACACCATCAATAAGGCGTCGAAGACCGATCCTGGTGCTCCTATCGAAATGGCCAACCAAAACCCCGTGATCAAAAACATGCTCGAAATCATTACCGGCAATGTCGGTACTGCGGTGAGTGTGCCTTTTGCTTCTCAAATCCAGGATGCTGCCAAAGAACGCCTCCACGTGCGCTTGTCCATTGACAATCGTGAGTACAACGCGTACAACTACAATATCAACAAGGCCAATGCGACTGTTGACGAAAATGCCCTTTTCAACGATGGCAAGGATTTTTACATCTTGACTGGCACCACCTTTGGCACGACCGCTGTCAGAGCATTTGCTCACACCTTTAATGGTGGCCTCGGTGGCAACAAGCCCTTTACGATCATGGTCGAGGACCTCTCTGGTGGCGCGGCTACCTTTGATGGTCAAATCGTCCTCAACTCTTCCCAAAAGGTCGTCATCTCTCCTTACCACCTCGACGCAGCCTCTCAAAATGGTGGCGGCTATGGTTACTTCACTGCCAATACCAACGTTGATAACTTTGGTGTCAACTCCGAGGACTACACCGTCGTCTACAACATCAACCGCGGTACCGCATCCACTTCATTGGTTGCGTTCCCCTTCTATGTCGGTGATGTGCGTGCGACCAATGATGGTAGCGAGAATGCTGGTGCCAAGGTCGGTATCAAGAAGCAAGCGACCAATAGAGCGAAAGACTCCTTCTTCTACATGTGGCGCGCTGAAAATGCCGAAAAGGTCAAGATCACCAAGCCCTTTGAGCGCTATCAAACCCTCAACCTCAATATCAAGGGCGATGACGCTCAGGTCCAAGAGGGTCAACCCGACCACCTCTATTGGATGGATATCCAGCTCGATGCGCTCTTTAGCTTGGAATACCTCGCAGGTGACTTTGAATTGAGCGCTGCCAAAAACCCTATCTATGGTGAAGGCAACAACCTCGGCGAAGGCCCCTACAACCTCGGTGACTACAACCACGACGGCTATCCCGATGCTTGGTTGCTCCGCCGCTTTGGCACCGACGAGGCCACCCTCGCCATGATCGAGGGCAAAACCCCCGTCTCCAATCCTGACGGCGACCGCCTCCCCCGTATGTGGAATGGCGCCGATGCGGCCATGTTCGCCCCGGCAACCGTGGCTATCGCCAATGGATCGACCTTTAACTATGCTCGCTTGCCGGGTGTCTTTACTGGAACTGAAATTACCTGGTCTATGGGTGATCCCGCTAGAGAGCATAACCAAACCCGCCCCTCTCAAGGCTATGCCTTGCCTGGCACTCAGCGTCCCGATGTTGGCCTCTTTGAAGCTGACCCAGAGGGAACGCTCTTCACCAATTTGATGCGCATCCGTGGTAAGCACCCCGCAATCAATGCTGCCGATGGTAATGGCATGTGGATCTCCGCACCCGCTTGGCGCGTGCGCTTGGCTACCGCCAACGAAGTCGCCCAAGACATCCCTGTCGTCTACGACCTCGCAGACCACGTCATCTATGATTACGCTGGGCCTACACCGACTGCTTTGATCGAGTACGCCACCGAACACAAAATCCCCGTCATGGTTGGCGCAGACTTTAGCACAACGGTTGGCGCAGATCAATATCGCGTGCTTGCTGGTTTCGCAGACAAGCAACAAACCACCGTTGCACCGATCAATGTCACAGTCAATGGCAATCGCGTTGGTGCGGCTGTCAATGTCACCACAGGTGTCGTCTACCGCGTCAACCTAAATGCAAACCTCACCATTGCCAACAACACTGGTTTGGGTACCCCTGCTAGCATTCTCCCCATGGGTGCGCTCATCGACGAAGTCTTCGTCGGCGAGGATCCTCGTGATACCAATTGGTTGACACGTTTCTCCGATCCGACCAAGGCTGCAGGCATCGACTACGATGGCGACGGCTTGACCGACGGTGAAGAATATGCCCTCTGGTACAATGTTACCCGTATCGCTTACATCCCTCGTGGTGCAAATGGTGAGCCTGCTCCTGAGCTCTACCCTGCGATCGACTACCGCGCTGGCCGCGTCCCGGCTGAAGGCCCCTACACGATTGGTGAACGCCTCATTGCTCGTGCTCCTTTTGCTGAGCCCATTTACGCCAGCAACGTCGCTGATATCTTTAACCCCATGGCGCCTTTCGCTGATACCAATCGCGATACCGATAATGACGGTATCTCCGATATCGACGAAATCAAGATTTATGGTACCAACCCCTTCCATTGGGATACCGATGGTGACGGCTTGGCTGACGGCTGGGAAGCTCAAGTGCTCGCTGCTGCTGCCGATGGTGCTATCTCTGGCACCAAGGGCATCGACCCCAGAATCGCTTCTCATGACGGCGTCTCTGAATTCGCCATGAATCCAGACCGCGACGTCCGCGCTGCTATCGTTGTCGATGGTACCATCTTGGCCCACAAGGAAGTCTACGCTTACCAGGGCTTCAACCCCAATATGGCTCTTCCTGTTCCAGAGAATGAACCCATCGAGGCGATCTTTAACTTCACCACCGGTGAGGAATACAATGTCTGGCGTAAGAATCCTCCAGGAAACTTCAACCCCAAGGCTTTTGCTGGTTATACCACCAACCCCTTGAATGCTGACACCGATAACGACTCCATGCCTGACGGCTGGGAGCTCTATGTCGGCTTGAATCCGACCAATGCGGCTGATGGCGGAGCCTTGTCTGACTTTGATGAAGACCTCTTGCCAAACGCCCTCGAGTATAGCATGACTATCCCAGGATGGTTTAATAAGAAGCGCCCGTGCGACCCATTCAATGCGGATACCGACTTTGACGGCTTGACCGATGCTCAAGAAGGCTTCCCCGCTGTTGCCCTAAAGAACGCCTCTACGACAGATTTGAACCGCAAGTTTGTCTACGGCGACGCAACCGCTCAGGTTCAAATCGATATGGCTAATAAGTTGGCCGGTGCGACTCTCACCTTGGCGATTCGTGGCACCATCGGTGGCGGTTGCGATCCTACCAATATGGATACCGATAACGATGGTATGAGCGATGGCTGGGAATACTACATGGGCTCTGGTGAGCTCACCCCTGGCAACATTGCTGGTATGGACCCAACCCTCCGCTATGACCGTGATCTTGACTTCGATCACGATGGCTTGACCAACTATCAAGAGTACAGTGTCGCATTCAATCGTCAATTCCGTTACGACTTGCCCGCTGATCAAGCGCGTCTCTACCGCAACCAAGAGGGTAAGACCGTCATTGACAACTTCTCGGTGACTGCCGATATGGCCAACTTGAGCCTCGTCGACCTCAACGTCGCCTACGCTAGAGAACGCCTCGCCACAACCCCTGAGGTTGCCGCAGGGCTTGCAATCGCGCGTTCCGTCGAGAACCACTTCGCATTCTCTCCTGTCTATCAGGGGTATGAGGGCTCTCCGATCCTCCGTGCTAATATGACTCAATTCAACAATGCTTTGGGCTCCTTGCGTCTCGCAACAAAGGACTATTTGACTGCCTTGCGTGCTGGTAAGCGCGATGGCGAAGCGGATGATAAGTATCAAGACCGCATCGCAACGATCGCTGCGCGTTACCAAGAGGCCCGTCAAGATGCTCAGGCTGCCCAGAATGTCATGCCGGCACTCCATGCTCAAGAGCAGATGGACCTTGCTGGTGATTTGACCGCTCGGGCTATCTCGGCTAACGAGTATGCCATCTTCGAAAAAGCATGGGCACTCTTTGTCGCAGAAGACACCATGAATGGTCAATACCTCCGTGCTGTCGCTGTCAATCAGCCTGTGTTGGATCTCTCTGCGCCAGGTCTTGATGACCGCTGCGCAGTCTACTTCTTGCCCATGGTTGATGGCAATTTGGTTGCACTGAGAAAGAGCTATGTTGAAGCTGGCCGAGACCACGAGGCTGCCCTCGTGACCGCTGTTCGCCCGGCTCTCCGCCAAGCTTACCGTGCACTCATCCGCGGCTTTAATGGTGGTGTCTGGTCCAGTAGATTCAATGCTTACAGAGCCAACTATCGCCACGTCGCTGCTGATGGTACTGTGACGTACTTGACAGAGGAAACCCCTGTTGATGAGTTCTTTGCATTTGCTAATCCTGGCTCGCGTGCAGCTTGGGATGAAAACTCCGTCGTCTATCCAGTAGGTATGGTCGCACATGATCCGATCATGCCATTTACCGACCGTCGTGCAGCCGTGGACTTCGCTAACTTTGCTGAGCTCAATGGCCTCACCCCGCGCTTCGTCGGTATGCCTCTCTTGGGATTCTTCCAAGATGCAGCCGATCCGAATATGCCTGACGGCTACTTCGCTGGTGGTCCGCTTACCAACCTCAATGCCAATCGCATCGTTGCAACCAATCCCAACCTCTCCGACTCGGATGGTGACGGTATGGATGACTACTATGAGCTCTTCCACGCGCTCAACCCTGTCTTGGGTGATGTCTTGCCCTCCTCCGACGCATCCACCGATGGTGGTGTTGGCGGGATCTTCCACTTGGTCGGCCACAAGGACTGGGTCGCTAGCGCTGCTGGCGGTAATCCATTCTTCTATGGCGGCGAAGAAATCACCGGCGATGACACCATCCCAGGCACCTATGACTTCTACCTCTATCCTTGGTTGACCGGTTTGCCTAGCGCAGATCCTGATGGCGATGGCTTGACCAACGCCGAAGAAGCCGTCAACCCGGCTTGGGGCACTGTCAAGAGCTTGGGTACTGACCCATCTCCTCTGTGGATGACCGATGTCAATAATCCGTATTCCTTCACCAATCGTTTCTACTCACGCTATCCCGTGAATGCCACGATTGATGCCAAGACCTTGCCGACTGCGGCTGGTGCCTTTGAGGGTAATCCTGTCGCCACCGCTACTGATGTGCTTGTCTACGCTGCAACCGTTGGCTTGCCTGACTTCTCAGCTTTGCCTGGCGCAGGCTCGGCTTACGTGACCGCATTCGAAATCAACGAGGGCTACGACACCGACGGTGACGGCATCGGCGATAAGGTTGAATTGCTCAACGTCTTCGCTTCTGAAGGCCGCCCTCAATCGATCGAAACGCCTCTTCGCAGGCAGGCCATGTACCTCGCAGGCTCAGGTGTCCTGCAGACGCCCATGAGCTTTAACTATGGTCCGCTCGCCTTGCGTCAATTCACCATCGAGTGCTGGGTCAAGCCTGATGCACTGGCTCCGACTGCCCGTGATAATGATGAGCAGATCCTCATCGATCGTCCTTGGACCTACGACAATGCCCCTGTCAACGAAATGCGCGACCTCCGTCACAACTTCCGCATGGGCTTGCGTGTCAAGAGTGTCACCGATCCAGCCACTGCGGCTGTGACCAAGGTTCTCGTGCCATTCGTTGGTTACACCAATAATGACTTGGCGATCGCTGATGGCCCAAGTGCTGTCGCAGAGGCTTACCATGTGACTACTGGCGACTGGACTCACTTGGCTGCAACCTTTGATGGTAAGGCTTTGACCCTCTACGCCAATGGCGTGGCTACCGCGACCGTCCCTGCGACGATTGCTCCGGGTACGGGTGTCATCACCTATGCTAACCCTGGCGATGCAAGCGCTGAAACCTACTCCTACCGCAATGCTCCTCTCGTTATTGGTGCTGCTCCTATGCGCGGCTGGATGGGCTCATTGATCGACTTGCCCGCTAAGCCGGGTACCGTCCCCACGGACTACTACGTCACCGACCTCTATGATCGCTTCTACAAGGGCTTCATCGACGAAGTGCGCGTTTGGAATGGCGCCCGCGCTGCTGGCGACATCTCCACCGACTACACCCGTAGCATCACGATGAAGGATGCCCTCGCTGCTCGCTTGGCTACCTTTGTTCAGCGATTCACCACCTCTGGTCTCTACACCGACATCGTGGGTGCTGAGCTTATTGCAAACTTCACCTTTGATGAAGCATTTGCCTCCACCAAGGACGATCAGTCCAAGGTCTGGCAGAGATTCCCCGAAGAAAAGGTCACTGGCATGGCCAATACTGTTGTTAAGCACAACATGGAGTCTCGTCGCGCAATCTACCAGGATGCCGCTGACTACGATCCTGCTATGTTTAATAGCTTCTATAACGACATTAAGCTGCAAAAGGTCGCCAACGCTCACAACGAATTCGTGCCCTGGCTCCACAATACTGCCGCTCACTTGCCTGTGGCCGACGTCACCTTTAGCACCCCTCGCTTGCCAGCCTTGTCCTCGACCGAAACGGGCGCACCTAACCCGGGTGAAGAAGAGTACACCTACGAGCCTGCAGACTACATCAACACAACCTTGACTGGTGAACCTACCAAGTATCGTGCACTCGATTCCTACTACTGGCGTCAAGCGCGTACCGGTGGTGTTAAGGTCGAGACCGACAACCAAATGGTCTTAGACGCTAACCCCTACGGCTATGTCTATAACCCGTTGGCTGAATTCAACCTCGAGCAGTATCGTGCTACTGGCACTGATGCCGCAGCTAAGACAATCGTCGCAAACGACATCTTGCCTTTCGGTAACGTCTACGCCAAGTATACCTCTCAATTGTGGGCTGGATCTGGATCGTCCTCTTCCCCCAAACCCAGCACCGATGACGGTACTGTCGGCGGGAATAACTGGTTCGACGAAAGCACCACCACCCCTGGCAAGACCAATGGTGAAGAATGGCTCGACAAGAATGTCGCCGATGGCCAAACCCATGACTCCGACAAGGACGGCATGCCCGACTGGTGGGAATCTTACTACGGCCTCGATCCTCAAGACGCTACTGGCGAAAATGGGCCCTTTGGTGACCCTGACAAGGATGGCTTGCCCAACTTGGCTGAATTCGCTGCTCGCTCCAACCCCAAAGCCTTCTCTACTGCAGGCAGCGGCGTGAGTGACTTTGATGTCGCCCTCTGGAATAAGCGCGGTCGCCCGACCCTTGGTCTCTTGCACACCGATAGTGACTACATGGAAGATGCCATCGAGAATAGCTTTGGCAACACCATCGTAATCTCTACCACCCGTATGGATAACTTTGCAGACCTCGATAACGACGGTTGGAGCAACTGGGCTGAAATCCAATACCTCGCTCCTGTCGAATATCCCGCAGAAGGCGAAGTTGAAGAAGGCGGCGAGCCCTTGCCTCCTGTCATCAAGATCGAGCACACCGCTGATCCTGCCGACTCCAAGAAGTTCCCGCAGCCTAATGTCTCCCTCAATGTCCGCTACGCTGGTCAAAGACAGCTCGGCGCTGAGAGTGCTCCTGGTGCTGGCGATGCTGGTGGCGCAATCCTCCACGTCTGGTGCTATAGCGATGCCAAGATGGAAGGCCAAGCTACCGCTGTCTATCAGTACCCAATTGGTGCTTTGACCAGCGATCGCTTCCCCTCTGACTTTGACTTGACCACTGCCACATCTGGTCACTTGCACGAAGGCAACAACTACGTCTTTGCCTTTGTCGACGAAAACGCCAACAAGGTCTGGGATGATGGTGAATTGGCTGGCTTCATGGTTCGTCAACCGCTCAACGTCGGCTGGACTGGCGCAAAGGGCATCTTGACCTTGTCTGATGTCCCGCCGCCAAGCACCATCCGTGTCATGTTGCCCGAAACTGTCACCCTCAATGAAAATGGTGATATCGTCGAGGTCCCCGTGGGTGGCGATGATGGCGCTGAACTCCCTGTTGATGGTAATAGCACCGTCCGTTATAGCGACATCGCTCGTATCGCATTCTTCCAAGCTGAGGTCAATACCGCTGGTGATGTCAACTGGAAGTCGATGCCCAATATGACGATGGATGTGACCAATGGTAAGCGTTTCATCTCCGAAGAGGACATCTACCGTATGACTGGTGGCGTGGGCCTCATCCAATACACCGACTCGGTTACCAATGTCGGCAAGAAGCAAGACTTCCGTATCTATGGCTTCACCCAAGAGCAGATTGACCTCGGTCAGCTTACTGCTACCTCTGGGTATCGTTTTGCTGAAGTCTCGACTCGCGCTATCCCCGTGAATAAGGAAACCCTCAAGCTCACCTCGCCTATTGGTGGCACACGTATCGGCTCCTCTAAGTTGACCGTGGAATGGACCGCAAATGTCCCTGCTGTCAAGATCGAGCTCCTCGTTGCTCCGATCGCTGGTGGTCGTGCAGTGAAGTTTGGCCCCTACCCTGCTCCGGCTGCTTATGACCGCGGTGAAGGTGGTGTCCGTAAGTTTATCTACACCTTTGATCAAGTTAACCTCGGCGACCTCTTCGCTGACAATGCTAACAACATCAATGGCAACTACAACATTACCGTCAATGTCCTCACCGACTCTGGCCACGAAAAGTTGGATGTCAATGCCCTCAGCACCACGATCAATATCGACCTCCTCGACCACACCAAGGCGGAGCAAGACTACACCAACCTCGAAACGGCCTACCTCCGCGCCAAGGTGATGTACAATGGTGTCGTGCACAGCAGCAATGCTGTCAACGGTGTCAATCCAGAAACCAAGGCTGGGATGATCATCCAAGCATTTGACAACCCGGCCTTCTCTGGCGCACCTTTGTCACAAGCTTCGGTCTCCGATATCACAGCTAAGGCTGATACCTGCTTCACGATCACTGCAGACCCTGCTTCTAAGCAGTCCGTCTCCGAAGTGACCTTGAGAGGCTTCACCAATACCAAGGACCCTGTCTACCTCATGGGCTGGATCGACCTCAATGGTAATGGCATCCGTGACGCTCATGAGCCTTGGGGCTACTGCGCACAGCATGCATCCGCTAAGGATGACTACATCTATGCGCCTAAGTCTGCAACGCCTGTGCGTGGTGGTGCTGGTATCGTCTCCGACTTCATCATCCGTGATGTCGACTCTGACAATGACCGCCTCGCTGACGCTTGGGAATGGATCAACTCTGGCTTCACATCCGCTGCATTCTCCGCCTATGCTGATACCTTCACCGGTACCGCTGCAAACCACGGCGATGCTGAAAAGCCCTCCAGACCGGGTGCTGCTGGCATGATCGTTGGCGACTACGACGGCGATGGCGTGAGCGACTACGAGGAATCCCTCTCTGGTACCAATGCCTCCAGCGCTGACCGTGCTGACGGCTTGACCGACCGCTTCGCAATTGATGCCTTTGGCGCAACAAATGCTGGCGATAGCTTCAAGCTCTTGATCAACGCCATCCGCGTGGACAATGGCTCGGCACAAATCAATTGGGGTTGGCTCAACCAAACCACCCAACGCTCGGTCAGCAGCTTCATCACTGCACCCGTGCACCAATTGATGGTCACCGAAGACCTCAAGACCTGGAAGCCAGTCACGAGCTGGGCCGAAAAGAATGCCTCTGGCGACATCTGGGTCGACGCGACCGATAAGCCCGCCGCAGCATTCAAGATCATCGTCAAATAAATTGTCTCTGATCTCCCCTCAAAAAAGCCCCGCCTCACCGCGGGGCTTTTTTCATACCCCTCGCCAGAGGAGGATTGCCAGGTCGCTGCGCTCCCGCATCAAGCACCAAGCATTGAGCTCGCTATCGCTTGCCCTTTTGCGGCTGGTGCCGCTAGCTTAGGGGCTCAATTAGCGGAGTATGAGGCGGCAGCCTCATCATTAGCACTAGCACTCTAGACTTGAACGAGATAACGTAGTCATCTCGCCCCTAAGAATCCCGACCGGTCTAACCTAAATAGACCGGACTCAACAAGCCTCTGCAGGGCGAGCAGTGCTCGCCAGGACTGTTAGGGGTGTGGCAGTGATCAGCCGACGCCGCTTCCTGCGGCGGGCTGGTTGCGTTTTTTGTATAGTGATGCGTTTATTCTTAAACGCGGGCCCCTGGGCTTGCCCCCAGCCACTGCGCTCGCACTGGTCAGTCCTACCCGCCGCAGGCACTCGTGTCCTCTCTGCGCTCTCTGCCTCTCTGCAGGAGATAACTGACCGACCTACGCTGACTGCGGTCGCAGACCGATCTTCTTGTAACACTAACTGTAACTGTCCTCTGTAATGGTATCTACGCAGGCCGCAGGACGTTTCACGAGGGTGGAAGTCCTTGTTGGAGGGTGGTTGGGGCACTTTGTGGGTGATTTGGTGCTTTTTTTGCTTTCAAAGGGGGTAGGGTTGTGCTATAGTGTGTGATAGTCCTAGTGGTAGTGTCTCTCATGGTGAGGGACTCTCTGGGATTGAATTGTGATGCTGATGTGACTCTGAGGACCCTTTTTGATCGATCTAAACGGCTCAACGCCGTGCTTCTTTTTGCGACGATAGCTTTGGTCGCAATGGGGGTGGCATTTGTCAAGAGTGCGTGCTCAGTGCGATCAAATGTCTCCCTGCAGTCGCTCTATTTGGATCACTTGGGGTTTGCTTGCTTTGGCCTCGTGCTTGCTTTGGTGGTGGCCTTTTGGGACTATCGGCAGTGGATTAAGCTGACGCCTTGGGCCTATGCGGGCTTGTTGGGGTTGCTGGTCTTGGTCTTGATCCCCGGTGTGGGGACTAAGATTATGGGGGCTCGACGGTGGCTATTTGGCATTCAGCCCTCGGAACCGGCTAAGATTGTGGTGGTGATGATGCTGGCCTATATGCTTGGCGAACATCGCGAACGGCTACAAGGCATTACTGGACTATTGAAATGTGGCGCTGTGGTACTGGTGCCGACGGTGCTGATCTTGATGGAGCCCGACTTGGGGACGTCGTTGGTCTTGATGCCGACGGCATTCGCAATGCTTTTGGCGGCTCAGGTTTGCCCTAAATTGCTCTTGAGTGGCTTGGTGGCCTTTGCTGGGGTGCTCGTGGTGATCTTGACGCTGATTTATCTCGCGGGGCGCCCGGGGGTGGATCCGCAGACCAGTGCGCGCTATATCAGCTGGACTGGCCTACGCGAACATCAAGTCAAACGTGTAGAGGTATTTTTAAATCCTGATAAGGATATTTATGGGAGTGGGTATAATGCGCGTCAAGCTGAGATTGCCGTGGGCTCTGGAGGTCTCTGGGGCAAGGGCTATCTTAATGGCGCACAAAATCTGCTCGGGTATTTGCCGGCATCGGTGTCGGTGAATGATTTTATTTTCCCCGTACTGGCTGAAGAGGCTGGATTCGGTGGTGCTGTGGTGTTGCTCTCGCTCTATGTCATTGGGCTCTTTTTGCCGATGGCTTTTGTGGGTGCGCGCTGCAAGGACAACGTTGGGAAACTACTCTGTATCGGTATGTCGGTATTGATTTTTTGCCATATCTTTGTCAACATTGGGATGACTGTGCGCTTGGTGCCTATTACGGGTTTGCCGTTGCCTTTCATCAGCTATGGGGGCACTTTTATGCTAACAATGCTGCTAGCGGTAGGGATTGTGCAAAGTGTCGCGGTGCACGGAAGGCTCCGCAGACACATTTTTTGATGGGCCGTGAGGCCTGCTGTGTTAACAAATCACTTAGGAATAAACCATGCGTAAAAAAAGGGATAGAAAGGCGAAATCGTCGCTTTTATCTACTGTCTCGTACTGGGTACGTAAGGGAGGTCAAATGTTTGAATGGTTGTTTAAGCGCAACGCAAAGAAGCGCGAGATTGTGATCAATGTCGAGAAGCTTGAAACGCGTGCAGCGGTCGTAGAAAATGGTCGCGTTGAGGAATTTTTGGTAGAGCACCCGATGGAAGAGCGCCTTGTGGGCTGTGTCTTTAAGGGGCGTATCCAAAACCTCGAGCACGATCTGCAGGCCGCTTTTGTCGATATCGGATTGAAAAAGAATGCCTTCTTGCACTATTGGGATATGCTACCTGATGAAGATGCCATGCTCGATGAGGATGACGAACCGCGTCCGTCGCGTCGTCGCAAGATCTCTAATGATGATATCGCCAAGCGCTTTCCTCCAGGATCGGAGATCGTGGTGCAAGTGACCAAGGGGCCTATCGGCACTAAGGGACCGCGTGTCACGGCAAACCTCAGCTTGCCTGGTCGCTATTTGGTTATGATGCCTGGATGCAAAACTACCCGCGGTGTCTCGCGTAAAATTGCCGATGGCAAAGAACGCCTCCGCCTGAAAAAGATTTTAGATCGATTGCCTCTGCCTGATGGGGTAGGGATCATTGCCCGAACGGTGGGCAGTGGGGCAAATCAGCGGGCATTTTGCCGCGATTTGCGCAATATTCTTGATGTCTGGTCGCAACTCCAGGATAATATTCGCCAGACGCGGGCGCCTGCTTGTGTCTACGAAGAGCCCGATTTGGTCGAGCGTGTGGTGCGTGATTGGCTGACTGAGGATGTCGATCGCGTCGTCATTGACGATAAGGATGCCTATGAGCGCATTCGTGAGGTCTCGGGCCGTATTTCGCGCCGTGCTCGTCGCGTGATTACTCGCTATGAAGGCCACTTACCGGTCTTTGATCACTATGGTGTCGAGCACCAAATGGAGGAGGCTTTTAGACGTAAGGTCCCATTGCCTAGCGGTGGCTACCTCGTCATCGATGAAACCGAAGCGCTCATCTCTATCGACGTGAATACGGGGCGCCATCGCGGTAAGGGCTCTCAAGAGGATGCCATCCTCGAGGTCAATACTGAGGCTATCGAGGAGGTCGCTCGGCAGATGCGCTTGCGTAATATCGGTGGCTTGGTCGTTATCGACTTGATCGATATGAAATCCCGTAAACACCAAAACCAAATCTACAAGGCGATGAAGGCTGCTGTCAAGCGTGACCGCGCACGCACCAATGTCTTGCCGATCTCCGATTTGGGGTTGATGGAAATGACCCGTCAGCGTCAAGAGGAGAGCTTGCTCTCACAAATGTATGTCGATTGCCCCTATTGCCGCGGCCATGGCGTGATTAAATCGCCGCTGGCGCTCAGTGTCGATATCCAGAGACAGGTTACGGCGATCATGCGTAAACAAGAAAAAATGCCTGGCCCGACAGATCTACAGATCTTGGTCGCGCCGTCGGTCATGGATCGCTTGCGCCATGAGGATGAGGCGATGCTTGTCGATATGCAAAAACGATACTCTGGCAAGATGACCTTTAAGTCAGAATTCGCCCGCCATCCTGAATCTTTTGCCATCTTGGATCGGGACAACCATGTCTTGTATGCGACCAATGAGGCAAAGAACGCTACCGTGTAGCATGAGTTGAGACGTTAGAAGGATCTCTAAATATGATGAAAAATCCCTTGTGTAATTTGCTTGCTATCTGTTTTTTGCTTGGTTGCGGAGTCTCCATTTGCGAGGCAAAGCCGTTGGACAAGGTGCGAGCTGCATTGACCTTGCCCGCGCAAACGGATGCATCGCTAAACCTCCACGCTAAGCATATGTCTGGCTCCATGACCGATAAGGAGCTCGAACTTAAAGACTCTGTCCACATTACTTATGGTCAGATTACCTTTAAGGCTGACTATGCTAAGTTTGACCGCCGTCAAAATATCATCAATGCCAAGGGCAGGGTGAAAATCTTGAATGGCAAAGAGCAGGTTTGGGCTGGTGATCATTGCCGATATGATGTCAAAACTGGCGCGGTGACCTTTAGCGAGGGCAAATTGCAAGCCGCTGGCTTTACCGTCAAGAGTGATGGACTGTCTCGGGGGGATAATGGGGTCTTTAGCTCTGGTAAGGCCGTGGCTACGACCTGTAACCATCCTGAGGGACATTGGCACTGGTCGGTAGCGGGACAAATCAACTACAAGGATGGGGAATGGTTTGAGATCAAGAACGTCGTCCCGCGTTTCATGGGAATACCGTTCCTCTGGATGCCTTACTACTATCGTGATCTCAATACTCACTATGGCATTCGTGCCATGCCGGGCTATAGCTCGGACTTGGGTGCTTTTTTACGACTAGGCTACCTCTATCCTCTCTTGGGGGATTCTGCTGCGGGATCTTATCTCTCGGCGCGTACGGATGTCGACCTCATGAGCAAGCGCGGTGTCGGCCTCGGTCAGACGTTTCGCTGGGCGGCGGATCGCTGGAATCAACGCGGCTTCCTCAGTGGCTACTTCGTCAACGATCGCGAAGAATCCTCCACCGAAGATCAAAACTGGAGCAGCGGCTATGATGAGCATCGCTACTCGCTCAAGTTTGCCCATCGTGCGGACTTCTCGCCGAGAGATTCTTTTTATCTGCGTGGTGAATATCTGAGTGATTCGCAGTTTAGAGAAGATTTCGACCGCAAGGGACACCTCGATTTTTCCCAGCCGGTTTCATTTACTGCCTATGAGCATATTGAGAATGACCTCTCGCTCGGTATTGTGGTCAGTGGCCCGCTCAATGAATTCATCGCTGGCGTGACCAAGCTCCCCGAAATCTGGATCGACACGATGCCGACTGAGCTCTTTACTGGTAGCAAGATCTATCATGATTCGATCAACTCGATCTCCTTTATTGCGCGCCAACCGGCTTTCTACAAAGGTGCTGTCGATACTTATCGCCAACAACCAGGTCCCTGGGCGGACTATCGGTTGACGCGTGCCGATATGCGCCATTTCTTGCGCAGACCATTTACCCTTTCCCAAGGGGTCACCTTGACTCCTCGCGCTGGGGTGCGGTTGACCACCTACTCCGATAGTCAAGACCACGACAGTGGTGCGCGTATCTATGGTGAAGTCGGCGCCCGCTTGCAGGCCAATTACTACGCCAAGCTTGACGACGGCATCCACCACGACATGAAGCCTTACCTCGACTGGTCCTATGTGCCAAGCGTGTCGGGCTTTAACAATGGACGCTCGACCTATCGATTTGATCGTGCCGAGGGTGTCTATGAGTGGAATGACGACTTCGCCCGTGACGGCTACGCACCTGCCAAGACCTACAATGGGATTCGCTTCGGTGTGGCAAACTTCTTTACCAAAGAAACCGACGATGGCACCCTCGAGCCGATCTTTGATATTGACCTTTATGGGGTCTTTGTCATGGACAATGCCGATCACGACTATCAGTATATCTATCGTGAAGATACCGCCAAGCGCAACACGCACAAGGGCGAAACCGGTCTGCGTGTCTTAGGTGTGGCGGCGAATTACACGCCATCCAAAGATCTCTCCCTCTCCACCACCCTTGAGTTTGACCCAGAGCAGTCGCGGATGGCATTCATTGATGTCAATGCCAACTACCGTTTGGGCAAGACCACGCTCTTTGCTGGCCTCTTGGCCAGAGACCACGAGCTCTACGATACCAATTGGATCAACACGCTCGATACCACGCTGATCTATGGCGGCATCCGTCATACGTGGAGTGATATTTGGTCTTCGAGCATCTATGCTCGATATGATATCGATAAAGGCGACCTCGAGGAAATCGGCGGTTCGCTCGATTACAGCCTCGACTGTATGACATTTAGATTTTCGGTCGGTTATCTGCCTGCGTATACCGCAGAGGATCGCTATAGCCACGATGCAGAGATGAATTTCTCCCTCGGATTGTGGCTCAAGCACTTCGCCAAGGATCGCGCCGAAGAATGGCACACTTGGGATCGTTCTAGCATGAATTAAGGAATTCTCCACATGTACAAACCGCTAATTTGGGCAACTTGCCTCATGGCCGCAGTCTGTGCTGTCGCGGCTGAGCAAGAGCCCCTTAAGGAGCCAATCAAAGGCCCCGCCTATCCCGCAAAATATACCGCCGAAGAGCTCGGCGGCTATGCGATTGTCGTCAAAGCATCCACCTTTGCCGACCCTGAATGGCGCGCCGTTGTCGGCGCCCTCCAGCACAAATACCCTGGTGCGACCATTCATACCTATACCAAAGAGATCGAGGAGGTGCGTGCTCCGCTCGCAAAGCGTCTGCCCCGATACACCTGTATCGTCTCCAAACCAGACGATGCTGGCCATGCCCTTACGGTCAAAATCTCCAACCTGATGCGCAGCTTAGACGACGACATCTTTGTCGATTCGCTGTGGGCAATCCTCACTGGCTATACCGTTGGCGATGCTTTGCGTATCGCAGAGTACGACAAACCATTGCGCATCAACCGCATCCTTGACTGCGCTGGGTGTGATCTGTCGGCCTTTGCTAAAGGCACCCGCTACTCTGAGGATCACCGCGGTAAAATGAAATCCTGGGATGGTGCACGCCAGATTGAGGAAACTCACCCCTGCGACACCGACAATACCCAAGGTGTCATCCAAGCGCTTGTCAAAGATCGCGTCCAGATGGTCACCACTTCTGGTCATGCCACCCAGCACGACTGGAGTATGGGCTATTGCGGTCCCAATATGTTTATGCGTCACAAAGACGGACAGCTTGTCGCGTGGGATACTAAGCAACGCTTCTTCCCCGTCGTATGCCCCGAGCCTAAAGTCTACCTCGGTACAGGCAATTGCCTTATTGGCGACATTGACAAGGTCGACTGTATGGCTACGTCATGGATGCACACGGGCGGCGCTTATCAATTTGTCGGCTACACCGTGACCACCTGGTTTGGTACCATGGGGTGGGGCACACAGGGCTCCTTTGTCGATCGGGCGGGGCTCTACAGCTTGACGGAAGCATTCCACTTCAACAACACCCGCATTGTTGCGTGGCTCTACAATGTCTGCCCGCCCTATGCCAATCTCAAACTCCCCAAGTTTGGTCAATTGACTGTCCCTCGACCGAGCAATCTCGCCGAAGTCATCGCGCGCACCAAAGTCGACCCCAAGGACATCTCTGGCTATTTGCATGATCGAGATGTCGTGGCGCTCTATGGCGACCCGGCATGGGATGCTCGCCCCACCTCTCGCTTTAGCGTCAAGACTGCGATACTCCGCTCAAAGCAGGGCTACTCCGACATCACCATCACCGCCACCCCATTGCGAAAAATGGATATCCCACAAGAGGGGCTCTTCTTTGCGTTGCCGGGTTCCTTTCATTACAAAGAGATCTACGTCGGTGGCATCACCCCCCAATCGATCAAAGCCATCGACAATATGCTGATCATCTACAGCGACGACAAGCTGATCAAAGATAAGCCCATTCTGATCCAAATCCGCAACGCCAAGCGCCTAGGCATCGTAGAAGCGATCGACGAAACCGATGACGAGATTGAGGTAAAGAGCACCCACGCAGAGGACAAAAAGCTCATGACCATGACCGAAGGAGGCGCTATCCCCGTCGACTTTAATGCCAACGTCGTCCCCAAAGACTCCGTCATCAAAGCGCCGACACCTCCCGTCCCCCCCACTCACAAGTAAGCGTCCCCAAGAGGAATCTTGATATGAATTGGATTAGCGTCGATGGTATTCGTAAGATTGAGACCGCAGCCTTTACCCGGCGGAGAGTCTCCTCCTATATGGCCATGTGCCGAGCAGGGGCCTCTGTAGCAGAGCTCGCCTTACGCATCGCCACACGCCGCCACTACAAAAAGATTGTCGTCGTCATCGGCACTGGCAATAATGGCGGTGACGGATGCGTCGTTGCAAAATGCCTCAAAGAAGACGGCTTTGATGTCATGGCCCTCATGATTTGCGTGCCTGCACAGCTCTCTGGCGATGCCAGACGTGCTTGGGAAGACATGCACAATGCTGGCGTACCCTATCGCGTTTGCGTCACCCATGACACGTGGGAAGAGGACGCCTGGCTTGATTCGGCGGTTTTTCCCCGCCAAGCGCTCATCATCGATGCCCTCCTGGGCATTGGTGCCAAGGGCGAGCTTCGTCAAATCACCGCAGATGCCGTGCAGTGGATGAATCGCGTCGGCAAACGCAACATCGTCATTTCCATTGATTCCCCCTCAGGGCTCGACTGCGATCGAGGAGAGGCGCTTGGCGGAGCCGTTGAGGCTGACTTTACCGTCACCTTTACCCGCCCCAAAATCGGCTTCTGCAAGGACTCCGCCCAGAAGTATCTCGGCCATGTCCACGTCGTCGACATCGGTATCCCCAATGATCTTTTAGACGAATACGACGACGAGCAACGCACCAAACAGCTCGACACCTCCGACGAGACCGCCACCTCGATAGACCTCCCGCCATTTGAATTGCTCGCCTATCCAGAAATGCGTCCATCATTCTTTATCGACCGCGAGCTCGACTCTTGTAAGAATACCTTTGGGCACACCCTCATCTTTGGTGGGTCGGAGTGCTATCCACACGCTCCAGTCCTATCGGGATTAGGCGTGCTACGCTCGGGCGCGGGCCTCGTCACGCTCTCCGTCCCAGAGAGCTCCTGCATTGCTGCGGCCGTCCACCTCCCGGAAGCAATCCTCAAAGTCCGCCATGCTGGCGATACCATTATTGCAGGCTCCTTCCTCGACGACCTCTACAGCGGCAAATATACCTCAGCGGCCATCGGCCCTGGCCTCGGACGCAGCGACCATGTGCGCCATATCGTCCATCAATTTATTCAAAAGACCCAAAAGATGCGCATCGTCGTCGACGCAGATGCCCTCTATTATCTTGCCGACATGTACGAGCACGGCTGGCGTCCTGATCCCGCCCAAAGCATGGTGATCACGCCACATCCAGGCGAAGCCGCAACCCTCTTAGGGATCACCTCTAAAGAAGTCCAAGAAAACCGCGTCGCCGCGGCAAAAGAGCTCGCCCGTCGCTATCACGCTATTGTCGTCCTCAAAGGGATGCGTTCATTGATCGCCAATCCTGACGGCGGCGTGTGGATCTGCATGGCCGGCAATCCCGGCATGGCAACAGCAGGCATGGGTGACATCCTCACCGGCATGATTGCCGGCCTGATTGCACGTGGCATGGGCATCGAAGCTGCCGCTCGCGTTGGTTGTTATCGCCATGCCGTAGCAGGCGATTTCGCCGCCATCACCCATGGACAAGAATCCATGGTCGCTACCGACATCTTTGACGAGCTCGCAGAGTAGCCCGCAGTCATTTGTGAGCAAGTCGACAACGCCGTCAGGTCAATAAGCAGGGTGTGGGGCAGCAGCCCCACCTCTAGCTATCCCAAAATCCAATGAGGGTGCGCCATTGGAGCGAGGCACGAGCCCCCATGGCGTACCCTCATTGGATTTTGTGTCTTTTGTGGTTAAAAAACCTCGCAGGCCCCACTACCCGTGGCCGCAGGCCACCCACGCTACTCGCTCGCAAGCTCGCCGTGCGGGCACGACCTACGGTCGTGTATAGGTCGCGGCGCTCCCACCGCGACATTCGACATTCCAGCGGCGTAGCCGCCTCAGCCTCGTGGATGAAACTTGCGGTGGATCTCCGCGATTGCCGCCTCATCGACATGCGTGTAGATTTGCGTTGTTGAGATCGACGCATGACCCAAGAGCTCTTGAATCTCATTGATCGGAGCGCCATGTTGTAATAGGTGCGTAGCAAAAGCGTGCCGCAGAGTATGCGGGGTAGCCTCAGATCCCTCAGGCAAGTGCGCATGAATCGTCTCATGCACAATCTGCGCCACCGTCGCCCGAGACATTTGGCCTCCACGAGGACCAATCAACAACGGCGCACCCGGCAACTGGTTGCGTTGACGCAATGCCCCCTTAGCCTGCTTCACGATTTGCTCACGATAGGGCAGCCAACGCCCCATCGCATCGAGTGCGTGTTCCCCAAAAGGCACCTGCCGCTCCTTATTCCCCTTACCCTTGATCAAGATTAGCTGATCGACCCAGTTGATATTGCCAATCGCCAGCGAGGTCAATTCGCTCACACGTAGCCCACAACTGTAGAGCAATTCGAGTATGAGACGATTGCGAGTATGTTCACCAGAATCAAACGGTACCATCTCGATTAGCTCAATGAGTGGGTGCTCCTGAATGATCTTAGGCAAACGCCTCGACTGATTACGAATGATGATCTTAGCCGATGGATCCACATGATGGAGTCCCTTGATATAGAGCCACTGAAAAAAGGAATGCCACGACGCCGTAAATCGTGCAATTGAGCTCTGAGCATAGTCTCGCTCCCCCAAATCCGAGATCGCATCGAGCAAGAGTGCATAGGTCGTTTGCGACCACGAGCTGATGTGTCGCTTGTGGAGAAAAGCACAGAGATAGGTGATGTCGGCATGGTAGGCACTAATCGTGCTCTGCGCGAACCCTTTACGGTAGCGCATCTGGTCGAGAAATTGATTGATCGTCTCGATCATTGGGAGCCCAGGGAGCATGGTTAACGCCTGAGGCGGATGTTGCGACGCTCGTAAGTTGGCGTATCGAGATTGACACCATTGTGGTAAGTCTTGTCTGCATCGGCAAAGATATCCATTGACAGGCCAATCTTATGCTTACCCTTACTCGGGCGTTTGGGCTTGGTGCTAGGCTTAGCGTCATCGAGGAGGTCTGGTTGAGGCGCATTGGGATTGACCAAGGCGATCACCGAGAGTGCGAGATCATCCCCCAAGTCTGGGTCGATACTCGTGCCCAAGTCGATCTCGCAAGTCGCATTGCATTGGCTACGCAGACACGCCATGACATTGGCGATTTCTGAGAGCTTGAGCGAATCCGTCGCCCGGATACCGACCAGCACATAGGTTGCGGTCGTCAAGAGGTTTTGATTTTTATCGATAAAGAGCGGATGGTGCAAAAGCGCCTCTGTCGCATCGATGGCGCGCGTATCGCCAGAGGCGAGCGTCGAGGCAAATCGCATCTTCGCCCCAGTAAAGGAGCTAATGAGCTTGTTGAATTTGACGAGATCAAAGGCCAAAAATGCTGGTTTTGCGATCAGCTTCCAGAGCGAATTGACATGATCGCAGAGGATCTGCGCCACTCGGACAAAGGTCGCTGTAATCGTTTGATCTTGGTCGATCGCAGGACAGAGACTATCCAGAGGAATGATCGAGATCGCCTCGCTCATTTCCTCAATAATTGGAATGATCGCACGAGATGCCGTTTGACGGGAGCTCCCCTCAAAGGCAAACGGTGTCGTTGCGATCGTGAGCGTCGCAATGCCCCGTGCTTGGAGGAGCTCGAGGATCTCTGGCATCGCACCTGCGGTACCGCCTCCTGTGCACGTCAAGACGATCGCCGTCGTTACACTATTTAAAAAGGTCGCAATCTCGGGCGCATTGTCATTAAAGGCACTCTTGGCAAGGGCAATATCACCTCCTGTAGGTTTACCACTGAGGCGAGCCGTGCCAAAAAGCTGGATATTGAGGCCATCTGTAGGCTCGAATTGGTTGGCGGTCGTGTCATCGGTATCAAGTAAAAGCGTGCGTAAGCCACCCCGGTTGTGCGCATGAATCGCTGTCGCCAATTGACAAGCGGCACCACCAAGAGCAATCAAAATAAAATCGTCTGCAATCATAGCCTCTCCTTAGTTGACGAGAAAGTTAATCACTTTTTTTATGAATCCAGCAGATGGATCCTGCTTATTGGTGGCATGCTTCGCCGCCCAGACGACGGCTCCTGCCGCACTGCTGTATTGGTTGATGTCGGGGGGCGGGTTGAGCCATTTGACTGCGTGGATCTCGCTCGCACAGCGAGTCGGTATTTGAAAGATGTTTTCTGCGAGCTTGACGATACCCGGTAGCGCAGCCGTACTGCCGGTCAAAATGATGTGATCGTGGAGCATATGCAAGAGCCCTTGCTGCTGCAGCGTCTCCTGGATAATCCGCAGTGATTCATCCAAACGCGCATTAATCACCGTTTGGATCGCATGGACGCTGATCGAGCGCGCCACCGTGCCAAAGCTCGCAGGTAGCGTCGTGCGGTCATCTGCATGCTCCGGCTGAATGATCGCCGCACCAAAATTCATTTTGAGCACTTCCGCTTGCCGAATGGTAATCTGAAAGGCCTTGGCCAAATCATTGTTGATGTGTTTGCTCCCCACCGCCAATGAACCGCAGGCAATGACGATACTGCTGGCAATGGCAATGTAATCAATCGTGCCAGCTCCCAAATTGATGACGAGCACACCCGCATCGCGCTCTTCCTTAGAGGCCAAGGCATAGGCATCGGCAACTGGGGAGAGCAATATGTCCCCAGGCGCAACACTCAAAGAGGCATTTTCGATCGCCGTGCGGAGGTTCTCCACATGGATTTGTGGCGCAGACGCACGCAATGTATTGAGCTCGAGCTTGCCACAGCGCATACCCAGAGGATTTTTCACCCCAGGCTGACCATCCACAGAGTAGAGCTGCTTAAAAGAATAGAGATAGACGTGGTCATCGGGTAGGGGATTTGAGTTGGCATTGTCAAGTACTGCATAGATCTCGTCCTCCGTGATCGCCTCCTTGGGGTGGATCGTGTGCTGCCCCGTGCAGGTGGTATAGTGCACCGAACCAGACGAAAAGGTCGCAAGCACCGTATTGACCGTGATATTCGCCGAATCTGAGAGCGCATGGATGACCTGTTTTATTGACCCCGTCGCACGCTCGATGTCAACGATCTGCCCCTTGGCTACCCCATAGGTCGGCACGCTCGCCGAACCAAAAATCTCAATTCCCTTGTCGGTGCTTTCACCCGCAACAGCAGTGGTGAATTCTGTGCCCACATCTAGGGCTACAATCGGTGTACTCATCGATAGGCTCCTCTATAGCCCCTAGTGGGACGTTGAAATGATCATCGGCACGGTCGCATTAAAAAAGACCGCCCTCAAGTTATTTGGCGAACGCATCACCATTGCTAATCGTTGCAATGTTTTGACCATGACCGGCGATTGTGCTGACTCCGTCGAGAGATCCGGCCATGCAATTTTTGCCTGCTTACCAGAGGCAAAGGTCAACATCAATCCATCATCAGGCATCGCTGCATTGAGCAAGGCGATGCGCGTCAGACGATCGCCAAAATCAATGACGCTCGCAGCTTGCGCCAAATGAATCGCCGCCATCATGTACTGCGGGAGCGTTTCGCCTGGCACCAGCGTCGTCGCCTCTTCAAAATCACACACCATAGGCAAGCCGCTACGCAGATGCCGGTAACGAAAGACCATCCCATCCTGATCAACCATCATGTACTGACGAGGCAAACGCAAAAGCGGTTCGCGTTCTTCAATCGTGATCACCACCTGATTAGGCAGCTTCACAGACATCGACACATTGCGCAAAATAGGCGCACTCGCCTTAATGCGATCGATCTTGTTACTTTGCGTCAGCGTAAAGAGGTTACATCCCTCTCCCTGATCCAGCTCAAGCCAGCTCTTAATCGTCTCGGGTGGGCACGTCTGGCAACCACGGATAACCACCTGGTCGGGCTCTAAATGAAAAAACTTATTCTGCGTCAAGTAGCGCGCATACCCCCACGAGATCAAAGCACCCACGCCCCAAATCAAGCCAATAAAAGCAACCAGACCCAGGCTCTTTCTAAAAAGCACCGACTGCAACACTGTCGCCATGCTAAAAGGTGCCGATTGGGATTTTGAGGATCTCTTCTTCTTTGCCATGCTATACCTATCTTAGTTCGACTCGTCACATTGGGCACATTCCACCAGTTGCGCACAGAGCGCCTCAAAGGCAACCCCAGCTCGCTCAGCCGCCATAGGCAACAAACTATGACTCGTGCACCCGGGCACCGTATTTACCTCCAGCACATACGGTTCATTCTCCGGAGTCAACCTAAAGTCAACCCGGCAGACTCCACGGCAGCCCAGCACCTCAAAGACCCGCTCCGCAAGACGCTGCAAATGCGCCATTACCTCATCCTCCTTCGGAAAGGTGTACCGCGTCTGCTCACTCGCATACTTCGCCTCATAATCATACCAACCACCCGGCGCCACGATCTCCACCACAGGCAAAGCCCGCCCACGCACCACACTGACCGTTAATTCACGGCCAGGGATGTACGCCTCGACCATCGCCTCTCCCTTAGGATCTGCCCGACACGCCAATACCGCCGCATCCAGCCACCCCTCAGGAGATTGCACCAGAGACAAGCCCACACTCGATCCATCGCGCGGTGGCTTTACCACCACCGGCAAGGCCAACGGCGACACCTGCGGGATCGCATCATCCACAATCGACGTACTCGCCGCCATCGGGATGCCTGCACCTACCAATAGATTGCGCGTCAATAGCTTGTCCATCGCAATGCGGCTCGTTTGCGCACCAGGCCCCGTGTAGGGCAGACCCAGACCATTCAAGTCCGCCTGCAAATCACCACCCTCACCATAGCCTCCATGGAGCGCAATAAAGACCACATCCACATCTGTCGGGATCTCATCGACAGCATCACGCGTCAACCGACACGCCCGCACTGTATAGCCAGCAGCAACAAGCGCCTCACAGACTCGAGCTCCAGAGAGCAACGAGATCTCCGCTTCATGCGAATTCCCACCCATTACCACCGCAACAGTTTTCATAGCCATTGAGAGATCCCTTTACGATTACTGCTTAGCCGGCGTAGCAGGAGCCTGCTTAGCCTCCAACCGCTTACGAAAAGCCTCATCCTGCTCCTTGATCACCGCATAGCTCTGATCCAACAGCGCCTTGATCTCATCCTGCGCCTTTTGGCCAGCAGCTGTCAGCTTCTTAAAATGATCCAAGACGGGCTTTTGAGACGCCTTCACAGCCACGACGCGCGCCTGTTTCAACGCATCCTTCGCCTCTGCAATCGCACCCTGCGCAGCTTGATAGACCTGGTCAGCCTTCAACGCCGCCGCAAGCTCAGCCTTCTGCTCTGGCTTAAACTGCGCTGCAATCGCATCATAGCGACCCTTCGCCTCTGCACAGCAATTACTCACCTGCACCTGAGCCAGCGACACGACCTTAATCGTCTCCCGTTTCAGCGCCAAATACGCCTCGTCATTCCAGTCAAAATTTTCTAGAGTAACCTCCTCCTTCACAGGAGCCTGAGGAATCTCCTCCTTTACCGGAGCTGGCGCATCATCGCCACAGCCCACAATTAAAGCACCGCATACCAAAACAACTGTAGAAAAAAGAAGATGTTTCATAAAAGCCTTTCAATAGATTGATAAAGCTGAATAGTATCACAACCCCCGCCAAAAATCAAGGTCAAAGCACGCCATTCCCCCATCAAAACGCACCAAAAATCCCCCTAGAGCTCGCAAGTCTCGCTACGTTGCGCAAACAGACCGCTCGCAGATCGAGTTTAGTGCCCCGTAGCCGCAGGCCACCCACGCAGTCCCGCTCGCTTGCGAGCCCTGCCACCGAGGTGGCAGGCGTGGCGCAGCCACTGCTTCCGCCACCCGCTCAGCGACCCGTGGCCGCAGGCCACCAAGGAGAGCCGAGCGCAGCGAGGGGAGTTCTGTGCTGAGTTTACTCAGTAGGGGGTTTGGGGGTGGGAGGCGACCCTCGTCCTAGCCCCCCAAGAAAGATCCCGCACGATTCGACAAAGCACCAACAGGGATTACCCTCTTAAAAAAACCTTTGCCCCATAAAAAAGCAAAATAAAACCAATTTTAATAAAAAGAAACACAAATAAGCAAAAAAAAGCCTCAAAACCCAATAAAGTGAGTTGACAACTCAAAAAAGATCACGTATAGTGATCCCGTATCTCCAGATAAGAGATACAGATTGAATGCACGATCAGCTGGCCAGCAACCTGGCAGTTGCCGTTTAGGCAGACATGGACGTCTGCGACAGATACATAAGACCACGGGATGTGTCTCTCTCATATCGTTACAAACCCAACAAACGTGGTTGATACATAAGGATCAGATTAACATGGATATCTATGTTGGCAATCTCGCATATGCGACAACCGATGAAACCCTCAATGCAGCCTTTAGCCAATTCGGCGAAGTGAGCGCTGCGCGCGTCGTGATCGACCGCATGTCTGGACGCTCAAAAGGTTTCGGCTTTGTCGAAATGCCTGATGGCGAACAAGCCCAAGCGGCTATCGACGCACTCAATGGCCAAGATCTCGACGGCCGCGCCCTCCGCGTCAACGAATCCCAGCCCAAGCCCCGCACCGATCGTGGTGATCGCGGTGGTTTCCGTGGCGGCGATCGTGGCGGCTTCCGTGGCGGCGACCGTGGTGGTTTTCGTGGCGGCGACCGTGGCGACCGTGGTGGTTTCCGTGGTGGTGACCGTGGTGACCGTGGCGGTTACCGTGGCGATCGCGCACCCCGCGAATCTCAGTGGTAAGCCACTCTGCTTAATTTTTAAGCACTTCAAAAGCCCCGCCTCACCGCGGGGCTTTTTTCGTACCCATCGCAA
>CAYZIC010000009.1:11215-51646 GCA_964478335.1 uncultured Lentisphaeraceae bacterium | reverse complement strand
GTAATGATACGTTTAGATTGGATTGATGGCTTAAAGGGCGTTGCTGGTGTGGCGGTGGTGATCTTTCACTACCTCTTGGCCTTTGCTCCGTGGGGCTTTATCGGGTGGGAGTGCGGCATCGGACCAAATCTGTTGACGGCAACCTATTGGCAATACTTCCCGTATTCGCTTTTGACGAATTCTCCTTTAGCCCTGGGGCTCTTTTTGGGGATTATCGGTTTTATTCCAGCGTATCAAGTCTTTAAGCGCGGTACGCTCGACACGATCCAAAAGCAAGCCACGATGCGTTACTTTAGATTTGTCTTACCGATCTTAGTGATGACACTGCTCTCTTGGGCGATGGGTGCGCTGGGAGCTTTTGATTTCCCCGAAGTCTCCACCGTGACGGGGAGTCCGTGGTATTTGGCAATTTTACCTCATGAGATCTCCTGGCAATCGGCCATCTATGATGGGCTCTGGGGGGCAATTGCCTATGGCAATCAGACCTATAATAGTGTGCTTTGGGTGATGCCGATCATCTTGATTGGCTCTTACTTGAGCTTTGCTACGATTGCTGGATTTGCTTTTCTCAAAAGACGCTACCTGGCCTATCTTGTCATTCTTGCTTTAACGGTGTCACTGCCGATCTATTGGTTTTTTATTGCTGGGGTCATTGCTGCCGATATCGTGGCGCATAGCCAGCGGAGTTTGTCGACGGGCCTTGCGACAGGGGGGGGGCTTTTAGGGGTGGCGATTGCTCATGTGCCAGCGTTTCTTTTGCCTAGCGAGGTGGGCGAATCGATGGTCGTGGCCGTCTCTCTGCTCTTGATTTACGTGAGTTGTGGGATGTCTGACTTTTACCAAAAGAGCCTCTCCCATCCTATTTTGGTCTATCTGGGAAAGCGCTCTTTTTCGTTGATCTTGACCCACTTTCTTGTGATTATGTCAGTCTCGGCGTGGAGCTTTGTGTCGATGTCTCAGCGGGGCATCCATCCGGCGATGACTTTGGCCGTGGTTGGGATTAGTGCAATTCCGATCAACCTTGCCCTCAGCGAGCTCTTTTATCGCCTCGTCGAAAGCCCCTCACAGCGCTTGACCAACCGCCTCTGGCAGTGGTTTTCGCGCTAAGGCTAGGTGAGCGAGTGCGATGTTGTGGGGTGGGGAGGAGGAGTCCAAAAGGGAGCCTGGCGACCGTTCTAGCCTCTACCTTTTACATGCCACATTCTAGCGGCTCCGCCGCTCCTAAAAGATGGATTCGTCGTAGAGGGTTTGGTCGTCGGGTTCGCTCATGTCATCAGGGATGTCGTCAGACTCTGTGTAGACCATGGTCTCGAAGTCGGCAAGGGACTTTTGTTTTTGCTTTTTGGCGACAGGCTTGGGGGTGGCGATAGTAGGGAGCTTGTCTGCGGCTTGGGCATTCATGTAGCTCTTGGCATTTTCCCAGGGTAGGGTGGTGAAGCGGTTGATGGAGGCGGTGAGCGTGAGTCTGCCGATGGTGTCGTCTGGGGAGAGGGTTTCACGGTGGGTTTTGCATTCGAGGAGCCAGAACTTTTTGATGAGGTCTTTGGCGAGGTCAACGGGGGTGACCTCTTTGGCGTATTCTACGCGGGAGTTTTTGCTGAAGATCTTTTGCAGAAATGCGCAAAATGTTTGGTCGTCTTGTGGGGCATCGAGGTAGTCTGTGCGCTTGATATAGGCATCGCAGGCGAGTGTGTAGAGCTTGGTGGCGTAGGGCTGACTGACAAAGCACTGGGGGAGGTGTGCCAGGAGCAGCTCCATGACATCTGGGTCGTGGAAATAGTGTGCGAGCAATTCACAGAATGCCTCAGAGAGGTTGTCTGTGATGAGCATGGCCTTGTAGGATGATTGGATGGGATCCTTGGTGTCGGTCTCGGTGTCGGTCTGGTCGTAGTCGATGGGTCGATCCCTGTCGACGGGGCGATCGATTACCTTGGACTGGTCGACTGGGGTGCCGATGTCGCCGTCCCAATCGTCGATGACCTCCTCGCCGTCGTCGTCGGGGCGATCGCCATCATCGTAGTGGATGATTGCAGGTGGGTCTTTTTGAGTGGTTTCTTGGGTGGTTTCTTTTGTACTTTGCGCAGGTTGCTGGGCGTAGGATTCGCGTCTCTGTGCGTCGGCCTGGGCTTGTGCTTTGACATCTTCTAGGGTTTGCTCAAATGCTGAGATGGGGAGCGCGACGATTTCGGCGGCTTCTTTGAGAAATGCAGCGATGAGAATGGGGTCCGTGCAGGGTGCAATGGTGGAGACGAGCTCGCGTGAGATACGCTTAATGGCATCGAGTGCGGTGGGATTGGCTTCTGCGGCTTTGAGGATGGCACCTTGATAGGTGGCGGGGGATTGGGCTTTGGCGAGGCATTCTCGAAATGCATCGGGGCCTTTGGTACGAATGAGCGAGTCGGGGTCTTCGCCGGGAGGGAGGGTGGCGATCTTGACGGGGATATTTTCTGCGAGAAATAGTTTGGTGGTGCGTAGGGCTGCCTTTTGTCCTGCGCTGTCGCTATCAAAGACGAGGATGGCTGAGTCGGCGACCTTTTTGAGCATGGTGACGTGGTTGGGGGTAAAGGCGGTGCCCTGTGAGGCGATGGCATTTTGGAAACCTGCAGCGTGGCATCGGATCACATCGATTTGTCCTTCACAAATGAGAGCCTCGCGTGGGGTCGATTTGAGAATGACCTGTTTGGCTAGGTGAAAGGCGTAGAGGGTGTCGCTCTTTTTAAAGAGGTCAGTCTCGGGGCTGTTGATGTATTTGGACTTGGCCTCTCCAGTCAGGTCGCGACAGCTGAATGCGATGGGGCGGCCATTTTTATCGCAGATGGGGAAGACGAGTCGGCCGTGAAAGAGGTCGTAGGGGGAGCCGCCTGGGTGGTAGGGGGGCTTGAGAATGCCTGTTTGCTGGAGGTCTTGGATGGAAAAATTATACTTTTGCCCCCATTTGATGAGGGCCGATTGGCTGTCAGGAGCATAGCCGATCTTAAACCGCTGGACGATCTCGTCGTCGAGGTCTCTGCTGGCGAGGTAGTCGCGGGCTTTGGAGGCCTCTTTGGTTTGGGCGAGGCAGCGTTGGTAAAAGTCTGCCAAGCCGACATGGATCTGAAGGAGCTTGGCGCGGGCTTTGGCTTTGAAGTCGAGTTTCTTTTCCTCTAGAGTGATATTGGCAAATTTGGCGAGCTTTTCGATGGCTTCGACAAAGGTGAGGCCGTCTTGCTTCATGACAAACTTGATGACGTCGCCATCCTCGTTGCAGCCAAAGCAGTGGTAGCGGCGTTGGATGGGGTTGATGTGAAAAGAGGGGGTCTTCTCATTGTGAAATGGACAGCATGCGGTGTAGGATGATCCTGCTCGCTTGATGGTCATATAGGCACCAAGGTACTCAATGATGTCGACGCGGTCTTTGATTTCTTCGATAACTTGTGGGGAGATTATTGGCATCTATTGGGAACGTTTCTTGAGTGTTTTTTTGACTTTGACCAGGGGGGTATTGTCAGTCTGCTCATCGATGAAGTCGATGGCAGTTGTGCCTACGTCTTTCCAAAATCTCCCAATCGTCTGAATGCGGGATTTCTTGGGGTTCATTGCGAGCTCACCGATGACAATGCTGGCGATTAGGATGACTTTGATTGCGCCAAATAGTGCGCCGAGGAGGGCATTCCATGGCTGATCGATAAAGATGTTGAGGAGCTTTTTGGTATAGATGGCGGTGAGCTTTCTGAGGATAATAAAGATCGCCAGTGCGATGAGAAAGCTGTAGATGGTCGCATTGAGACTCACCGTGTCGATGTATTGGACAATCATGTCCAAGATATAGGGGTAGGCGTAATAGCTGACCATGCCGCCAATGACAACAGCGCAAAAGCCTGCGATTTCGCCAGAGAGCCCCCTCCAGCCCCCCAACAGGGCAAATAGGAGTGTAAGCCCGATGAGAATGGGGGTGATGATGGGGAGATAGCTGGAGTAGTCAATCATGGCAAGTTGGGCGGAGAGCCGTTAGTTTTGTTGCTGGAGAGATGTGTGAGGAGAGGGGGGGGGTATCATGTGCGATCTCCTCATCGGAGAGGTAGCAGGCGGGGTCTTCGCCCCAGATATCGCCAGTGACGGCCTCACCACGCGCTCTAAAGTTACCTGCGCAAATCGAGAGGAAGCGGCAGTTTTGGCAACGCCCAGTGACGTGGTCGGGTTTATGGCGGAGCTGATCGAGGAGGGAGCCCTGAGGAGGGTTGCCCCAGATTTCGCTAAAAGGTTTCTCCTTGATCGAGCCGACGGGTTTGTCGCGCCAGAATTGGTCAGGGTAGACGGTGCCATCCCAGCTGATGCAGGAGAGGCCATTGCCAGAGGAGTTGCCGCCATTCATTTGGAGGAGGGTCATGACATCATCGGCCTTGGGGTTACCCTCTTTGACCATGCGCATCCAGAGGTAGGGAGCATCGCAGTGGTTGTCGACGGTGAGGACTTCGAGCGGGTGACCGAGGTCGAAGCTTTTTTTCGTCTCATCAATGATGAGGTCGACCGCATTGCGAGCTTCTTGGGCATTAAGGTCGTGGCTGGTGATCTGTGCGCCGCGTCCGCTGTAGACCAGGTGGTAGAGGCAGATACGGGGGATCTTTTCTTGGCGCATGAGAGCAAAGATTGCGGGGATGTCTTGGACATTGTCTCGGGTGATGGTGACGCGGAGACCGACTTTGACACCCGCATCACGACAGTAGCGAATCGCCTGAATGGAGCGTTCGTAGGCACCAGCGACACCCCTAAATTCATCATGGGTGGCTTGCTGTCCGTCGATACTGATGCCGACATAGCTCGCGCCGATCTGCTTGATGGTTTGGGCGATCTCGGGGGTGATGAGTGTGCCATTGGTCGAGAAGACGACGCGCATCTTTTTGTCGACGGCATATTGGGCGAGCTCGAGGAGGTCGGGCCGGGTGAAAGGTTCTCCGCCAGAGAATAGGAGGACTGGGCATCCGAAAGCAGCCAGGTTGTCGATGGTCGATTTGACCAGCTCGGTGGAGCACTCAGTCGAGACATCAGGATTGCCCGCAGCGTAGCAGTGCTTGCACTTGAGATTGCATCGCTGGGTGATATTCCAGACGACGATGGGCTTTTTGTCTTTTGAGAATTGGAGGAGGTGGCTGGGGAGCTTTTGGCTCATGCGGCCGTAGCGCAGGGGATCAGACGCCTCGGTCTGCCCCATGTAGAGTTTAGAAATGCCGATCATTGCTTTCCTTATTTTTATATATACGTTTTTTAAATACTAGAGCTCAGGGAGAGAGCGTGCCCACTTGGCGTAGGCATCTTTAGCCGGAGAGGGGGTCTTGAGGAGAGAGAGATAGTACTCAGCCCAGATTCTGGCCTCGGCGAAGTGCTGTTGAGCAGAGTGGATTCGGACCATGAGCTCGATTTGCAAGGGCGAATCTGGCATTGTGGCGATGGCACTGGTGAGGATTTTTTCTGCTAGGACAAATTGCCGGAGTCGGAGGGCGATTTCTGCAGCTTTGTAGGCAGACTCGGTCTTGTTTGGGTTGATTTTGATGGCCTTTTGATAGGCACTGAGAGCATCGGCCTCCTTGCCCTGGATGACGTAGATTTTGGCAAGGGTATTGATGGCGATAAAATTGGTTGGGTCGGCACGATGGGCGAGGCGGTAGGCATTTTCTGCGGTGGACCATTTGTGGGCGGAGAGTGCTTTTTTAGCGCGTTCGAGAGCACTGGCAGCGGTTGCCGCATCGATTTGATTGGCTGCTGGCGGCGTATTGCGAGCGATGACGGCGTTGAGCTTAGTGATGTGCTTTTGAGTGCGCAGATAGAGGGGGGTATTCTGGTCTACCAGACGCTTGACGACGGCAAAATGGTCTGCCGCATGGGTGTATTGTTCGAGGTGATCCATGTAGAGCACGCCAAGATTGTATCTCACCAAAGGCTCCATTGGGGCGGCTTCTTGAGCATGTAAGAGCAGAGCATGAGCCGCTGAGTAATTGCCCATCTCGGCACAGACTGTCGCTGCGCGAGTGAAAAGCAAGGCGCATTTAGCGGGGGATTTTTCTGCTAGGATAAGCGTCTTCAAGCGTTTGAGCGCTTGGGATGGGGCTCCATTGTTTAAATCGATCAGTGCGAGTAGCTCGGTTGATGTCGGGGTGGCGCCTTGGGCATCGATCATCTTGGCGACAAAGTCGCGAGCAGAGGTGTAGTCCTTTTCATACAATGAGCAGAGAGCCAGATTGTAGCAGATATCGGCAGTCAAGCCCGTCTCCTTGGCGAGCGATTCATAGCGCACAAAAGCCTCGGCATAGCGGCGATTATTAAAGGCTTCTTGAGCCTGAGCAATTTGCGATTCGAGAGAGTTATCGGCACAACCCAAACAAAGTACGGCAAGAGATAAAGATAAAACGGAAATGATTTTCATGATGAGATCCTCAAGAGATGAAGTACTGTTAAAAATACAAGGCAAGCATATCACAATATGCCCCTAAATACAATAGCAAAAAGAGGCAAAACGCCCTATTTTGACTCTTAAAGGTAAGATTTTTACGCTTTTAACAGGATTACACTTGACATTTTAAGGGAATTAAGCGATACTAGCACCATACAACAGATTTGGAGGATAGTAATATGACAGAAGAACCCACTCACCCCGCCGTCGATATTGATGATTTGCCCGAGGCAGAGATCACCGCATCTGACATCGTTTTTGATTGCCCCAACTGTGGACATAACCTCGTTGTTGATTATCGTGCAGCAGGCTTGCAGGTCCCCTGTGTGGCTTGTGGCAAGACAATTGTGGCACCAATTCCAGATGGCTTGCACATCGAGGATCTCGATCGTGATCCTGGTGAAATCCTGCAGCAGCTCTTGCAAACTCGCCGCATCCTCATGCAAGCTGAATCCGAAAACCGCACCCTGCGAGAGGCATTGGACGAACGCGACGAGATCATCAATGCTCAAATGTCAGCCTTTGAGCAAATTGAGATGCGCATTGCCGCCCTGCAAGAAAATGCAGATTTGATGAATCGTACCCGTCATGATATTGCGGGCATCATCTCAAACCTGCCTAAAATTGAAGAAGCCTAAGCTTGATTTACGCCCAAAGCATCTGCTTTGGGCGTCTTGATTTTGCCGAGACGACCGAGTATTAAGGAATAGCCATCCCCACACTTGGGGATGGTGTAACTATGAAGACCAATCCAACCAGTAAGCACTACCTTGAGTATTACGCCCTGCGCGTTGTACAATTGACATTTTCCATTATCCCATTATGCGTAGCACATACACTCCTCAAAGGAGTCCTCTGGCTCCTCTTTTGGACGATTTGGCCCCTACGCAGAGAGACGACACACCGCATCCGCGAAGTTTTCGGTCCAGATTACCCCACGAGCAAAGTGCGCAAGATTGCCCGGAGATCATTCTTTAACCTTGCGATGAATTTTATCGAGATGCTCCACGTCGTCAACGTCGACAAAGAGTGGTTTAAGCAGCATGTCGACGGCCTCGATGCCGTATCCAAAGCTGTCACCGATCTCATCGACCGCCATGGAGGCGTGGTTGTCGCACTGCCCCACATGGGCAACTGGGAATTAGCCGGTATGGCCTGCTTGACATTTGGCATTCGCCTCATGGCCATCGCCCGCAAACAATCCAATCCCCTCGTTGAGGGTTGGATCCAGCGCACGCGCCATGGTAATTTTGAGAGCGTCGAATCCCGCGCCACCTCCACCCTCGTGCGCATTGCACACCATCTCAAAAATGGTGGCGCATTTGCCATTCTCCCAGATGTCCGCGGTAAAAAGCCAGACTTCACAACCCAGTTCCTAGGTAAAGAGATCCCCATTAACAAAGGCATGGCGCGCTTTGCTCGCCTAGGCAATGTCCCCATTCTCCCCGTCAGCATTGCCCGCACAGGGATCGCCAAGCAGAGTATTCAAGCACTCACCCCAGTCCTCCCAGACCTCGATCAAGACACGACACAGGATTTACTCCGCATGACACAAGCTGTCATGACACAATTTGATGCCGAGATTAAAGCCAACCCAGATGATTGGTTTTGGTATAATCGACGCTGGATTCTATCCCCTCTCCACGAAACAAGAAGGAAATAAAACAATGATACGCGTAAACGAAAACTATACTAAGCTCCAAGCCTCCTACCTCTTTGCAGAAATCGCAAAGCGAGTCAATAACTACACAGCAGCCAATCCAGATAAGCCCATTATTCGCCTCGGCATCGGCGATGTCACCCAGCCCCTCCCAGACGTCTGCATCCAAGCCATGCAAAAAGCCACCGCAGAATTAGCCGACAGCGCAACCTTCCGCGGATACGGCCCAGAGCAAGGCTACGCATTCCTCCGCGAAGCCATCGCCACCAACGACTTCCAAGCCCGCGGCTGCGATATCGACCCCTCTGAAATCTTCGTCAGCGACGGCGCCAAATGCGACACCGCCAATATCCAAGAGCTCTTCGCACAAGATGTCAAAATCGCCGTACCAGACCCCGTCTACCCCGTTTATGTCGACACCAACGTCATGGCCGGCCGCACCGGCACCGCCCAAGACGGCCGTTACCAAGGCCTCACCTATCTCGAAAGCACCCCCGAGAATGGTTTCGTGGCCACACCCCCAGCCGAGCCCGTCGACGTCATCTACCTCTGCTTCCCCAACAACCCCACCGGCGCCACAGCATCCCGCGAAGCCCTCAAAGCATGGGTCGACTACGCCAAAGCAAACAAAGCACTCATTCTCTTTGATGCCGCTTACGAAGCATTCATCCGCAACGACGCCATCGTTCACTCCATCTACGAGATCGAAGGAGCCAAAGAGGTCGCAATCGAATTTCGCAGCTTCTCCAAGACCGCAGGCTTTACCGGCGTACGCTGTGCCTACACCGTCGTCCCCAAAGGCCTCAAAGCCTACAATGCTGCCGGCGAAGCAGTTGATATGAATGCCATGTGGAATCGCCGCCACACCACCAAGTTTAACGGCGTCTCCTATCCCGTGCAACGCGCCGCCGAAGCCATCTACACTCCAGAAGGCAAAGCCCAAACCAAGGCCCTCATCGACGGTTACCTCGCCAATGCCAAGATCATTCGCGACACCCTCACCAAGCTCGGCTACACCTGCATTGGTGGCGACAACAGCCCCTACGTCTGGGTCGATGTCAAAGGCGACTCCTGGACATTTTTTGATCGCCTCCTCAACGAAGCCCAAATCGTCGTCACCCCCGGCGCAGGTTTTGGCAAGTGCGGCGAAGGCTTCATCCGCATCAGTGCCTTTAATAGCTTGACCAACGTCCAGACCGCAATGGCCCGCATCAGCAACGTCCTCTAATCGAGACGGTACAATGCCCCACTAAAAAAGCCCTGCTTAACCGCAGGGCTTTTTTAGTGGGGCACCGACTGCGGTCGTGTAGAGCGGTACCGCAGGTGCCTTAGGGCGGTCGGCTTGCCGACCTTACAGCGGCGACCCAGTCACCCCTATACCATAAGAGCTCGCAAGCTCGCTTTCAGCTGAGGAGGCTGCGCCTCTAGCTCGAGTGCTAGTGATGAGGCTGCCGTCTCACACTCTGCCAATTGAGTCTGGCGACTGGACAATATCCGGCGGGAGCGGTGCTCCTGCTTGATTGCGGCTGGGTGCCGCAGTGTCCTAGCGAAGCGACCTACTCGTACCTCGCACCTCGTACCTCGTACCTCGTACCTCGTACCTCGCACCTCGCACCTCGTACCTCGCCGTCTCACCCTTTGCCAATTGAGTCTGGCGACTGGACAAAATAAACGGCGGGAGCGGTGCCCTTGCTTGATGCCTGATGCTTCTTGCCTGTTGCGGCGAGCTTGCTCTCCTTATTTTGGGTGTTGGGGCTATTTTGGGCTTGTTTCTTTTGTGAGGTGGTGCTATAATGATCTCAACTTAAGGGGGATGTGCCCCCGCTAATAAGGAGCCTCTATGTCCAAAGATTCCCTAGATATGTGTATTGATTGTGATGATGATTGTTCGTTGCTCGCTACCCCGAGTATTGCGTGGGCATATGCTTGGGCGGCGTTAAAACGCTACTCCTTGCGCGTCGGATGCTCTTTGGTGATGCGGTGTGGCAAAGGCTCTATGAGCAGCTCGCTGCGTGTGGCTTTGGTGCGATTGATCCGGTGTGCGCTGTCTCTGAGGAGGGGGATGCGATTGAAATTGACCGTCTGCGGGACTTTGTCGTGGCGCATGAATTTGGCGATGATGCAATGAAAGAGCGTGGCATCGCGCTCTTGTGTCGGGTGGGGGTCTTGGCGACGATTTTGACTGAGTATGTGGAGGCTCAACAGATGCGCCTGGCTGAGTGGCTTGTGCAACTTGATGCGCTGATGGCTCTCGATCAGGTGGATGCGCGCTCTCTTGAACCGCTCATCTCTGATGTTAATCGGCTGGTGTCATTGGGCGAGAGGGTCTTTATTGAGGATACTGAGGATGGTGTTGGCGTGGTGCCTGCAGAGATGCAGGCCTTTGTCGAGTCTGTCGCGGATCCTAAGTGGGATATTGAGGCGGAGGCGGTTATTCGTGCGCGTCCGCTGTAGGGCTTGTCTTGCCCTGGCTCTTGAGTGATCGGATGATCGGATTGTCTTAAAGGTAGGAAAGGATACTTGATTATGGAAGATGACAAATGTGCTTATCGTGAGTATCGCGAACTGGCGAGCTTTCAGTTGGCGACGCTGATCTATGATGTGACGGTTGACTTTTGCAAGCGGGCAACTTTTGCCTTTGCTCAGCAGTCGGAGCAAATGATGATGGTTGCGCGTGCGGGGCGTCTGGCGATTGTCAAGGGGATGAGTGGCGGTCGGGGAAATGCCGTGGGTAATTTTGAGTCGCTCTATTTGGAGGTCGAGGATTATCTGCGCCAAAACCGTTTGCCTAAGTGGAGTCGTGGGGATGGCCATGCCTCTGAGATTAAGGGTGTCTGGCGCTTGGTCTCTGTCAGTGCGATGGAGTGTGTCTCTGATCGGGATTGGTTTTATCTGGATGACGAAATCAAGGATCTCTATGCGCAGTGGGTGCGGTCGGAGGATTTGACCGTCACGGCGAACTTTATCTTGTGTCTGATTGAGCTGGCTGTGGTTGCTATTGAGCGGCAACAGCAGCGCAAGGCGTCGCGGGCTGAGGATCATCATGCGCCACGTATGGTGGATCGTGAAGAACAGGCACGGCCGAGATTTAGCAAATACAAAGAGCGGCTTAATGAGGCACCTTCAGATAAGCTCGTTTGCCCGAAGTGTGGTAAGAAGCTTGTCTTGCGTACGGCGAAAAAGGGTACCCCAGAGGAGAGTCAATTTTGGGGGTGCTCGGGTTATCCCAATTGTAAGATGACGCGGCCTTGTGACTAATGGCGGGGGAGGAGGCTACGCCTCCTAGAACGGCCTTCGGCCTTTTGAAACGGTCGCTGCGCTCCCTATTGGTGGTCGACGGCGATGGGTAGCGTAGGACTGCTAGGGGAGTGGCAAATCGCTCTCGACAAACGCCTAGGGTGATGGCAATTCTCTAAATAGTTCCATTTAGGGGGTTGACAAGGTATTGTATTTGTGATATATTACGGCCAGTTTTTCAGTTAAAAAGGTTTTAACGTGAGGAGTGGGGCGTGGCCCCGCTCTTTTTTGTTTATAAAAAAAAGGTTAGATTTCTCGAAAGAAGGAGCGACGAAATGAGTGGAAAAAGTGGCAATACTGAATTGGCAACAATGATCACCTATTTGGAAGGTGAACGTGGCGTAAGCCGCACTGTGATCATTCAGGCGATTGAAACGGCTATCCAAATGGCCGCAAAGAAAAATTTCGTCACGTCTGATGACTTTCGTGTGGTGATCGACCCTAAGACATTTGAAATCACGGCCTATGACCTGTATGCAGTCTCCGATACCGTCGAGGGACAGGGCATTTTGACCGTGCGCCGTGCCCGCCGTTTTGACCCCAAGGCTGAAGAAGGCAGCATCGTGAAGGTGCCCATGAGCCCTGCTCAATTGGGCCGTATCGCTGCTCAAACCGCAAAGCAGTCCATCATGCAAAAGATCCGCGAAGCTGAGCGCAAGAACGTCTATGATGAGTTTAAGGATCGCGTCGGCGAGATTATCTCTGGCTCTGTCAAGCTGATCGCTCGCAAGGATGTCTTTGTCGAGGTGGGTAAGACTGAGGCTGTGATTCCCTATAAAGAACGCATCCCCAATGAAGATTGCATGCCGGGTGACTCGATTCGTGCCTTTGTGCTGCGTGTGCAGAGCAATGCGACCTCAGGTCCTGCGGTGGAGCTCTCGCGTGCTTGCCCAGAATTCCTCAAGGCGCTTTTCCGCATCGAGGTCTCTGAAATTGCAGATGGGATCATCGAGGTGATGAGCGTGGCTCGTGACCCAGGCCGTCGTGCGAAGATCGCGGTGCGGACGCTCGATTCTCAAATCGACCCTGTCGGCGCTTGCGTTGGTGTCCGTGGCGCTCGTGTGCGCAACATCGTCCGCGAATTGAATGGCGAAAAGATCGACATCGTCCGCTGGAATGAAGACCCCGCTGAATACGTCCGCCAGGCGCTCTCTCCTGCTGAGCCCATTCGTTTGGATTTCGACTACGAGCATCACGCTGTTACTGCGACGGTCACAGCTGACACGCTCTCTTTGGCAATCGGTAAGAGCGGCCAAAACGTCCGCTTGGCAACTCGTTTGACCGGCTGGAAGGTCTCCATCGTGGCTGAAGAATCTGCCATCACCGCAGAGACGACTGAGGAATCTTTTGACAATAAGCGTGACCAGATGCTCTTTAACTTGGGCAAAATTTTGGGTACCGCTACGGCAACGACAGAGAAGCTCTTTGATGCGGGCTTTCACTCACCTGAAGGCATTGTGATTGCTGAGCCGGCTTATGTCGCTGAGCTGACTGGCTTGGATGCTGAAACTTTACAAGATATTTACGATCGTGCCCAAGCGCACCTCGATGCACAAGGAGAATAATTATGCGCGTAAGCGAATTAGCAAAACAATTGAATGTCCCTGCGGGGATTGTCTTATCTCAAGCAAAAAAGCTTGAGCTCGAGGTCTCATCGACTTTTTCTAAGCTCACGGATGGTGACGCGGAGACCATTCAGAAATTCTTTGCCAAGCTCAGCCCTGAGCAAATGGCTAAGGTGCTTGCTCTTCATGAGGCAACCATGCGCTCGCGCAACGAAAAGGCCGAGGCCACGCGTAAAGCTGACGCAGAGAAAAACGCCGAAGCGGTCATGGCAACAGCCAAAAAGGCATCTGCCGAAGCCGCTCCCACAGATAAACCTGTCGAAGCCAAGCCTGCACCAGCTCCCGCACCTGCACTAGCACCTGCTGCCAAGCCAGCACCTGCTCCTGCTGCCAAGCCAGCACCTGCTCCTGCTGCCAAGCCAGCTCCAGCACCTGCTGCCAAGCCAGCACCTGCTCCTGCTGCCAAGCCAGCTCCAGCACCTGCTGCCAAGCCTGCACCTGCTCCTGCTGCCAAGCCTGTCGTCGCGGCAAAGGATGCTACCGAGGGCCATTCTCATCACCAACGCGCCGCCATGCAGAGTGCGAATAATAAGAAGAACTTTAAGCCCGAGCAAAACGATCAATTCCGCGGGAATAAGAATCGCAATGCAAAGGGTGGCAAGGCTGCTCCTGGTAAGGGTAATCCTTATAAGGGCGGCGCTAACAACGCCAACCGTGCGACGCCGACCACGGCGACATCTTCGGCGACGGGCTCTGCGGTCATGGAGGGTAAAACCATCCAACTGCGCGGCTTGATCACCGTTAAGGAATTGGCTGACTTGATGGCTATGCGTCCTAATATCTTGATCGCAGACTTGATGCGCTTGAATATCTTGGCTTCGATCAATCAACGTCTCGAGGTTGAGGTCGCAAAGCAAATCGCTGAGAAGTATGGCTTTACCATTGATGAACAGCAAAGCCGCCGTAGCGCAGAGCGTAAGCCTGTGATTAAGAGCGAGGATGCTGATGATGATATCCCAGAGGATAAACCCGAGGACTTGATCTTGCGTCCGCCAGTGGTGACCTTTATGGGCCACGTTGACCACGGTAAGACGACTTTGGTCGACTACATCCGCAAGACGCGTGTGGCTAAGGGTGAGGCCGGCGGCATCACTCAGCACATTGGTGCTTATACGGTCGATGTCCAAGATCGCAAGATTACCTTTATCGATACCCCGGGCCATGCGGCCTTCTCCGCAATGCGTGCTCGTGGTGCTAACTTGACCGATATCGCGGTCATCGTGGTCGCAGCTGATGACGGTGTCATGCCCCAAACGCGTGAAGCCATCGAGCATGCCCGCCAAGCTGGCGTGCAGATCTTGGTCGCAATCAATAAGTGCGATAAGCCTGAGGCAAACCCCTTGAAGGCTCGCCAAATGCTCCAAGCAGAAGGCCTCACCCCAGATGAATGGGGCGGTAGCATCGTTTGCTGTGACGTGAGTGGTATCACTGGCGACGGCATCGAAAACCTCCTCGATATGATTATCTTGCAGGCTGACGTGCTCGAATTGCAAGCCAATCCTAAGCGCCGTGCCAATGGTGCGGTCGTCGAATCCCAGCTCGAACAGGGCCTCGGCCCGACGGCAACCCTCCTCGTCCAGGGCGGTACGCTCAATGTTGGCGATGTCATCTTGTGTGGCGAATATTGGGGTAAGGTGCGTTCTTTGATCAATGAAGTGGGCAAGCCGGTTAAGTCTGCCTCGCCATCGATCGCAGTGAAGTGCACGGGCTTGTCTGGCGTACCAGACGCTGGCTCAACCTTTAGAGTGATCCCCAATGATCGCCGCGCTCGCGAATTGGCCGAAAAGGCCGCCGAAGAAAACCGCTTGGCAGCTTTGTCCTCTGCGCAGACTGCCTCGATGACCGACTGGGTGGCCCGTTTGGGCGCCGATGGCCGGCCTGAACTGGGTGTCGTCCTCAAGGGAGATACCCAAGGTACCGCTGAGGCTGTCGAAGAAGCCCTCAAGGATATCAAGAGCGATAAGGTCTCGATCAAGCTACTCTATACGGGTGTGGGCTCTGTCTCCCCCAATGATATCCAGCGTGCTGGCTCTGACTGTGGCTCCATCATTATGGGCTTTAATGTCAACTGCGAACCGGGCGTCCAGGGTGTCGCGCGTCAAAATGGCGTGCGTATCCAGACCTACCGCATCATCTATGAATTGATTGACTTTGTCAAGAATTGCATGCTCGACCTTATCCCTGTGGAATATAAGGAAGTCGTCAAGGGTCATGCTGAGATCCGTCAAGTCTTTGACATCGGCAAGCTTGGCCGCATTGCGGGTACTCAGCTGATGGATGGTAGCCTCTCGAAATCTGCTAAGTATCGCATCTTTCGTAAGAAGGAAATCGTCTTTGACGGTGACTTGGTGACGATGAAGCACTTTAAGGATGATGTCACTGAGGTATCAGGTGCTCAGGAATGTGGTCTCGGCTTTAAGGGCTTTGAAGCCTTTGAGGCGGGCGACAAGATCGAGTGCTACGTGATGGAACCGCTCCCCAAGAGCCTTTAATCGATAGGAGATATTCATGGGTATTAGTCGTACCGATCGCGTCAATAGCTTGCTATTGCGTGAAATTAGTGATGATATGCATCGCGTGATGGCCTCCGAATCCATCGACCTGGGGTTGATCTCGGTGACTCGTGTGGACGTGGCTCCCAATCTGCGCAATGCGGATGTCTGGGTCTCGATCATGGATGAGGATAAGGCTGGTGAATGGTTGCGCCGTTTGGCGCGCCATGCCGCTGATTTTCAGCGCCTGGTCAATGCCAACATGACATTGAAATACACCCCCAAGATCCGCTTCCGTTTAGACCACTCGGTCAGCACGGGCGATCACGTCATTGACGTGATCACCCAGCTCGAGAGCCTCGGCATCATTGCCGATGACGATCCTATCGCCGATCAAGAGGAGTATTAAGGTGGCCTTTAAGTCTCCATTTACGGATCCCGATGGTATTTTGGTCGTCGATAAACCCGCTGGCGTGACGTCGCATGATGTCGTGCATACGATTCGCAAGAAGTATCAATTCGCCAAAGTCGGCCACGGCGGCACGCTTGATCCAGGGGCCACTGGCCTCTTGGTTATCTTGATTGGCAAGGGTACCAAAATCTCCGACCAAGTCATGGGCGGGGATAAGGTCTACACGGGATCTTTTAGACTCGGTAAGACCACCTCCACGCAAGACAAAGAGGGCGAAATCCTCGAAGAGCTCCCCACTGAGGGTGTCACAGAGGAGCAACTCTTAGCCGCAATGAAAGACCTGACCGGCGATCAATATCAGATCCCGCCCATGGTTTCTGCGATCAAGATGAATGGCGTCCCGCTCTATAAGCTCGCTCGCAAGGGCGAGGAGATCGAGCGCAAGCAGCGCTTTGTCCACATCTACCGCTATGTCGCAGACCGTGTGGCATTGCCTGATGTTGACTTTACCGTTGCCTGCACCAAGGGCACCTATGTGCGTACCTTGGCTCACGATGTGGGGCAAGCTTTGGGCACGGGTGCTTATTTGACTAGCCTGCGCCGTGAAGCGTCTGGCGCGCTCACGATCAAAGAGGCAATTACCTTGCAGGATTTGTTGGAATTGACACGCGAGGCGCTTTGCAAGCGTATCATCTCGGTGCCTGATTATTTGGAGCGTAAATCGCAACGATGAGAGTCCATAGCGCCTTGGCTGGGCTCGTTCAAACGCGTGAGCCCATCGCAATAGCAGCCGGCTTTTTTGATGGTGTCCACCTCGGACACCAACTCGTCTTAAAGGCGGCCGTCGCCCATGCTCGATCTGTGCAGGGGCAAGCGTGGGTACTGACCTTTGATCGGCACCCACTCAGCGTATTGCAACCATCCAAGCGCCCGGAGCTCTTAATGACGCTCGACCAGCGCCTCGTACAATTTGAGGCGCTAGGTTTTGACCATGCGTTGGTCTTGCCCTTTTCGCGAGAACTCGCCGTCGTCGATCCGCAAGCCTTTGTGGCGCAATTACGCGGCCCGCAGCCGGCCGCTGAGGCGGTCCTCTTTTGCGGTGAGAATTGGCGCTTTGGTCGCAAGGCTGAGGGGTCTCCGGCTTGGATTCGCGCCCACGGCGCTGCCTATCGGCTCGCGGTCTCGATCTTGCCCTATGCTCACTATCAAGGTGAAATTGTCTCCAGTACGCGCATTCGTCATGCTTTGGCAGAGGGCGACATCACCGCTGCGACAGCGATGCTCTCTCGCCCCTATGCGATCAGTGGTGAGGTCATCCATGGCAAAGGGTTGGCTGACAAGATGCTGGGGTTTGCCACTGCCAACTTGGCTGTGGGTGGCGCAGTGGTGCCACAACGGGGTGTCTATGCTGTGGTTGCGACCTTACCCGATGGTCACGCGTGGCCGGCGGTAGCCAATTGCGGCCTCTGCCCGACGATTGTCGAGGAGGGCGCACTCTCGGTCGAGGTCCATGTGCCGGGTCTCTCGGGACTGCACTATGGCGAAATCTGGCACGTTGATTTTAAGCGGCACCTGCGCGCAGAGTGCCATTTCCCGTCGATTGACGCATTGCGCCAGCAGATTGCTGCTGACTGTTCTGCTTGTGTGAGGGCTGAATGAATCGCTCAATGATCATCAAATTAACCGCATTGGCACTCTGCTTAATGGTGACCGTGATTATCCCCTTTTGCATTTGGGGCGAATCAATGGATGCCTTTGCGCAGCATTGGGTAGACCAAGCCCATGCGCACCCGTGGCTCTCAGGGAGCGTCTTGGCGGGACTCTTGGTCAGTGATATCTTTTTGCCGATCCCCTCGAGCTTGGTGAGTACCGCTTGTGGGGTGGCGTTGGGCCCTGTCTGGGGCACCCTTGCTTCGACGCTGGGCATGACGGTGAGCATGGCGATGGGCTATGGCTTGATGCGCCTGGGGTCTCCCTGGATGCGCCGCAAGTTGGGCGATGCGATGCCGGTGTCATCTTGCTGGTGGATTGTGGCGTTGCGCCCGGTGCCCGTTTTGGCGGAGGCATCTATCCTGGGCGCTGGCCTCTTGGCGTTGCCTTTTGGACGAGTGATGGCCGTGGGGACCTTGGCCAATCTGCTGGTCTCGGCGATCTATGCAATTTTAGGCGCATGGCTAGATGATGGTATGACCTTTATGGTGGCATTTGGCCTGGCGATGGTTTTTTCAGGTTTGATGATGTGGGGCGCGCGCAACTGGTTGCCAGCCGCACAGGTGACGAAAGATAATAAGGAGGCAAATCATGGCTAATCCCTTTGAAAATTTAACAGACGGCTGCAAACAGCTCATCTTGGCTACCGAGGAAATCGCCAGCCAGCTACACCAAACCGTCGTGGGCACAGAGCACCTGGTCTTGGCCATTGCCAAAGCTGGTGATGCGATTCGTGCGGGTCGACTCTTTCAGTTGGCCGATGTCTCATATGCTGATCTCAAAATGCGCATTGATGCCTATATCTCCTCTACTGATGGCGGTGTCGTAGACAAGGTGCCGCGGCCTTTGCCGATGTCGCCGCGGTTTAAGCGTCTCTTGGTGCGTGCGCCGCTCGAAGCCTCCGCTGAAGGCTCCAAGGAGGTCCAGTCCTACCATTTGCTCTTGGCCATGCTCGCCGATGCAGAGGGGCTTGGCACAATCATCCTCAACCAAGTCGGCCTGACCTACGCTAAGATCAAGCAATTGTCTCAAGAGATTGCCGACATCGACCCCAATGAAACCTTTGACATCCCCTCATCGGGCCAAGCTAAGCCGTCTCCAGAGGCGATCGTGCCGCCAGTATTTGAGCGCTTGGGTAAAGAGCTCGACCAAGAGCGCGATTCCACCCCATCGAATATGAGTGACGAGCTCCCCACGCCTCCAGATGAAGAGGGCGAAGATCAAGACCCCATGCTCCAGGGCAAGGGCAAGGCTCCCGCACTCGATCTCTTTGCGCGGGATTTGACCGCTTTGGCATCAGAGGGTAAGCTCGACCCGGTCATTGGCCGTGATCACGAGATTGCCCGAATTATTCAGATCCTTTCACGTCGCACCAAAAACAACGCCATGCTCTTGGGTGAAGCCGGTGTCGGTAAGACGGCCCTCGCAGAAGGCCTCGCCATCGCCATTGCCGCAGGACAAGTCCCCGAACGTATCGCCAAGAAACGCGTGCTCGCACTTGACATGACCCTGATGGTCGCTGGTGCCAAGTACCGAGGCCAATTTGAAGAACGCATCAAGACCGTGATAGCCGAGGTCAAAGCAGACGGCAATGTCATCCTCTTCCTCGATGAAATCCACACCATCGTCGGTGCTGGCGGTGGAGAAGGTGCCATGGACGCAGCCAACATCATCAAGCCCGCCCTCGCTCGTGGCGAAATGCAGTGCATCGGCGCAACCACCCTTAATGAATACCGCAAGAGTATCGAAAAGGACGCCGCCCTTGAGCGCCGTTTCCAGACTGTCCGTGTAGAAGAGCCCACCATTGAGGAGGCCATTAAGATTTTGCAAGGCCTCGCCCCCAAGTATGCTGCCTATCACCAAGCGACCTACACCCCAGATGCCCTCGAGGCTGCGGTGCGCCTCGCTGCGCGTTACATGCCTGCTCGTCAATTACCCGATAAAGCCATTGACCTCATGGATGAGGCTGGTGCCAGCATGCGCATGGGCCAAGAGGGCGCTCCGCGAGAGGTTATGACCCTCAATGCCAAGATCGCTCAAGCTCGCCATGATAAACAGCTCGCCCTATCCAATAAGGACTTTGATCAAGCATTGATCCATCGTGAGGACGAGGTCAAGCTCCGCAAGCTACGCGACAAAAAGCTCACCAAGTGGCAAAAGACCCATCCGACTCAAGAGGTCGAGATCACCGCCCACGACATTGCCAAAACCGTCGCCACCATGACCAAGATCCCAATCGAGCAGATGACCCAGGGCGAACGCGAACGCCTCCTCACCTTGGACAAGACCCTCAAGCAGCGCATCATTGGTCAAGACGCTGCGATTGAGCAGATTGCCAAATCCTTGCGCCGCGCCCGCGCGGGTCTTAAAGATCCCAACCGCCCCATCGGCTCCTACTTCTGTCTTGGCCCAACAGGCGTTGGCAAGACCCTCCTGGCCAAAGCTCTCGCTGCAGAATGTTTCGGTAGCGACAAGGCCCTCATCCAGCTCGATATGTCCGAGTATATGGAGAAGCACACCACCTCACGCCTCGTTGGTTCGCCGCCGGGCTATGTCGGCCACGAAGAGGGCGGCCAGCTTACAGAGCGCGTCCGTAGGCAACCCTACAGCGTCGTGCTTTTTGACGAAATCGAAAAGGCCCACCCCGACGTCACCCAGATGCTCCTGCAAATCCTCGAGGAGGGCCGCCTTACCGACAGCCTCGGTCGAGAGATCGACTTTAAAAATACCATCATCATCTTGACCTCCAACCTCGGCTGTGACTTTCACAACGACTCCCCCGCAGTCGGCTTTAATCCTGTCGCCACCGGCCTAGCCATGGCCCATGATGCCCTCACTGGACGCATTATGAAAGAGGCCAAAAAGAATTTCAAACCAGAGCTTTTAAATCGTTTCGACCAGATGATCGTCTTTAAGGCGCTCGATCAGTCTGCGATTCAAAAGATTGTTGACCTTGAAATAGAGGCGCTAAGAAAGAGATTATCCTTGCAGCACATCTCTTTTAGAATCGCCCCTAAAACCAAAAAGGCTCTGATCGAGCAAGCCTGGAAGCCCGAAGAGGGCGCCAGAGCCGTTCGACGGGCAATCGAGTCCCTACTCGAGGACCCCCTCGCAGAAGCCTACCTACAAAACCCTGACCAAATGCCAATCAAACTTTAGCTCATTGCGTGCATAGGCGACCCCATTCTCAGGCCGCGCACACCATGAAATAAGCCAATTGGCAGGATAAAAAGCAGATAAATGAAGATTTAATCATTTTATGCTTGCTTTTTGTGCGATGGGTATGCTATTATACCCCAACTTTTTAAGAGAGAAAAGGATTTTGAAATGAAAAAAGACATTCACCCTAAATACGAAGATGCTACCATTACCTGCGCTTGCGGTAACGTCATCAAGACCCGCTCCACTGTTTCGGCTATGACTTGCAACGTTTGCTCGGCTTGCCACCCTTATTACACTGGTAAGCAAACGGTTCTCGATACTGAAGGCCGCATTGACAAGTTCATGCAGCGCTATGGTAAGAAATAGTCTCTTTACCTTTAGATACTGCTCCGGCAGTTCGTTAGAAACCGGCTTGCGTCATCGGACGAAAGTCGGTTTCTCTTGTTAAGAGACTACACTTCCACCCGAATCATCATCACGAGGCACTATGAACCGCGAACAAATCATGGCAAAGATTGCCAAACTAGCCGAAATCGAAGCGCAACTTTCCGACCCAGCCATCACCGGCGACCGGAAACGTTACAATGAAGTTTTGCGCGAGCACAATCAGCTCCGTAAGCTCGAAGCCATTGCCACGCAGTACTATACAACCCTCGATGATATCGCAGCCGCTAAGGAAATGGCCCAAGACCCCGAGCTCGCCGAAATGGCCGCCGAGGAATTGGCCACCCTCGAGGACGCCCTCCCCAAAGCAGAACAAAAGCTCATGAGCGCCCTCCTGCCCCCCGATCCCCTTGACGACAAAAACGCTATGGTTGAAATCCGCGCCGGTACCGGTGGCGATGAAGCTGCCCTCTTTGCTGGAGACCTCTTTAAGATGTACTCCGTCTTTTGCGAAGAGCACGGCTACAAGATCAACATCATGGACTCCTCCGAAACCGAAATCGGCGGCTTCAAAGAGATCATCTTTGCCATCTCTGGCGGTGAGCAGCCCTACGGCAAGTTCCGCTTCGAGTCAGGTGGACACCGCGTGCAGCGCGTCCCTGAGACCGAGTCCCAAGGCCGCGTTCACACCTCCGCTGCTACCGTCATCGTCCTCCCCGAAGTCGACGAAGACGACGACATCGTCATCCCAGATTGCGATCTGCGTATTGATATCTTTTGCGCTGGCGGACACGGCGGTCAAGGTGTCAACACCACCTATTCCGCAATCCGACTCACACACTTGCCCACGGGTATCGTCGCTCAGTGTCAGGATGAACGCTCCCAGCACCGCAATAAAGAGAAGGCCATGGGTGTCTTAAAATCGCGTATTCTCGATGCCCGCCGCCAAGCCGAAGAGGCCAAAGCCGGTGCCGAGCGTCTCTCCCTGCGCGGTTCTGGAGACCGTAGCCAGCGCATTCGTACCTACAACTTCCCTCAAAACCGCATCACCGATCACCGTATCAATATCACATTGTATAGCCTCGATCGCATCATGGGCGGACAAATGGACGAATTGCTCGACGCCATCCAAGCCAACGACATCGCCCAACGCCTCGAAAAGATCTAAGCGCCCACTCCCCAAAAGGAGCTGACAGATGCCCAATATCCTCTTTTATCCACTGATGACCATCCTTTTTTTAGTGGGGGGCATCTTCCTTAAATCCATTGCTGTCTTTCTCACAGTCAGGCGCATTTTCAGCCAGATCAATGATCGACAAGACTCTGAGCCATTCACAGGTCGTCCCTCTGGCCAAGACCAAGGCTACACTCACCGCTCACGCCGAGTCAATCGACAAGAAGAATTTCTCACCCTTTTTGTCTCAGCCGTTGCTAAGCTCGCCAAAGCAGACGGCGCTGTTACCCGTAGCGAAATCAAGACCGTCGAGCACCTCTTTCACAACCTAGAGCTCTCGCAAGAGGCGATACAGCGCGCCCAAATCATCTTTAATCAAGCCAAAGATGCACAATACGACTTTGATGCAGTCATCGCCCGCTTTGCCAACCTCTTTCCTGAATCCTCCCTCCGCACGCTACTGATGACCGCACTGGTCCAAGTCGCCGTTGCCGATGGACAAGTCTCTCCAGAAGAACGCCTCCTCCTGCGCCGCGCTTGCACGATTCTCCGCCTCTACCCCAGTATTGTTGACCACCTTATCAACGAATTCACCAGAGGTTCACAGCGTCAACAATCCAATCACTCTAATTACTCGTCAAGCCGCCCAGCCGCCGATACTAGCGAATCAAACTACGCCCTTCTCGGCCTCAAGCCTGGTGTCACCCAAGACGAAATCAAGCGTGCCTACCGCAAAAAAGCGATGGAGCTCCACCCAGACCGTGTCCAAGCCCAAGGCCTCCCTCCTGAAATGGTCAAGCTCGCATCCGACCAGTTGGCTCGGGTTAACGCTGCCTACGACGCGCTCACACGTTCGGCGCGATAAAAGGCGAGCAACGGCGTTAGATCTGCGGGGGCCTCCTTGCCGTGCGAAGCACTGTCTGCGTCGACCTACTCGATCGTGCCTTGTTGCTCATCCTTTTCTCATTGCCTCATATTCGGCGCGATAAAAGGCGACCACCGGCGTTAGATCTGCGGGGCCCCCTTGCCGTGCGAAGCACTGTCTGCGTCGACCTCCTCGATCGTGCCTTGTTGCTTGATGCGGCGAGCTTGCTCGCCTTAAAGCGGAGGCGCAGCTCCTTAAGGCGGCACCGCAGGTGCCCTAAAGCGGTCGGCCATCCGACCTTAAAGCGGTGGCGTAGCCGCTTAGGGGCTGTCTGCCCCCATCCCAGAGCTAGCGGAGCGACGCCCCGCCTAGTGGGCCGCAGGGAGCGGCATCAAGCCGCAATCAAGCAGGTTGCCCCTGCCGTATATTTTGTCCAGTCGCCGGACGGACTAAGCGCAACGAGTAAGCAAGCTCAAAGAGCGCAGTGGCGAGATTAAGCTTGACAAGTGCGCAGCACTTGAGCGACCGAGCCGCAGGCGACCGAGCGGTCAACGTCTGGCTACCAAATAAGTATGCACGCCCCGCCTCACATACCGCACGCTACCTGCCCGCCGCAGGCGACCGTGTCCCCCTTAGGGTAAAATTCGGTCAATTAGGTGACCGCTCTCTGGCAGTTCCCGCAGCAGGCGCTCTCTCTTGCGCTGATTGTGGCCGCAGGCCACCTCTGTGTAGCACCCTCCGCGCAGCGCTCTGTGTCTCTGTGATACAATCCTCTCGTAGGCCCTATGTCCTGCGGTTGCAGGCCGCTCTTCCTCTTCCTAAAACTGTAACTGTAACTGCAACTAGGCGGCTTTGCCGCCTCATGACCCTTGCATCGAGAGTCTGCTGACTCTCAAATCGCCCCTTAGCTGACCCTCGACAGCTTCATTATAGAGGGAAGATAACCTTCCTTATATAAGGAACGCTTCCTTCCCTGCGAGGGAAGGTGACCTTCATTATATAAGGAAGCTGATGCTCCCTGTGAGGGAAGGCAATGCTCCTTATATAAGGAAGCAGACGTTCCCTCTATAAGGAAGCGAGTAGGGGACAGGAGTCTTTGGGCTCAGAGGCAGCTACGCTACCGAGTAGACAGTAGGCAACGAACAGCCCAGGCTGCTTCCTGCAGCCTGTCAATTCAGCCGCTCGCACTGCGCAGGACAGTCAGATTGTCGCCCGCAGAGAGGCTGCCAAAGGGAGCATTGAGCCCGTTGCGACTCTTTTTACCGCATTGGCAGATAAAAGTAGGGGTGGGGATGCGCTTTGGGCTTGCATATTCTCGGGGGCTTTGCTATCTTAAGTATGTACATAGTTTGTGTTTGGATGATGATTGCGCCCAATAGGCAATCCTCTCGTCACCCGCAAACGCTTATATTTGCGTTACCGCAAAGATGTTCGCCTATAGGAAACGACCAATTTCAAATACTGAGCGACATGTTTAGCGGAGGTGCGCCATGGTATCTTTATACCTTGGCGTGTCTCTCTATCGTGTTTTCAGTAATGGCTTTGGTCGGCCTCCTATAGAAATGCGATATGGGAGGCACGCTTTTTTTATTGTCTTGGTGCTTTCCTGTCGATTAACCTTACCGATAGAAGAGTCCCATGAGCCTAGCTACAACCATTCGTGAAAAGTCCGCCTTGATTTGGGCGATTGCCGACAAATTAACGGGGGCGTACATGCCTCACCAATATGGGGATGTCATCCTCCCGATGACGGTGATTCGGCGATTTGACTGTATTCTTGCCGATACCAAACAGGCTGTGCTGGCACGCTATCCTCTGGTCAAAGACCTCGCCCTTCACGCTCCTGAGATCGAAGAGGCTGCTGGGTATCCCTTTTACAATGTCAGCCCCTATGACTTTAACCGATTGCTAGATGATCCTGATCACTTGGCAGAAAACTTCCGCAGCTACCTCAATGGCTTCTCCGAGAATGTGCGTGACATCATTGAGCACTTCAAGTTTGATGATCAGATCAATACGATGGTCGAAAAGGGCCTCCTCTACGAGGTGATTCGTGAATTCACCACCGCCAAAGCAGATCTCCATCCTAGCAAGGTCTCGAATATCGAGATGGGATATGTCTTTGAGGAGATTATCCGTAAATTCTCAGAAGCGGCGAATGCGTCTGCTGGTCAGCACTACACGCCCCGCGAAGTGATTCGGCTCATGGTCAATATCCTCTTTGCCGAGGACAATGACCTGCTGTCGCAAGAGGGAGCAGCTACGACGGTTTATGATCCGGCGTGCGGGACGGGAGGCATGCTCACCGTCGCAGAAGAGTACCTCCACGACCTCAATCAAGGTGCGAGGATTATCCCAATCGGTCAAGAGATCAATGACCAAACCTACGCCGTTTGTAAGGCCGACATCTTGATCAAAGGCCACGATGCGACCCAAATTAGACTCGGCAATACCCTCTCGCAAGATCAATTTCCGGGCTCCTCCTTTGACTATATCCTCTCCAATCCCCCCTTTGGGCGGGAGTGGAAAAACGAAGAGTCCGCCGTTCTAGCAGAGGCCAAGCTCGGCGCAGGTGGACGATTTGAGGCGGGCTTGCCGGCTAAGGGCGATGGGCAATTGCTCTTTCTCCTGACGGCGCTTGCCAAGATGAAATCTCCCGCATACGGAGGCTCTCGTATTGCGATCATTCACAATGGCTCCCCCCTCTTTACGGGCGATGCGGGGAGCGGCCCCTCCAATATCCGCAAGTACATTATTGAGCACGACCTCCTCGATGCCATCATTGCCCTCCCCAACAATATCTTTTACAACACCGGCATCGCCACCTACATTTGGGTCTTGACCAACCGCAAGCCAGATCATCGCAAAGGCAAAGTACAGCTCATCAATGCCAACGAGCTCTTTACCAAGATGCGCAAATGCTTGGGCGAAAAACGCAACGAAATCTCCGATGCGCAGATTGCAGAGATCACCCAGCTCTATGGCAACTTTACCGAGAGCCCCATCTGTAAGATTTTCCCTAATGAAGCCTTTGGCTTTGCCAAGATTACCATTGAGCGCCCCCTCTGCGATGAGTCTGGTCAGCCTGTCCTCAAGAAGGGCAAAGTGCAACCCGACAAGGCACGCCGCGACACGGAGAACGTTCCCCTCACCGAGACAATCGAGACCTACTTTGCGCGTGAAGTCCTCCCCTATGCGCCCGATGCCTGGATTGACACCAGCAAGACGGTCATTGGCTACGAAATCCCCTTTACCCGTTACTTCTACCAGTACACGATGCCCAGAGCAGCCAAGGAGGTCATGGCCGAGATCATGACCCTTGACGAAGAGCTCGAAGGCGCCTTTAAGGAGATCTTCAGTGAATAAGCCAACCACCCCCATGAAAGAGAGCGGCATCCCGTGGATCGGCCAAATCCCTCAGCACTGGATTTTTGAAAAAATACGCTATCTAGCTTCTTTAAAAGGTCGTATAGGTTGGCAAGGATTGACAAGTAACGAATATCAATCACAGGGGCCTTATTTGATCACAGGCGTTGATTTTTCAAATGGGAAGATTGACTGGTCTACCTGTGTGCATATTACAGAAGAGCGTTGGGCTGAAGCGCCAGAAATTCATATTAGAAATGGGGATTTGCTAATTACAAAAGACGGTACTGTTGGAAAAGTTGCCATTGTAAAAGATCTTATTGGTAAAGCTTCTCTTAATAGTGGGGTTCTTCTTGTTCGCTTAAACAAGACTTGTAATACGCAGTACCTCTACTGGGTGTTACTATCGGACATATTTTGGGGATGGTTTAGAGAAAAGAATGCAGGAAATAGTACGATCATACATCTTTACCAACGTGATTTTAGTACATTCAACTTCCCCGTCCCTCCGCTTGCGGAGCAGGAGGCGATAGCGGCGTATTTGGATCGCAAGTGTGGGCTGATTCAAGAGACGATAGCCCGCATCAAGAAACAGGTCGAGCTACTCAAAACCTATCGCCAATCGCTCATCAGTGAAACCGTTACCCGTGGGTTGACGCCAGGCGTTCCCATGAAAGAGAGCGGCATCCCGTGGATCGGCCAAATCCCACAGCACTGGGAAGTGAAGAAGCTGAAAAGGCTTGCGACAATTTGTAATGGCCAAGATTACAAACATATATTCTCCGAATCAGGGACATATCCTGTCTATGGGAGCGGTGGAATATTCTCTCATGCGACAGAATATCTCTACACAAAAACAAGTGTCTTACTAGGAAGAAAAGGAACTGTAGACAAACCTCTTTATGTGGACACACCCTTTTGGACAGTGGATACAATGTACTACACGAAAATCTTGGACGACGTCTCTCCTCGTCTTTTTTATTATTTGTGTATGACAATACCTTTCGGATATTATCAATACGGTTCAGCCGTCCCATCTATGACACAAAGAGATTTGAATAACAATACTCTTCCTGTCCCTCCGCTTGCGGAGCAGGAGGCGATAGCGGCGTATTTGGATCGCAAGTGTGGCTTGATTGACCAGGCGATAGAGAAAAAGGCATCACAGGTAGAGAAGCTCGCTGCGTATCAAAAGGCTTTAATCTTTGAGGCTGTCACAGGACGGCGGTAAGGTTCATTCATCATGGCACAGACAACAACGATTCGTGAAGCAACATTTGAATCCGACATTGAGGCGGCGCTCTTGGCTCGTGGGGGCTATCTCAAGGGTGATCCCAGTCGGTATGACCGCAAGTTGGGTTTGGACACGGAGGCACTCGTGGACTTCATTGCCCAGTCGCAACCGCACGCCTGGCAGCGGCTGTGCAAGATTCACCAGGGCGAGGTTAAGCAGCGGGTCATTGAGCGCTTTGTCAAGGTCGTGAATGAACAGGGCCTGCTACACACGCTGCGTCAAGGATTTAAGGAGCGAGGCGTGGGGCTCAAGGTGGTCTTTTGGCATCCGGAGACTTCGCTTAATCCTGAGTCACTCTTGCATTACGAGCAGAATCGCTTGGTCTGCGTGAGGCAGTTGCACTATTCTCTAAAGAATGAAAACAGCATCGACATCGTCCTTTTCCTCAATGGTATCCCTGTGGTGTCGATGGAGCTGAAGTGTGAGCTGACGGGGCAGACGGTCAAGGATGCGGTGGAGCAGTATCGCTTTGACCGAGCGGGCAAGGATGCGCTCTTTGGCTTGAATAGACGTGTCTTGGTGCATTTTGCGGTAGACATGAATGAAGTCCAGATGACGACCCACTTGGAGGGGGAGAAGACGCGGTTCTTACCCTTTAACCAAGGGAGCGAGGGGCCTGGCAATGTGGGTGGCAAGGGGAACCCGCCATCTAAGGGCTATGGGTCTGCCTATCTGTGGGAAGAGGTTTTGCGCAAGGATCGTCTCCTCGAAATCTTGCAAAAGTATCTCCATGTGGTCTACCCAGAATCAGCCAAGGGTGAGCTCGACCGCACGCAGCCCAAGGCGGTGATCTTCCCTCGGTATCATCAGCTCGATGTGGTGACGGCGTTGCTCAAGGATGTCAAGGCGAATGGCTCGGGCAAGAATTACCTCATTCAGCATAGCGCTGGCTCGGGTAAGTCTAATTCGATTGCGTGGTTGGCGCACCGCCTCACGGGGTTGCATAATGCAGAGAATGAGAAGATCTTCCATTCAGTCATTATTGTCACGGATCGACGCGTCTTAGATAGTCAGCTCCAACGCACCGTCTCGCAGTTTGATCATGTCTTAGGGCTGGTCAAAAAGATTGAGGGGACATCTGCTCAGCTCCAGGAGGCGATCGAATCAGGCGCAGGGATTATTATCACGACGCTCCAGAAGTTTCCTGTGATTTACCACAATCTCCACCTCATGAATCGCCGCTTTGCGATCATCGTCGATGAGGCGCATTCTTCGCAAACAGGCGTCGCCGCCGAAAAGATGAAGCAGGGCTTGGCCGATCTCCATGAGGTCCTAGAGGAGGAGATGGTGGCCTATCAAGCGACTCAGTGTGACGATGAGGCATCCGCGGGCCTTGATCTCAATGAGGAGCTCCTCAATGAGATGGCCTCTCAGGGTAAGCATCAGAACTTGTCCTTCTTCGCCTTTACGGCTACCCCTAAAGACAAGACCTTGCAGATCTTTGGGCGCAAATGCGCAGACGGGCAGTTTGTGCCCTTTCATATCTATGCGATGCGACAGGCGATAGAGGAGGGCTTTATCCACGATGTCTTGCAGCACTACATCACCTATGAGATGTTTTATCAAATCATGAAGCGGATCCCCGATGATCCCGAGCTGGCCACGCGTGAAGGCGTAAAGGCGCTGCGCAATTTTGCCTCCCTCCACCCCCATAATATCTCGCAAAAGGCGCGCATCATTTTAGAGACCTTTAGGGCAATCACCCGCAAGCAGATCGGGGGACGGGCTAAGGCAATGGTGGTCACTCAATCTCGTCTCCATGCGGTGCGCTATGTCAAAGAATTGCGCCGCCAAATACAGGATGCGGGCTATTCGAGTCTCAATGTGTTGGTGGCATTTTCTGGTACCGTTACCGATGATCGCACGCAGGAGACGTATCAAGAGACGATGATGAACCGCACCCGGGATGGCGAGCCCATCAGTGAAGCGGCTTTGCCTCGCTATTTTGCCTCGGATGACTTTGCGATCCTGGTGGTCGCAGAGAAGTACCAAACGGGATTTGATGAGCCGCTTTTGCACACGATGTTTGTCGACAAGGTGCTCTCGGGGGTGAAGGCTGTGCAGACGCTCTCGCGTCTCAATCGCACCTGCCCCGGTAAGGTGGATACGCTGGTCTTGGATTTCGCTAATCGGGCTGAGGATATCCAAAAGTCCTTTGCGCCTTATTACGAGGAGACCGTGCTGTCAGAGGAGACGAATCCCAACGTCGTCTACGACTTGCAAGCAAAGCTACAGTCCTATCAAGTGATTGATCCAGCAGAGGTGCGCTATTTTGGCAAGGTCTATTATACGGGACAAGTCGAGGACGACGAGACCACATTAGGGCAGATTAGCCAACTCTTGCAACCCGCCTGCCGGCGCTTTGCTGCGCTCGACCCGATCAAAAAGGCCGACTTTAAGTCCCTCTTGGCTCGATTTAACCGCGTCTATCGATTTGTGGCACTCGTTTGCCGTCTCTTCGATCGAGAGATTCAGCTCTTTGCCCTATTTGCACGCTATCTAGCTAAGATCTTGCCTAAAGAGGTCAACGAGGCTGTGGATGTCAGCAAGCAGGTCTTATTGGAGTACTATCGCCTCGAGAAACGCTCAGAGGGGGCGATCGAATTGATCGCATCAAAAGATGGCACGCATCCAATTACGGGTGAAACCAGTGCCAAGGAAAAAGAGTTCGATCCGCTCTCTGAGCTGGTGTCGTTGATCAATGACCGATTTGGCACAAGTTTTACAGGCGCAGACAAAGTCCTCCTGCAACTGCGAGAGGACATTATAGAGAATGACGTCTATCGAGACTTGGCTCAAAAGAATGACGAGTCGACCTTTATGATGTTATTGGAGCCCGACTTTAAAAAGGTCACCTGGCGGCGTTATCGCGATTACCAAGCATTCTTTGAGGAATTACTCAAGAATCCAGAGGTCTATCAACAAGTCTTAAAGACGATCGCCCACTCGGCCTACGCCTCAATTTGCCAGTAGGGCGGCGGGTAGGGGGATTATCCGAGTCTGTGCGAAGGCATACTTGTTCGGTAGCCGGACGGGGACGTCTGGCTCAGGGGCATGGGGGCAGACGCCCCCATCCCAGAGCTAGCGGAGCGATGCCCCTGCCCGCCGCAGGCGCTCGTGTCCTCTCTAGCTGACCCTCTCTGCGCCCTCTGCGCACTCTGCGGGAGATAACTGGCACGCCCCACTGCAGGTGCAACGCCTGGCTCTCGTAGGAGGACTAGCGCTCAACGCCAACAAAAAAGCCCCGCGGTTAAGCAGGGCTTGTGGGGATGCTAGGTCTAGGTCTTATTCTAGGTCTAGGCGGCTTCGCCGCCTCGCCTCATTTGAGGCCGGCGAGGAAGGCGCGGGGGAAGCGTTTGGGGGCGAGGGTGTGAATGGATGGACGGCCGCCGGAGAGCTGAATAAAGGCATCGTAGTAGATGGCTGGGGGTTTGCTCTGGTCGCGGTCAATGTCTGGGAAACGGTTGAGGAGGCGTTTGGCGCGGCCGAGTATGCGGTTGGGAATGGGTAGGGTGGCGGCTTGGGCGATTTTGAGGGTCTGGTAATTCCAGGCGGTGAGGAAGCGGTTGGCTTGGTCGGTGGAGGATAGTGCCCAGCCGCCGGTTTCGAGTTGGCGGATGGAGAGGGTGTGGAGGGCCTTTTGGAGGGGCACTTTGAGTAGGGGATAGTTACCCGTGCGGTAGAGGTCTGCGAGGACTTGGGTGACAATGGCGTGGTTGTATTGGCCGGTGGCTTGGGTGTCGCCAAAGGCACCTTGGGGGGATTGGTGGGAGAGGAGGGCGTTGACGCCTGCGAGAATCTCGGGGGCGTAGTCGGGTGCCTTTTGGGCGAGGGCGTGAATGGCAAGGGCTGTGGCTGCGGGGGTGTAGCGTTGGCTAGGGTCGGTGTCGAGGTGCCATTCTCCAGTGAGGTTTTGGCGGGTGGCGAGCTCTGCGCAGGATTGGCTGAGGGGATCGGTCGGCTGCCAGAGGGTGTGGGTGAACCACAGGGCCGTGGCAATGCAGGTACACGCAAGGCTGGCGCTAATGAGGCGGGTGCGGCGTTGGCGGTGGAGGGTCTCTGATTCCGCCTCGATGCGCACTTGGCGCATGATCGAGTCGGTCAGTGCAGGATCATAGCGTGGGGCGGTTGGCTTCATGGGGGGACCTTTCTGCAAAGTATTGACGCAACCGGCGCAGGGCATGGTGAAGGCGCGATTTGACGGTGCCTTCTGGTATGTCGAGTGCTTGGGCGGTGGCGAGGTAGCTTTTATCTTGAATGAAGATCGCTTCGACGACGGTGCGTTGCTTTTCGGGCAGTTGGGCGAGGGCCGCAGGCAGATCGAGCACCACGGGATTGTGGTTGGCGCGCTGCTCGGTGGGCTGCTCTTGGTAGTCGCTCAGCAGCTCTTGGTAACGACCACAGCTGCGCCAATGGTCAATCTGCACATGCCTGGCTATGGTAAAGAGGAATGTTGAGAACTGGGCTTTGGCTTGGTAGCGGTGTCGGGATTTGAAAAGCTTGAGTAGGGTCTGCTGGGTGAGGTCGTCGGCGTGATTACTCGATCCTTGGTGGATGAAGTAGGCGCGAAGCGGCACTTGCCAGCGGACCACAAGCTCATTAAACGCCCCCGTGTCGGTGGCGCTTTGGATGAGGAGTTGACTGTCGCTGGTGGGTGTCATTGCAGAAAGTATAACGTTTCAACGGGGAGGAACGTTCACATGAAATTTCGCTAAGGCGGTAAAATCGCCTTAGACACGGCTGCGCCGTGTGCGGGAACCGCCTGCGGCGGTGCGGGAACGGCTCGCAAGCTCGCCGTGCGGGGACGACCTGTGGTCGTGGGCCTGCCACAGGGGCTCGCTGATGCTCGCCCGCAACAAGCATCAGGCATTAAGAGGCAGTACCCCGCCTCTAGCATCAGGCATTGAGCTCGCTGCGCTCGCAGTTCTGCCCGCCGCTGGTGCTCCAATAAGGAGCGTAGCGACTGTTCCAAAAGGCCGTAGGCCGTTCCAAAAGCGCAGCGTTCTAAAAGGCCGTAGGCCGTTCTGGCGAGCGTAGCTCGCCTAGCGGATCAAAGAGCCGCGTAGCTCGTCGATGGAGCTCATGTTGTGGCGGACGAGGTAATCCTCGATGCCGTGGAGCACTTTGAGCGCGGTGTCGGGTTCGATGAAAGTCGCCGTGCCGACGGCAACTGCGGTCGCACCAACGATGATGAATTCGATGGCTTGTTCGGCGCTCATGATGCCGCCCATGGCCAAGATTGGGATCTGGGCGACTTGGGAGGCTTCATAGACGTGCTTGACTGCGACGGGGTGAATGGCTGGGCCGGAGAGGCCGCCAAAGCAGTTGGCGAGCACGGGGCGGCGCGATTCAATATTCACGACCATGGAGGGGAGGGTGTTGATGAGCGCGACAGCGTCGGCACCGGCATCTTGGGCTGCTTGCACAAAGGGACGAATGTCCGGCACGTTGGGGGCGAGCTTGGGCATGACGGGGAGGGTCGTGGCTGCACGAACCTTTTTGACGAGCGCTGCGAAGGTGTCGACGTTGGTGCCAAAGCTGGCGCCGCCTTCTTTGACGTTAGGGCAGGAGACGTTGAGCTCGAGGCCGGCAACACCGGGCACGCCGGTGAGGCGGGCGGCGACTTCGGCGTATTCGTCGGCCGAGGTGCCCCAGATGTTGACGATCGCGGGGACGTTGTGCTCGACTAAAAAGGGCATGTCATCGGTGATGAATGCCTCCACGCCAGGACCTTGGAGGCCGATGGCGTTGACTAATCCCCCAGAAACCTCAACGTGGCGTGGCAAGGGATTGCCGGGCCAGGGGCACATGCGAATGCCTTTGACGGTGATCGCACCGAGTTGGGTGATATCAATGAGGTTGGCGTATTCTTGACCATAACCAAAGGTGCCAGATGCCACCGTGACGGGGTTTTTCATCTGGATGCCACCTAAGTTTACTGCTAAGTTGGGCTTCATGGGGACTCCTTGTTACTTTTTCTTGTGGGTGCGCTTCTCGGTGTGGCCTTTGTAGGCGGGCTTGGAGCCGCCGCGACGGGGGCGATCGTCTGCGCGAGTGCCGGCGCCGCCTTTCTTATCGTAAAAACCACCCTTCTTGGCGTAGGGTTTGCCGCCGGACTTGCCGCGGGGTTTGCGGCGGTCGTCCTCTGGGGCGCTGTCGACAAACTTGGCATTGATGGGGCGGCCATCAAATTGAGCACTGGCCAAACCGACGAGCGCTTGATCGGCGAGCGTCTTGTCAACGTCAAAGAACGCGAATTCGCGTTTGATATCGATTGCGCCGATGGCGTTGGACTCGAGGTTGGCGTTTTCGCAGACGATGCGCACGATGGCACCTTCACGCAAGTGGTCGAGGCGACCGACATTGATCATGATGCGCTGCATGGGGCGATTGTCGCGAGGGGGGCGGGCGCCCTTTTCGCCGAAGCTCTTGGGGTCGGGCTTGACGGGGTTGAGGTCGGCGGCATTCTCATAGGCAATCATGAGCGGACGCAACCGCAGCTCGAGCATACGAGCGAGGAGGTCTTCGCGGGAGATGTCGCCAAGTGCGGGCAAGAGCGCCTCCATCATTTGGCTGATCTCGGGGTGAATGGCTTCACCGATCTCTTGGATCTCTTCGATCACGCGGAATAGGTGACGCTGGCGCACTTCATCAGCTCCGGGCACTTGACGCATTTCACAGCGAATGCCGGCGATGCGTTCGACCACGCGAATGCGGGAGAGCTCGCGTGGCCCTGCCAAAACGATCGAGACGCCGGACTTGCCCGCACGGGCGGTTCGGCCACTGCGGTGGGTGTAGACGGCTGGATCATCGGGGAGGTGGTAGTGAATGACGTGGGTGATGTCATTGACATCGAGACCACGAGCGGCCACGTCGGTCGCGCAAAGAATTTTAACCGCGTGACTACGAAACTTTTTCATCACCGAGTCGCGCTGAGCTTGAGAGAGGTCGCCATGGAGCGCCTCGGCATAGACGCCGTCGTGCATGAGCTTTTCGCTCAGCTCTTGGGTGTCGTGGCGCGTGCGGCAAAAGACCAAGCCAAACATCTCAGGCGTGTAATCGATGATGCGGCGGAGGCATTCGTAACGCTTACGATCGACAATTTTGTAGGCGTGGTGGGCGATATTCTTGCCGGCCTCGTTTTGGGTGCCAATGGTCACGCGCGCAGGCTTGGTCAAGTAGTTGCGCGTCATGCGCTCGACTTCCGGCGCCATCGTCGCAGAAAAGAGCCACACCGCGGAGTCTTCGACGGTGTCGAGAATGGTGTTGAGCTCGTCTTTAAAGCCCATGTCGAGCATTTCGTCAGCTTCGTCGAGCACCACGACCTTGACGGTCGAGAGATTAACCGCACGACGGCGGATCAAGTCATTTAGACGGCCAGGCGTCGCCACGATCACCTGCGCACCGCGCTGAAGCTTGCGGATCTGCTGGTCAATCGGTGCTCCTCCATAAACCGCAACCGGCTGCACGCCCTTGAGGTAACGGGCAAATCGCGCCAACTCTTCGCCAATCTGCAAGCAGAGCTCACGCGTCGGAGAGAGAATCAAAGCCTGCGTCGCAGGATCGCTCGGTTCGACTTGTTGCAAAAGGGGCAAACCAAATGCACACGTCTTACCGGTGCCGGTTTGAGCTAAACCAATGAAGTCTTTGGTCTCAGGGTTGAGGAGGAGGGGAATAGCCTCGGCCTGAATCGGCATCGGCTCTTTGAAGCCAAGCTCGGTCACGGCTTGGAGGAGTTCGGGTTTGAGACCCAAGTCAATAAACTGCATAATTTAGTCTTTCTCTTAATGAATTGCTCTATAAAGTATCACAAATACTTTACTACTGCAAGACAAAAGAGTCCATAAAGGCAAAGAATCGTTCGCGCAGAGGCTCGCTGCGCTCGCCCGCATCAAGCATTGAGCTCGCTGCGCTCGCGGGAGTGCCAGATTGTCTCCCGCAGAGAGACACAGCGCGCTGAGAGGACATGGGCGCCTGCGGCGAGGACTGCTGGACAGGGGCGTGGGCGAGCTGGTGTGGCTGGCGGGGGCGCGTGGGGTAGATGCGGGGACGACTGATCGCTCGGTCGCCTGCGGCTCGGTCGCTCAAGTGCTGCGCACTTGTCTAAGCTCAATTGGGAGACGACCTTCGTCCTCGCCACTGCAGTCGCTACGCGCCTTTGCTTACTCGTTTCACTTCCAGCCGCTCCCCGCTGCCCCCTAGGCAGGCCGTCGTTACTCTAGGCCTGTGATGGGGGCGTCTGCCCCCATACCCCTGAGCCAGACGTCCCCGTCCGGCTACCGAACAAGTATGCCTTCGCACAGACTCGGATAATACCCCTTGCGAAGCGTAAGCGAGCGTAATTATGCCCGGAAGAGTCCTATCGCACCTCAATTAACGGGGTGTGGGGCGGCAGCCCCTCCTAGTACTCGAGCTCGAGCTCTAAACTCGAGCAAATCGGCGTAGCCTCCTCAGCTCCCATCATCAAGCCATAAGCGGCGCAGCCGCGCCTACGATGACCCGCCGCAGGGCCTACAATAAGGAGCGTAGCGACTGTTCTAAGAGGGCGTAGCGACTGTTCTAAGAGGGCTCAGGCCATTCTGCGGTACTTTCGCTATAATTTGATGATTTGTCTGCGTGAAACGCGTTTTTGTGCTTGACAAATGGTGCCTATTTGTAGTAAGTTGTTCATCAAAGAGCGGATTTGATCACCATTCAATTCAATTTTTACTTTGGATAAACAATCAATAGGAGTGACATTATGTCCTTTTTGAAGCAAACCTTAGTTGCAGCATGTGCCCTTGTTGGCGCAGCGTCTCTCTACGCTGACGACACGACCCCTGTCGTTGGTACCACGAGCTTTTATTCAATCCAAGCACCCATCTGCAAATACTCAGATGGCGCGACCCTCTTGGCTGGAGAGCGCTTTGAAGTGAGCTGGGTTTCCGCAGATGGTGCGACGACCAAGACCAAAAACTACACCGCCAATGCTGATGGTAGTTTTGGGCCAGTCTTCATTCAAGGCTCCACGGCAACCTTTAATAACGGCTATTTTAGCGTGGTTTATGCCGATACCCGCACCACGCCCACTACGTTGGGGACAACCGTCTTTGCGAAGTATACCGCAGCCGCTCAGATCAAAGCCTCTGTGATCAGCACCTCTGGCACTGCAACCACCGACAAGCCCGAAGATGTCATGACCACTGTCAAATCAACGGGAGATGCGACCTTTACTGGCTCCATCGCAATCGTCGACGGCAAGCCGCGGGTCAATGTCGCGGGTAATGCTACGATCGTCATTGAAGAATCCGCTGACTTGAAGAACTGGACAATCGTTGATGCCACCAAGAATCCTGTTCGCGTCTTTGGTGACAAGACGGTCTCGATTGATACGCAAACCGCAGAAGCACCGACCAAGTTCTTCCGCATCATTAAGAAATAAGGAGCACTACGATGAAAAAGCTTTCTATTGTTGCATTGATGCTTGCATCCTCTATGGCATTTGCTGCTGTCTCCGTTGAGACAGCCAATACGGTGCGTATCGATGAAGCCTACACCTCATCCGTCAGCAAGTTGCGCTTGATTACGCCCACTGGTGTCGCCATCGCTGCCGACGCCACCGCGATGACCGGCATTCCCCTTGACACCTTGATCGCTCCCCAAACCCTTCCTGGCGCCAAGATCTACATCCCCACGACTAAGGTTACGAGTAACTCTGGTGTCATCAAGGGGGCCAGCTACAACGTCTACCTCTCACAGCTTGTTGCGGACTCCACGACTGAGTGGGAATGGAAACCTCAAACAACTTGGGATCTCGACGATGATACGACCACGACTTCTGCTGAGGCTCCTGCCGTCAATGTCTATACTCCCATCTGGGTCGAATTGACCAAAGCATCTACGCCCGTTAAGCTCGTCTCGCAATCCCTCAAGGAGCAAGTGAAGTACAGTCCTCATATGTCTGAATCTGTACCCCATCTCGTTGCAATCCCTCCTGCTGCTGAGAATATCGCAACCCCTGCTACCAAGCTCGGCACGGTCCTGTCATTTAAATCACTCTCTTCCGGCGCCGAACGTGTTTGGATCTCCTACGGCATTGGTCTTTCCAAATCTGATGGGACAAAATTTCGCGCTTACTTGGTCACGATCCCCAATGAGGGTACTGGCAAAGATCAAAGCTTTTTGGTCGAGGCTACGGACAATGGTAAGGATAAGAATAAAATCACTTGGTACACGCGCACCCTTTCCACAGATGCTGGCTTTGGTCCTGGCGTGACTCTTGTGGAGCAAACCACCGACACGGGTACGGGTAAGTACTTTGATATCGGCACCGCTGGTCGCGCCGTGTGGATGACGCCTTTGGATAAGGCTGCGTACAAGGCCTACTGTGGTAAATAACCCCCTTTTACACGATTAAGGAATACAATTATGAAAAAGATCACACTAATGGTAACAGCCTTGATGAGCCTCGCCTCATTGGCACATGCCGTCTCATTCTCTTGGAATACCAACGGTAGCACCATCAGCTCGTCTGCCACTGTCTCGTCGAATATGAGTGAATTTGCAAGCAGCTCCGACTCGACCTACACGATCGCCTTTGTCAGCTCCACCGCAGGTAACGTAGAGCAGATCAAGTCCGACATCGTGGCGAATGCCACAAGCAATACCCTTGACACCTATCTTTCGTCGAATGTCGTCGATACGGGTACTGTTTCATTCGGCAATGTGAGTCAGGCGGATATCTTGAGCGGTAACTTTAACTTCTCAGGTGATTTTGCCACAGATGGCTCCTTTTACATTGTGATTATCAATGCTGATGGCTCACAAGCGATCATCTCAAGCAAGGCTGTGACCTATACAGGCAAGCCGGGCAATGGCTTTGATATCTTGACTGATCCAGACACTGGCGTGACTGGCCCTGGAAGCAATAACCCCTGGCAAGGTGATTTCGAGTCTGCGGGTGCAGTGCCAGAGCCGACTGCATTGGCCTTGCTCTTGCTCGGCGTCTCCGCTGCAGCTCTCCGCCGCAAAGTGCGCGCCTAATCCTAGGTGCGCCAACAGCAACAAAAAAGCCTCGCTTCACCGCGGGGCTTTTTTGTTGCAGGGGAGATCCGCTACGAGGGAGTGACGCTAAGGGCGCTTGCCGCCCCTTAGCAATCCCCGGCAGGCCGTCGCTCCGCTAGGCCTGTGATAGGGGCCGTCTGCCCCTATGACCCCGACTGAGTAAACTCAGCACAGAACTCGCCTCGCTGCGTTCGGCTCTCCTTGGCTCGCTGCGCTCGCAGGACTGCGTGGGGATGGGTGTGGGGATGGCGGGGCGCATGGGGTAGACGCGGGGACGCTCAGCCGCTCCCCGCTGCACCCTAGGCAGGCTTGGCACGGCGTCGGCCTGTGATAGGGGCCGTCTGCCCCTATGACCCAGACTGAGTAAACTTAGCGCAGAACTCGCCTCGCTGCGCTCGCCCGCAACAAGCAGGTCGTTACGCTCCCGCATCAAGCAATAAGCGGCGCAGCCGCGCCATGCTGTCCCGTGGCCGTAGGGCACCCTGCGCTGTCCTGCTCGGAAGAGTCCTATCGCTCCTCAATTAGCGGGGTGTGGGGCGGCAGCCCCTCCTAGCACTCGAACTCGAACTCTAGACTCGAACTAGGAGGCGCAGCCTCCTTGCTCCCGCATCAAGCAATAAGCGGCGCAGCCGCGCCAACGCTGACTGCGAGCTTGCGAGCTCTAAACTAGCGTCACCCAGCCGCAAAAGGCAAGCGCAGCGTGTGCTTGATGCAAGAGTCTCTCTGCGCTCGCGGGTAGCCAGTAGGGGCTTTAGAGGCTTAGGGGCCTTAGTGATTGCACATCAGTCAGCCCCCCGTCGCGCTAGCAGCACCGCCGACTTGATCTCCTGCTCGCCGCAGGCCGTTTGCGAGCCTATAGGCGAGCTCTGTGCAACTATTGGCGAGTATATGAGCCCAAGGACGAGGATGGTATCGCGTAGCGATGACGACCGCAGGGAGTCAAGAGGATGCAGGTATGAGCAAGGAGCGAGCTCGCTCGGTGAGTTGCTCATTGCCTCATCCTCGACATCCGTAGTCCGTCTCTGTGTCTCTCTGTGATCTTTGTGTTCTTTGTGGTTAAAAATGCGAAGACTGAGATTCGTGACCATTCGTGTCATTCGTGGACACTCTCTGCGCTCTCCGCCTCTCTGCGGGAGATAACCTGGCAGTCCCCAACTCCCAACTCCCAAATTCTAGATGACGCAGTCATCTCGCCCCTTAAACGCTACAAATGCAAAATAGTGAAAGTTTGCTATTGACTTTTGCTTGGCGAATGTGCTATAGTACACCCTGTTTTTATGCGAGCGTAATTCAATGGCAGAATAGGAGCTTCCCAAGCTTCTCACGAGGGTTCGATTCCCTTCGCTCGCTCCATCTTGCTTATATGGGCAATTAGCTCAGTTGGTTAGAGCATTACCTTCACACGGTAGGGGTCACTGGTTCGAGTCCAGTATTGCCCACCATATAAGTCAGACAAGCAGTGCGATTTTGGGCAATTAGCTCAGTTGGTTAGAGCATTACCTTCACACGGTAGGGGTCACTGG
>CAYZIC010000009.1:0-11115 GCA_964478335.1 uncultured Lentisphaeraceae bacterium | reverse complement strand
TTCGAGTCCAGTATTGCCCACCAAAATCACAGAGAGGCAACGGTGGTTGCCTTGTTTTGTCTCAACACTTTCATTCTTGCGAGAATGATTACCCCTTTGGGGGCGGCTGGTTTCGACAGGGTTAGTCAGACCTCTGGTGGCGTGTCGGGGATGATCGATGGCCCCGTAAAATAGCGATCAAAAACCTAACTGCGAACAATAACTTCGCTATGGCTGCCTAGTCCTAGAAAGACTCGCACCACACGGAAGCGCCGATATCTATTAAGCGTGAAAGTGAACGACTAGTAGGTCTGCATGCACACAGAATCGCCGTGGTTGCATGACAGTATTAACGTGGTGATTGGCCTCTGGATGCGTTTGTCAATTGACCTATCCTTGGGCGAGATTGATAATTGACTACACACGTAGAAGCTGTAGGAAAGCAATCTTGGAAAGGGGTTCAATTCCCCTCGCCTCCACCAATCTAAAAGCAACAAGGCAGACCTTAATGGGTCTGCCTTGTTTGCTTTTTGCTTCGCCTCACTTGCGGCTCTACGGCGAGCAAAGCTCGCGGGGGATCCCGGGGAGGGGGCTTGGGGACTGATCGCTCGGTCGCAAGACGTCGCTACGCTAGTCTTTGCGATAGGGGGTTAGGGCGAGGGTCGCCTCCCACCCCTATGACCCCCAGCCAGACGTGACCGTCCGGCTACCGAACAAGTATGCCTTCACTCGCCCCCTACTCGCAAAGCGTAAGCGAGCTAAATTATGCTCGGAAGAGTCCAGGGGCGAGCAAGCTCACCCGTATCAGGTATCAGGCACTCGCGCTAATCGGCGCAGCCGCAGGCTGCTCTTCCTAAGCCTACGCCTAAGCCTAAGCCTATGCCTACGCCTACGCCTAAGCCTAAGAGTAGGAGGCGCAGCCTCCTTTAGGCTTGACTTTGTGGGGGCTTTTGGGCTATACTTGGGGGCAATTGATAAGGAGTTGTAATGACGGATAATCATGTGGTTTTGCAATTGACTGATCTCACGGTCTCTTTTGACGTGGATGGGACGATGATTCACCCTGTACGTGGGGTGACGTTGGCGATCCATGCTGGGGAACGCGTCGCGTTGGTGGGTGAGTCTGGTTGCGGTAAGAGTATGAGTGCGCTGAGTGTGACGGCATTGCCGCCGACGGATCGGGCTACTATTGGGGGCTCGGTCTTGCTCAATGGCGTGGAGCTGGTCAATCAGCCTAAGGCGATAGCTGGTGCGCGTCAGGGTGGCGTGGCGTATGTCTTTCAAGATCCCTCGGGGGCATTAAACCCGGTCATGCGCATTGGCGATCAGATCGCGGAGGTCTTGGGCCATTTGCCTAAACAGGCTCGTCAGGCGCGGCTAGTCGAATTGATCGAGGCGGTGGGCTTGCCTGAACCGCAGAGGATGTTGCGGGCGTATCCGTGTGAATTGTCTGGCGGGCAGCAACAGCGGGTGATGTTGGCGATCGCGCTGGCCATGGAGCCGACCGTTTTGATTGCAGATGAACCGACCACAGCGCTGGATGTCACGACCCAACGGCAAATCTTGGCTTTGATGGATCAGTTGTCTAGAGCACGTAATATGGCGGTGCTTCTGATCACGCACAATCTGGGTATTGTGGCCGCTTACATGGATCGTGTGGCGGTGATGTATGCTGGCAAGATTGTTGAGACAGGGTCTGTCGTGGAGGTGCTCAAGGCGCCGTGTCATCCTTACTCGCGAGGGCTATTGGCGGCGGTGCCGACATTGGCCCGTGAACAGAAGGTGCTGCAGGACATTCCTGGCTTTGTGCCTGCGCCGGGATGTTTTCCTGCTGGGTGTGCCTTTGCACCGCGGTGTACTTTTGCGCAGGCGTGCTGTTCGGCAGATGAGGCGGTGCCGGTGCGTGCCGTTGGGGTAGGGCATGAGGTGAGCTGTTATTTCCCGCAGGAGGTGGAGGCATGAGTAACCCGATTTTATCAGTAGCAGATTTAGTCGTGCGGTATAAGCACCCTGCTGGTGGGACCTTTGATGCGGTCAAGGGCGTTTCTTTTGACGTGCAGGCAGGGGAATTCTTTGGTATTGTGGGTGAGTCAGGCTGCGGGAAGTCGTCTTTGGCAAAAGCTATCGTCGGGCTCAACCCAATTGCGGCTGGGCAAATCCTCTCTCGCAGCACCTCGCCAATCCAGATGATCTTTCAAGATGCGGCCGGTAGCTTGAATCCGCGATTGTCTGTCTATGAGACGCTCGCAGAGGCTCTGCGGGTCTATCGCAAGGTCCCCAATCGCCCCGAGGCTTATGAGCAGCGTATTGCTGAATTGCTCGCCACGGTCGGCTTGGCGCCTGACATTGCCCAAGCGTATCCACGGGAATTGTCTGGCGGACAGTGCCAGCGTATCAGCATTGCGCGTTGCTTGGCGTTAGAACCCGAAATCTTGATCGCCGATGAACCCGTTAGTGCGTTGGACGTTTCTGTGCAGGCGCGCGTGCTCAATCTCTTGAGCGATTTGCGTAAACGCCTCCACTTGACGATCATCTTGATCTCGCATGACTTGGCGGTGGTGCGCACGGTGTGCGATGAGGTTGCGGTGATGCAACGGGGAGAATTCGTGGAAAAGGGTCCGGCCCAGGCGCTCTTTGATGCGCCGCAACATCCCTACACCCAGGCGTTGCTCGATGCGGTGCCCGATGTCGTGCGTAGCCTTGCGCAACGGTAGGGGCTCTCTGCGCTCCCCCGCCTCTAGCATCGGGCATTGAGTGAGCTCGCTGCGCTCGCGGGATTGCCAGTAGGGCGAGCAAGCTCGCAGGCAGCGTTGGCGCGGGTGGGGGATCGAGTCAGGGGGGCGCGAGCGTAGCGAACTGCTTGCTGCTTGATGCCTGAGCCGCCCTTAGGCTATTTTTTCTCTCTTTTCTTCTTTTTCTGCTTGCTTTTGCGGTGGTAATTTGATATTTTATTGGGACTTTCTCGTGTGAGAAAGGAATTATTAATTAACAACCGTGGAGTCTAACCACCTTGATTTGCACTAGTCCAGCTAGTAAGGCAATGAGAGGAGAGCTCTGCGGACAAAAGGCAAAATACCACTATGGCAATTCGCAAACCTACCGTTGCAGCTCCTAAGACTGGCGCTCAATATGACGACTTCATGGCCGCTCTCGCTCAGCAAGATAAGGCTTTCACCCCTGGTTCTATCGTTAAGGGTACCATCACCGGTATCAAGGGTAACGAAGTTTTGGTAGACATCGGCTCCAAGTCCGAAGGTGCAGTCAATACCAATGAATTTGACAACATTGACGCCGTCAAAGTCGGCGACCAAATCGATGTGCTCTTGCTCGACCTCGAAGGCGACAATGGCATGGTCCTCCTCTCCAAGAAGAGCGCAGATGACCAACTCCGCTGGGAAGCTATCCTCGCTAAGTACAATGAAGGCGACATCGTCCAAGGTAAGATCGCTCAAAAGGTCCGTGGCGGCATGATCGTCGACGTCGATGGCGTTGAATCCTTCCTCCCTGGCTCACAAGTTGACGTCAATCCTTCTCGCGATTTGGACGTTTACCTCAACATCGAATCTGATTTCAAAATCATCAAGATCTCTGAAGAACGCCGCAACATCATCGTTTCTCGCCGTGAATTGATCGAATCTCGCATGGCAGATAAGAAGCGCGAATTGCTCGCAACCCTCGAAAAGGGTCAAATCCGCACTGGCCGCGTGAAGAATATCACCGACTTTGGTGCATTCGTTGACTTGGACGGTCTTGATGGCTTGCTCCACATCACCGACATGAGCTGGGGTCGTGTCAAGCACCCCTCCGAAATGCTCAAGAATGGTCAAGAAATTGACGTCATGATCCTTGATATCGACTTCGATCGTGAACGCGTCAGCCTCGGCCTCAAGCAGGCTCAGTCCAATCCTTGGCAAGATGCAGAATCTCGTTACCCCGTCGGCTCTCGCTTGCACGGTAAGGTTGTCAACTTGGTGCCTTTCGGCGCATTCGTTGAAATCGAACCCGGCATCGAAGGCCTCGTGCACGTCTCTGAATTCTCCTGGACCAAGCACATCGCTCGCGCTTCTGACGTCCTCTCCATCGCTGATGAAGTCGATGTCGTTGTCCTCTCGATCGATACCGTTCACCAAAAGCTCGCTCTTGGCATCCGCCAAACCGAAGCCAATCCTTGGGACACCGTCCAAGAGCGTTACCCCGTGGGATCACGTATCTCTGGTAAGGTCCGCAACTTCACCACTTACGGTGCATTCGTTGAAATGGAAGAGGGCATCGATGGCATGATCCACGTCTCTGACATGAGCTGGACCCGCAAGATCAACCACCCCTCCGAAGTCCTCCAAAAGGGCCAAATCGTTGAAGCAGTCGTGCTTGAAATCGATCCCGCACAACAACGCATCAGCCTCGGCCTCAAGCAGGCTCAAACCGATCCTTGGAGCAACATCGCTAGCACCTATGCTATCGGCCAAATCGTTAAGGGTAAGGTCTCTAAGATCGCTTCCTTTGGCGCATTTGTTGAGCTCGAAGACGGCGTCGACGGCCTCGTGCACATCTCTCAAATCTCCGATGCTCGCATCGAAAAGGTTAAGGATGCTCTCCACGTCGGTCAAGAAGTCGAAGCTCGCATCGTGAAGATCGACCGCGACGAACGCCGCATCGGCCTCTCCATCAAGGCAGTCGCCATGGACGAAGCAGAAATTGCTAAGTTGACCAACGAAGTGACCGAAGCTGAAAGCACCATGCCTACCTCTTCTGACAGCGGTATGGGCTCTTTCGCCTCTGCATTCGAAGATGCCTTCGCCGCGAATGACGAATGGCAACCTGGCCAACAATAATCGACCGATTATTGATTGGTTAAATGCCGGCTAAAGCCTGTCTCGTACGCGCTTTAGTCGGTATGCAAAGACGACAAACCCATCCCTCTAAGTGACGGTTTGTCGTCTTTACTTTATCCCCAATACTCAGATTTCTCAACATTTGCTCAAGTAAGGTTTTAGTTATGAAAAAATCAATGATTGTTTTTACATTTGCCTGTATGATGGCTTTGACTGGATGCGTAGGCATCCGTGCTCCTTTTACTCCTCCTGTTGGTGGGGTGACGATTATTTCTGCGCCGTTGTCTTCTGAGCTCAAAGATGTTCAAAACCTACCCAAAAGAGGGTCTGCTAGTGCTGTTAATGTGCTGGGATTAGTCGCTGTTGGCGATTGTGGCTTGAATGCTGCAATGACTAATGGTGGCATTAAAAAAGCTCATTACGCTGACTATGATTACTTCAATTTGTTCTTTTTCTTCCAAAAAACAACGCTAAATGTCTATGGTGAATAAGATGAAGGCTCTTATTTTCTCAAGTGCATTGGGAATGCTTGCTTGCCTCGTGACAGGCTGCTTCGTCCCATTGCAGGCGGAGTTTAAAACAGAGGATGCGGCCTTATGCACCTATCAACGCTTACCCTTGACGCTCGATGGTCCTTTTGATGCGACGGAAGGAAACGCTCATGGGGTCGCTGAAATGTTTTATATCTATGAGCCATTTATATCACGGCTGAGCGTCTCTGCTGGAGATGCGACGATTAAAGCAGCGATGCGACAAGGGCAAATGAAACACTTGGCCTATGCCGATTATGAAAAGTTTAGCATTCTTTTTGGCATCTTTGGCAAGATTTCGATCCACGCCTATGGCAAATCCTCTTATTAGACGCTTCCTGTAATTTATTAACCTACGAACCCCATAATTGATTATGACAAACCTATTTGAATTTTTGAAGTCCCGTCACTTGGTTGATACCTGCACCTGCCCAGAGGCCGAGATGGCCAAACTCCTCGAAAAGCCCATCACGGTCTATGCTGGCTTTGACCCCACTGCAGAATGCCTCCAAGCGGGTAACTTTGTGACGATCATGACGCTCGCTCATTTCCAACGCGCTGGTCACAAGGTTATCGCTCTGGTCGGTGGCGCTACGGGCATGATCGGAGACCCGTCGGGACGTTCGGTCGAGCGTAACTTCCAGTCCGCAGAACAGGTCCAAAAGAATCTCGAAGGCATCAAGGAGAATCTCTCCCGCTTCCTCAACTTTGATGATCCTGTCAACCCTGCGATCATGGTGAACAACTTTGACTGGTACAAGGACTACACGTTGATTCCTTTCTTGCGTGAGGTCGGTACACTCTTTAGAATGAAGCCGATGTTGGCCAAGGACTCTGTCCAAAAGCGTTTGACCGCAGAGACTAACTCGATGAGCTTTACGGAATTCTGCTATCAGATCTTGCAGGGCTACGACTATCTCCACCTCTACAAGACCTACGGCTGCACGCTCGAATTGGGCGGTTCTGACCAATGGGGCAACATCACCGTCGGCACGGATCTCATTCACCGTGTCCTCGGCCCAGATACGCCTGTCAATGGGATGACCTTCCCCTTGGTCTGCGATGCCAATGGCTTGAAGTTTGGCAAGAGCGCAGGCAATGCGATCTTCCTCAATGCTGACAAGACCAGTGTCTATGACTTTTACCAATTCTTCTTGCGCTCAATGGATGCTGACGTGATCCGTTACCTCAAGATCTTTACTTTCCTTGACGAAGCACGCATCGCTGAGCTCGAAAAGAGCCTCGCAGAAGCCCCCGAAAAGCGCGAAGCTCAACGCGTCCTCGCCGAAGAAATGACCCGTTGCGTTCATGGCGAAGCAGGGTTGCAGACTGCGCTCAAGGCGAGTGCGGTGCTCTTTGGTGGTACCCTCGAAGGCCTCAGCGCCCTCGATGTCAGCAGCATCTTTGCCAACATCCCCTCTGCAGAATTGCCTCGCGCTGCGGTCGTCGGCCAGCCGGCCATCGATGTCGTTGCCGCTGCGGGCTTCCTCAAGAGTAAGGGCGAAGCACGCCGTTTGCAACAGGGTGGCGGGCTCTCGATGAACAATATCAAGGTTGCTGATGCGGATGGTTGCGTTACTGAAGCTGACCTCATCGACCAACAGCTCGTCCTCTTCCGTTCTGGCAAGAAGAATTACTTCCTCTTGCGCATCGCTGACTAAGGATCCTAACAGATGTCAACACTCGAATCACTCAATAGCCAAGCCGAGGCACTTTGGGCCGACATTGTGGCTAAGTCGCCCCTCGCTCCCAAAGACCGCATGGCGATCCCCGCACAGGAAATGCCTGTGCAGGAGCCTGCCGTGCGTGCACGCAATATGCAAGAGGTCGCCCTCGGTTATACCGAGACTCAGGCGCGCGTCGAAGCGAGCCGTTGCCTCTCTTGCAAGGCTGCGCCTTGTATGAAAGACTGCCCCGTCTCGATCAATATCCCCGCCTTTATCCAACAAGTTGCCGAGGGCAACTACGGTGATGCGCTTGATATTATTCGCCAAAGCTCAATCTTGCCAGCCATCTGCGGGCGCGTTTGCCCACAAGAGGCTCAGTGCCAAAAGAATTGCACCGTCGGCAAGATTAATAAGAGCGTGGATAAGAGTGTTGCTATTGGCCGCTTGGAGCGTTTCGTTGCCGACTGGCAGCGTGAGCACGCCGACACCATGCCACTTGATCAATCGGTCAAACCCGCCACCGGCAAACGTGTGGCTGTGGTTGGCTCAGGTCCCTCTGGTATCACCGTCGCTGCGGACGTGCGCCGTGCAGGTCACGATGTCACGCTCTTTGAGGCCTTTCATAAGGCTGGTGGTGTCTTGGTCTATGGCATCCCGGAATTCCGTTTGCCCAAGGCAATCGTGCAAAACGAAATCGATGGCTTGCGTAAGATGGGCGTTGATGTGCAGACAAACTTTGTCGTTGGCCGCACGCGACAGCTCAAGGATTTGATGGACAAGGATGGCTATGATGCTGTCTATGTTGGCACTGGCGCTGGCTTGCCTCGCTTTATGGGCATCCCTGGTGAAAACCTCGTTGGGGTCTTTGCTGCCAATGAATACCTCACCCGCGCCAATCTGATGAAGGCTTACGACGTCGACCATGCAGCGACGCCCTTTTATCCTGCCAAGCGCGTCGCCGTCCTCGGTGGTGGCAATGTGGCCATGGATGCTTGCCGTATGGCGATGCGATTGGGCGCTGAGGAGGTCTACCTGATCTACCGTCGTAGCCGCCAAGAAATGCCCGCACGTCTCGAGGAAATCGAGCACGCCGAGGAGGAGGGCATCACCTTTAAGCTCTTGTGCAATATCGAGGCTGTATTGGGTGACGAAAATGGCGTGATGAATGCCATTCAATGTGTCTCCTACGACCTTGGCGAACCCGACGAATCGGGCCGCTGCTCGCCAGTGCGCCGCGAGGGTAGCGAATTCACCTTGCCGATGGACGCGCTGATTATCGCCATTGGTAACGCCTCCAACCCCTTGATCCCCCAAACGACCGAGGGCCTCGAAGTCAACCGCCGTGGCAACATTGTGGTCAATGATGATGGCAAGACCTCCATCGATGGCGTTTATGCCGGTGGTGATATCGTTTTGGGTGCAGCCACGGTCATTTTGGCCATGGGCGAAGGTCGCCGCGCAGCTGCGGCAATCAATGCCAAGCTCGCACAGGACTAATCCTCCTGTGATGCGCTGGCATCTGATCGACGTCTGCTCTGCCAATTCGGTGGGCAGACGTTTTCTCTTGAGTGAATCCTCTCCGAAAGGCTCCTCGCTATGTTACTTAGTTTAGGTACTATCTTTTTACTCGGTATCCTCTTAGCTGCCATCGCCAAGCGCCTGGCGCTCCCGCCGTTGATTGGGATGCTGGTCACAGGCCTCATCCTTGGGCCCTTTGGTCTCAATCTGCTCGCACCTGAATTCCTCTCCCCAACGACCGCTGGCGAATTGCGTACGCTCGCGCTGGTTGTCATTCTCCTAAGAGCTGGGCTGGCGCTCTCCTTGACAGACCTCAGGGCTATTGGCCGTCCGGCGGTGCTCCTCTGCTTTGTGCCTGCGACCTGTGAGATTGTCGCCACTGCGATCCTTGCGCCTCTCTGCTTTGACATCAGCACGACCGACGCCATTCTGCTTGGTAGCGTGCTTGCGGCTGTCTCGCCTGCAGTCGTTGTGCCGCGTATGCTCGCCCTTATCGAGGCCAACCGCGGCACCGCTCACAAAGTCCCCCAATTGATCATGGCTGGTGCCTCGGTCGACGATATCTTTGTCATCATCGTCTTCACCTGCTTTTTGGGCATGGCTGGTGGAGGCACCGCAGGCGCACCTGCTGGCTTGGATTGGTTCGCCGTGGCGCAAGTGCCAGTTGGTATCGCCGTGGGCTTTTTCTTGGGCTATGGGATGAGCATCCTCTTTAAGACGATCCATATGCGTGATTCTGTCAAGGTGCTCCTCCTGTTGGGCGTGAGCTTTGTGGCCAAACCGCTCTTTGGTCTGCTGCCGATCATCTGCATGGGCATGGGGCTGCTTGCTCACCGCAGCGAAGTCGCCCGCCGCCTCTCTGGTAAGTTTAACCGCGTCTGGGTCGTCGCCGAGCTCATGCTCTTTGTCCTCGTCGGCACCGTCGTCGATCCGAGCTATGTGCTCCAAATGGGGCCCCGCATCATTCTCCTGATCGCTGGCGTGCTGCTTTGCCGCATGGTCGGTGTCTGGTGCAGCCTCATCGCTACCCCCCTGACTCGATTTGAACGTCTCTTCTGCATGGTCGCCTACCTCCCCAAAGCGACCGTTCAAGCCGCCATTGGTGCCGTGCCACTCGGCCTCGGCTTGCCCTGTGGCGAATTAATCCTCACGGTTGCCGTTGCATCGATTGTCCTGACCGCCCCTCTCGGTGCCTGGGCGATCGATCGCCTCTCTAAGCACCTGTCTGACTAGCCTGCCGCATGACGCAAAGCCTTGCCTACGTGCAAGAAAGCCACTGCTAGATGTACTTTAGCTATTGCTTTTTGACTGGGGCTATGCTATACTGGTGGCGTTTTTATTTATCTTATTTGTAAAAGGACTCTTAGCCCTATGATCACCCGCACGCGTAATTTCTGCATCATTGCCCACATTGACCATGGTAAAACCACGCTATCTGACCGCATCCTGGAATTAACCAAAGCGATCGACTTGCGCCAATTAAAAGAGCAAACCCTCGATGCTATGGACCTGGAACGCGAACGCGGCATCACGATCAAGAGCCATCCCGTGACCATGGCCTACACCGCTAAAGATGGTCAAGAGTACCGTTTTAACCTGATCGATACCCCCGGTCACGTTGACTTTGCCTACGAAGTTTCCCGAGCAATGGGTGCTTGCGAAGGCGCCATCCTCGTCGTCGATGCCGCCCAAGGTGTGGAAGCTCAAACCGTCGCCAATGCTTACCTGGCCATTGACAACGATCTCGAGATCATCCCCGTGCTCAACAAGGTTGACCTCCCCTCATCCAATGTCCCCGAAACCTGCCGCCAGATCGAGGATGTCCTCGGCATCCCCGCAGACAATCCGCTCTGCATCAGCGCCAAGACCGGCGAAGGCGTCGAAGCGGTCCTTGAAGCCATTGTGGAACGCTTCCCCGCACCGACGACCGGCCACGCCGAGGGACCATTGCGCGCCGTTGTTTTTGATTCAGTCTTTGACGTTTATCGTGGTGTGATCACCTACATTCGTGTGGTGGATGGTAGCATTAAAGCTGGCGATCAGCTCAAGTTCATCTCATCAGGTATCTCGACACCCGTCAAGGAGGTCGGTATCTTCTCGCCGAGCCAAAAGCCCGTGGACGCACTCACCCCTGGACAAGTGGGCTATATCGTCGGCGCCATTAAAGACCCCTCAGATATCAAGATTGGCGATACGCTGACCACCGACCGTGATGGCGCAACTGAGCTCTTGCCAGGCTTTAAAGAGATCCACCCAACAGTCTTTTGTGGTATCTACCCCGTCTCCACTGATGAATACAACAAGGTGCGCGCTGGCCTCGAAAAGCTCCACCTCAACGACTCGGCATTTACCTTCCACGCAGAGAGCTCCGTCGCTCTCGGATTTGGCTTTCGCTGCGGCTTCCTCGGCTTGCTCCATATGGAAGTCGTGCAAGAACGCCTCCGCCGCGAATTCCAGCTCGACATCATCAATACCCACCCAGCCGTTATTTACCGCATTCACCTCGTCGGCAACGGCGGCACCATTGAGATCGACAACCCCACCCAAATGCCCGACGTCACCCGTATTGACCACATTGATGAACCGATG
>CAYZIC010000008.1:0-53615 GCA_964478335.1 uncultured Lentisphaeraceae bacterium | reverse complement strand
TGTCGCATTATTTTCCTGGTTTTGGCATTTTGGGCTAGCTTTTCATCGGATGATGTGGTATAGTTGAAGCGTTTTGGGTGTGAAAAGGCTTTCTCTATACGGGTCTTTTTTACGCCATTTGCCCCTTTCACTCGCGCGCTGATGCGTGATGACTAGCAAAGAAAGAGCCCTAGAAGATGAAAGAAATCAAAGTTGGCCTCGTCGGTTTTGGAACCGTTGGCGCAGGCGTTGTCGAAGGTTTAATCAAGGAAAACACGCTTTTGGCGAATCGCGCTGGTGTGCAGATGACACTTGCCGGTATTGCGGATTTGGACATTACGACTGATCGTGGCATTACGGTGCCGGCTGGTTTGTTGACGACTGATGCAATGGGATTGATTAACAATCCTGAGATCGATGTGATTGTGGAATTGATTGGTGGTACTGGCTTTGCTTACACGGTGATCAAGGCTGCTCTCTCTGCAGGTAAGTCTGTGGTGACGGCAAACAAAAAGCTGATCGCGGAAAAGGGCCCTGAGCTCTTTGCTCTGGCTGCAGAAAAGGGCGTTGACCTCTATTTCGGCGCAAGCGTGGGCGGGGGTATCCCGATTATCCGTTCGCTGCGCGATGGCTTGATCAGCAATGAGATCGAGGCGATCTATGGCATTTTGAATGGCACGTGCAACTACATTTTGACCCGCATGGAACGCGAAGGCTTGCCTTTTGATGAGATTTTGTCCGATGCGCAGCGTTTGGGTTATGCGGAGGCTGATCCGTCTTTGGACATTGATGGCTTTGACACGGCGCACAAGATTGCAATCCTCGCAGCGCTCTCTTATGGTATTGAGATTCCGATGGATCAATTGTTGGTCGAGGGTATTCGTGGGCTCGAGGGTATCGATGTGAAGTATGCCGATGAATTGGGCTATCGCATTAAGCTGTTGGCGGTGTGCAAGCGCATCGGCACCGAGCTCGAGGTGCGCGTGCACCCGACACTCGTTCCCAAAGATCACATGCTCGCCTCGGTCTCTGAGGTCTTTAATGCGGCAATGGTCACGGGCAATATGACTGGCGACACCCTCTATTATGGTAAGGGTGCTGGTCGTGAAGCAACTGCGAGTGCGGTGATCAGTGACATCGCCAGTGAAGCGCGCCACATCGCTCATGGCAATGCGCGCTTTGCAGAACCTTTTGTCGACGCTCAAAAGACAGTCTATTCGCTGCGTAAGGCGGAGGATTGCGTGAGCCGATTTTACATTCGCCTGATGGTGCGCGACAAGGTCGGCATGGTCGGGCAATTTGCGACCATCTTGGGCAATCATGGGGTCAGCCTCGTTGCGGCTTCTCAACATGAGCTTGTCAAGGAGTCTCAACAACAAGGTGCTGTGCCTGTTGTTATTTTGACCCAACCAGCTGCTACCAAGGACATTGAGCTGGCTCTCCAAGAAATCATTGCTTGTGACATCGTCGATCAACAGCCGATCTATATGCGCACGCTCTAACTATTAACCTCAATTATCAAAGAATAAGCCTATGAAAGTATGTAAGTTTGGCGGATCATCTGTTGCCGATGCAGGCCAGGTGGAAAAGATCTATCAAATCGTCACCTCCGATCCTAATCGTCGTATTGTGGTAGTTTCTGCGCCTGGCAAGCGCAATTCTGGTGACACCAAGGTCACCGATCTCTTGATTGCTTGTGCAGAAAAGAAGCTCGCAGGTCAACCGACCGACGAGGCCTTTGCTGCGCTTGTGGAGCGTTATGCCTCGATGCAGCGTGAATTGGGTGTCGATGCCGCTGTGACTGAGGCCATTCGCGCCGATCTCCAAGGTCGCCTCGAAATGGACACGAGCAATAAAGACAAGTTCATGGATAACATGAAGGCCGCTGGCGAGGACAACAGCGCCAAGCTTGTGGCTGCAGCATTTTGCGTCAAGGGGACTCCGGCTGTCTACGTCAATCCTGGCGATGCTGGCATGGTGCTCTCGGATGAATTTGGTTCTGCGCAATTGCTCCCCGAATCTTACCCCGCACTCAAAGAGGCCCTCGCTAAGATCGACGCGATTGTGATCTTCCCTGGATTCTTTGGTAAAACGCGCTCTGGCGATGTGGCGACCTTCCCTCGTGGTGGCTCTGATATCACGGGCGCGATCTTGGCCGCTGCGGTCAATGCTGACGTCTACGAAAACTTCACCGACGTCGATGCGGTCTATCCGGTCGATCCTCGCTTGGTCCCTGAGGTTAGCCACGGCATCTCTGAGATGACCTACCGCGAAATGCGTGAATTGTCATATGCGGGCTTTGGGGTCTTTCATGACGAGGCAATCATCCCCGCTGTCAAGGCTGGCATCCCAATCAATATTCGCAATACCAACCACCCCGAAGCTATCGGCACGATGGTCTTGCGCAATCGCCGCGCACACCAAGGCTCGGTCGTGGGTATCGCAAGTGCGTCTGGTTTTTGCACCATCTATATTGATAAGTACATGATGAACCGCGAAGTTGGATTTGGTCGCCGTCTCTTGCAGATCCTCGAGGACGAAGGCATCTCTTACGAACACATGCCCTCCGGCATCGATAACGTCTCCGTGGTCATCCGCGAGCACAACTTCACCCCCGCAGCAGAAGCACGCGTCCGCGAACACATCATGCGCGATTTGCAGCCAGACAACTTGCAGATCGAGCGCGGCACTGCGCTGATCATGGTCGTGGGCGAAGGGCTCTACTACACGCCGGGTATGGCGGCGCATGCGACGTTGGCGCTATTCCGCGAAGGCATCAGCATCGACATGATGAACCAGGGTTCATCTGAGATCAGCATGATGTTTGGCGTGCAGTCATCGCAACGCGAACAGGCCGTACGCGCGCTCTACCACGCATTCTTCAAGGGCGAATAGGCGCGACACCAATCGGTACACGCAAACGACCCATTTTAGGTGCAAGCCAAATGGGTCGTTTGCTCATTCTTTAAGAGGTGTAAGATGGACAACTTTGGTGTAGCCTTTTTACTCACAGCATTGGCGGGCTTGGCGACAGGCATTGGCAGTGTGATTGCGTTCTTTGCAAAAGACACGAACTACCGCTTTCTCTCGATCTCAACAGGACTCTCGGCGGGCGTGATGCTCTATGTGAGCTTTATTGAGATCTTTCCCAAATCTCATCAGGCACTCTGTGAAACTTGTTCGGACTCGACGGCATACGCCTTGGCGACTGCGGGGTTCTTTGCTGGCATTATCCTCATTGGCTTGATCGACCTCTTGATTCCCTCGGAGCAAAACCCCCACGAGACCCACAGCGACAGCGAGATCGAGGAGCTCCATCACGACCGCACCAAGACGCCCGCTCACTTGCTGCGCACGGGTATCTTCACGGCATTGGCCATTGGCATCCACAACTTCCCAGAGGGGCTGGCAACCTTCTTGTCGGCGTTGCACGATCCCTCGCTGGGTGTGGCGATCGCGGTGGCAATCGCTTTGCACAATATCCCTGAGGGTATCAGCGTTTCCGTGCCGATCTACTATGCAACCAAGAGTAAAAAACGCGCCTTCCTTTATTCTGTGCTCAGCGGCATCTCCGAACCGATTGGGGCTTTGGTGGCCTTTGGTTTGATTGTCTGGATGGGTGGCGATGGCTCGATCTCGCCCATTTTGATGGGCACAGTCTTCTCTGCAGTCGCAGGTATCATGGTCTACATCAGTATCGATGAATTGCTCCCCGCAAGCCGCACCTATGGCAAGGGCCACGACAGCATTATCGGTTTGGTCTCGGGCATGCTCATCATGGCACTCAGCCTCGTGCTCATGCGTTAATCTCAAATAGGACTCTAGCAATGACTCTCTTTATTAGTGGTATCCTCGTGCTCATCGTGGGCTACTTCACCTATGGCAAGCTCATGATGCGTCTGTGTCGCCCCGACGAACGCCCCACCCCCGCCCTCACTCACACTGACGGCATCGACTATTTGCCCATGCCCAAGTGGCGCAACATGCTCATTCAGCTGCTCAATATCGCAGGTGTCGGACCTGTCATTGGTGTGATCATCGGCATTAAGTTTGGCACGATCTGCTTTATCATCATCCCGATTGGCTGCATCCTCGCGGGTGCGACACACGACTTGGTCGCGGGCTTTATGTCGCTGCGTAGCAATGGTGCAAACTTGCCGCGGTTAACCCAAAAGGCCTTTGGCAAACGCTACCAAAAGTACTTCTCCTTTTTCACGATCTTTCTCTTGCTCTTGGTGGTGGCGGTCTTCATCAATATTCCCGCCGGCCTGACGACCCAAATGGTCACAACGGCCAACCCCGCTGTGAGCAGCTGGGCGGTCTCGCCCTTTCTATTGGCGGCAATTGCGATCTTTATCTACTATGTGGCGGCCACACTCTTTCCTGTCGACAAGATCATTGGCAAGGTCTATCCATTCTTTGGAGGGCTCTTGCTCTTGGGGTCTCTAGCAATGATGGGATCACTCATCTACCATGGGTGGCAAGATCCCACCCTACTCACCGAAACTGAAGCCTTTAAGGCTGGGATGTTTCAAGGGCAGCCCATTATCCCCTGCCTCTTTGTGACGATTGCCTGCGGGATTATCTCGGGCTTTCACGCCACGCAGTCACCGATTGTGGCACGCACCATGGTTTCAGAAAAGGAAGCCTGCGCAACCTTTTATGGCATGATGATCCTCGAGGGCATCATTGCAATGATTTGGGCCGCAGCGGGTCTCTACATCTACAACCTATTCCCAGAGCTTATGACCAAGCCCCCCATGGGTGCTCTCTACCAGAGCACCAAAACCCTGCTGGGTAGCAGCATGGGCACCATCACCGTGGTCAGCGTCATCGTGTTGGCGATTACCTCGGGGGACACCGCCCTGCGCGGACTACGCTTGACCATCGCCGAATCCCTCCACCTCCCACAAAAGGCCCTCTCGCGTCGACTGACCATCTTGATCCCCCTAATCGCCGTCATCACGGCTATCCTCATCTGGTCCAATCAAGACGCCAATAGCTTTAAGTACCTCTGGAGCTACTTCGCCTGGGGCAACCAAATCATGGCCGCCTCGACGCTCATGATGTGTAGCGTCTGGCTCAAGCGCCACCGCAACGTCATCCTGCCGACGTTAATCCCAGGAGCCTTCATGACCTTTGTCATCTTTAGCTTTATCCTCTGGACATCGACCAAATATACAGGGTGTCCCTATGGATTTGGGCTCCCCTTGCCCGTCGCCTATATCATCGCAGCGGTCATCACCCTCGCCTGCTGTGTCACTGTCTATCTGAGAGGAAGACGCCGTTCATGAATACCCACGCTATCCGCATCTTACAAGAACAGTTACTCGAAGCCTATGCAACCAATGAATATCCAGCCCTGTACACGCAGACAGGGCGATTCTCCGAATCGCAGCCCTTTCAGGGGCTCCACATCCTCGATGCGACACCACTCTTTCGCAATACACTCACCAAGCACTTGGCTCTCTTAGTTGGCGGTGCGTCGCTCACGGTTGGCTACGGAGGTTCAATTCCCTACGATCCAGAAATGCTCGACCTGCTCAAACGGTGCGGCATCCAAACCTTGGACATCTCGCAATCAACCACGACACAGTTTGACATCGTCCTCGATTGTGCTGCGCGCTTCACACACATTCCCAGCAAATACGGCTATGTGGAATTGACCCGCAGCGGCGAACACGTCTACAAGCAGCTTCCCCACCCGACCTATATCGCCGATGGCGGCCAGATCAAGCACATCGAAACCACCCTCGGCACCGGTGATGGCTTTGTGCGCGCCATGCAATACTTCGGCCACTGTAAATTCACAGGCAAACGGATCGTAGTCTTTGGTGGCGGCAAAGTCGGCAAGGGTATCGCCCTCGGTGCCCAATACCAACAAGCCCACGTCACAATCATTGACGAACCTACCCTCGCCGTGCCGCCTGGCATCACCCTCGTCGACCGATTTGATCAAGCTGCCATCGACGCAGTGATCAAAGGAGCCTGGTGCATCGTCGCAGCGACTGGCATCCCCAATGCGTTGGAAAAGTCCCTCTCTCTAGCCAAGCTCACCCCCACTCAGCACTTGGTTAATATGGGTGTCGAGGACGAATTCGGCCCAGCAATCCCAGAGAGCCGCGTGATCTACAACAAGCACGCCATCAACTTTGCCCTCAAAGAACCCACCCAGCTACGCTACATCGACCCCACCTTAGCCCTACACAATATGGGAGCAATCATTCTCCTGCAAGGTAAAGCCCCCGGTATCTATTACCCCTCAGTCGAAGACGAATCCCCCATCATCGGAGACGTCCAAATGGGTGGTCTCATCACATCTGAAATCAAACGTTTGGAGCTCTTTAAATGATCGACATGCTCATTCAATCTGCCACGCTAGCCTCTGGTGAATCGGTTGACATCGCCATTACGGGTTCGCTCATTACGGCAATTGCTCCCGCTCGCACCATTCAAGACGATACTCATCAAGTCATTGATGGCAGAGCCTTTTATGCGTTTCCACCCTTTTACAACACCCACACACACTTGGCCATGACGCTTCTGCGCGGTGTGGATGATTCCTTGCCGCTCATGGACTGGCTCAATACTTGCATCTGGCCCATCGAGAATAGCCTCACCCCTGCCATCACCTACGCGGGATCGCGGTTGGCCTTTTTGGAAATGATCAAGTCGGGCTGCGTGGCCTTTAATGACATGTATTTCTACCAAGACCAAACGCTCCACGCCGCCCAAGAGATGGGCCTGCGCGGCCGCATTGGACTCCTCTCTATGGCAGGCGGGATGAACCGCGTTCGCAACGACGCCCTCTTGGCCGAAGTCCCCCAACAAGATGGCTTGATCCGCCTGAGCTATATGCCTCACGCCGTCTACACGACCACGCCCGACTTGCTCAAAGAGATCGTTAGTAAAAGCCACGACCTGGGCGTGCCCATTCACACCCACGCCTCCGAGAGTGCTGCTGAGGTCGAGAACTGCCTCAAGCAGTATGGCATGACTCCCATTGCCCTACTCGAAGCCTGCGGCGCCCTCTCGCCTACGACCATTTTGGCGCACGTCTGCCATCCGACCGATGCAGATATCGAGATCTTGGCCAAGCACCAGGTGACCGTCGCCCATTGCCCCTGCTCCAACCAAAAGCTCGCCTCGGGCACCCTGCCCTACGCCAAGCTCTCCCAAGCGGGCATCCGTATTACCGTTGGTACCGATGGCGCAGCATCCAATGATTCGCTCAACATGATCGCCGAAACCAAAGCAACCGCCCTCTCGGCCAAAGCCCAAGCTGCCACACCAACGGCCATCAATATCCACTCACTCTATCGCCAAGTCACTCGTGAGGCGGCCGTAGCATTAGGATTTGACAATGCCGGTGAGCTCAAAGTCGGCCGTGATGCCGATCTCATCCTTGTCTCGCGTCGAGCGATTCCCTTTGTCACAGGCGGCGATGTTATCTCCAACCTCATCTATGCTGCCACACCCGAGGTTGTCGACACGGTCATCTGCGCAGGACGCATCCTCATGCAGGATAGGCGCGTTCCCCACGAGGACGAAATCCTCGACCAAGCACAAGCCGTCGCTCAGGCCATTCGCCCCTAAAAGACACCATGCCCAGACTTGCCTCCATTGTATCCCGCCTACGCACCTGTCTCTTGGGTGCCTGCTGCCTGATTGCGCAGCTTGCCTTAACCCAAACGCCCCCCGTGACGGTCTCCTTTATGGGTGGCTACAACCCCGACACGCCAGAAGCCCCCAGCACGCGCCAGATCCTCGCCCTCACGGAGCAATACCCCCAGCTACGCCCAACGCGATGGGGGGGGCTCTGGTTGCCTGGCAGTGGCGGCCGTGCGCCACTCCTGTTGGGCATGGCAGGGGGCAATGCACCTGACATCTACAATGGCTGGTTTCATATTCTGCGCACCGACATCAACAATGGCTTTCTCGCCCCCATGAATGACTGGCTTGGCGAGGACACCAACGGCAATGGGCAGCTCGATGATGCCGAGGCTAAATGGCCTGGCTGGCAATCAATCCCCCCCCTATGGCGACGCGTCGCCACCAAAGACGGCAAGGTCTATGGTCTGCCCTCTGCCTCGGTCTCCTACTATGGTATCATCTACCGCAAAGACCTCGTGCAAGCCGCAGGCATCGATCCTGAGTACATTCCCCAGACGTGGGAAGCCTTTTTTGACTGGTGCCAACGCCTCACCGCACCCTCACACCTACCCGATGGCATCTCGTCCAAGGGCAAGTTTCGCCGTGGCCAACGCGGCTTTGGCATTTCACCAGCTCCGTGGAATTGGCTCCCCTGGATGCAAGCGGCGGGCGGTTCACCCATTGTCCAGCACAAAGACGGCGAGACCTACCCCATGGAGGCCAACCTCGAGGACAGCACCTGGGAGGCCAATTTTGACTCGCCAGAAGCCCACGCTGCGGCGGACTTCTTTCATCGCCTCATCTGGCAGCCTTGGGTCTACGACACTACCGGCCAGCCCAAAACCCTCTCCCAAGACGAAATCGCCTCAGGCCACTATCCAGCAGACCAAATCACCTACGGCGTCGCAAGGCCTTTGCCCCTGGTCAATAGCGAGCAGGCCTTTGTTTTAGGCGAGATTGCAGCGATGTTTGCTGGCATGGAGGCCATGGAGCGCCTCACCACCACCGCCAATATCGACCCCGAGCTCATTGGCATGATGCCCTTTCCGGCGTACAAGCCTGGCATGAAACGCCTCTTCCAAGCGCATCGACACTTTTGGTGCATGAGCGAAGCCACCGCCAGACGCCCCAAGGCCGATCGCGACCTCATCTTCGCAGCAATCGCCCAGCTCGCCTCGCCCGCACTCAATGATGCCGACATCAAAGCCCGCGTCCTCCAAGGCCACGCCCGCTGGTGCCACCCCAAAGACCTCGTTCGCCTCGGCCTCACCGACTACCTCGATGAAATCCCCCCCGTCATTGCCCAGCTCTACGCTGACCTCGACGCAGGGATCATCGAGTCTCGCACGGAACCTTTTGTTGGATTTTGGCAAGGGGTCAGCGACCTCATTCAGCGGCACTTCCTCGAGATCCTCCTTTCCAAAACGGGTCAAGACTTTGACTACCATGCCGTCCTTGACCAAATCAATCAAGATGCGAACCAAGGGGTTATGTTCGCGCGGCCACAGGCTGAGATCAACCGTTATCGCCCCTTCGCCCGCGTGATTCTCGGTCTCGCAATTGCGCTCATACTCGGCCTCGCCCTCTGGGTTTGGCGCAAAGGTCTCACCCAGGCTAAGCCGGCCATTCAGTCCACACAAGACCAATCCCCCCACGCCCTCAAAATCGTGACGATCATGCTTGCGCCGGCCCTGCTGTCGATCACCGTGTGGAGCTACTATCCACTCATCAAGGGCGTGCTCATCGCCTTTCAGGACTACAAGATCGTGGGTGAAAGCGCCTACATCGGCCTAGATAATTTCATTACCGTTGCCACCGACCCCAATTTCCACGCCGCGATTTGGCGCACCATCAAGTACGTCGCCCTCACGCTCGGTTTTGGCTTCACCACGCCCATCATCCTCGCCGTACTCCTCTGCGAAATCCCCCGCGGCAAGGTCTTCTTTAGAACCCTCTACTTCCTCCCCCATTTGACCTCTACCCTCGTCGTCACCCTCCTCTGGCGCATGATGTACGACCCCACAAAGAATGGTATGCTCAACCAGTTGCTCATGATGTGTGGCTTTGAATCACAAGCCTGGCTACAAGATCCGGCGTTGGCCATGATCTGCTGCATCGTGCCAGGTGTCTGGGCAGGGGCGGGCATGTCCAGTCTCATCTATATTGCCGCACTCCAAGCACTTCCCGCAGACTACTACGAAGCCGCCGCCATCGATGGTGCGGGCTTTTGGCAGCGCATCCGCCACATCCTCTACCCACAGCTACTCCCCCTGATGGTCATCAACTTTGTGGGAGCATTCATTGCCAGCTTCCAAAGCATCGGAGCAATCTTTCTCCTCACATTTGGTGGCCCAGGTGACACGACCAACGTCCTCAGCCTCATGATTTGGAAAGAAGCCTACAACAACCTTCGCCTCGGATCGGCCACCACGATGGCGTGGTTTCTCGGCACCAGCCTCATCTGCTTTACCTATCTCCAGTTCCGCATTTTGCGCAAGGTCGAGTTCCGCCGCGCCGACACTAACTAACCCCACTACGCCATGTCCATTATTCTCCCAGTAGAACGCCCCACCCTCAAGTCCCGCCTCATACTCGGCGTGATCTACCTCATCCTCACCCTTGGCGGCATCACCATGGTATGGCCCTTTTTGATGATGGTGACGGGGTCTTTGACCAATCGCTACGACCACTACCGCTACGCCCCCATTCCCAAAGCCTTCTTCAATAAAGAAGACCGCCTCATGCGCATCATTGCCACCCAGTGCGACCGCTTCCCCCTCGCCTACTTTCCCGATGCCCCCCGCGATTGGCAGAGCTGGACCGCCGTTTCTAAAGACCCCGACAGCGTCACCCGATTCGCCCGCCCAATCCTCGACCAGCTCAAAGATCCCACCACTCGACAAGCCTGGGAAACCATGGCCGCTGACTACGCCGCATTCAACGCCACCTACGACATCCACAACTCCATCTGCGCCTTTGACGAACGCGATGTCGCGCCTTTTGTGTCGCAAGCCTTTAACCATAATCTCGAGGATCTCAACCAAAGCTGGCGCATTCGGTACGGTTCATTCTATGACATCCGCATGGTCGCCCAACGCCAAATGCCCCTGCACAGCCTCAACTGGGACTGGGATCTCACCGACCCCAAAAATCGCCTCTACCAAGATTTCAAAGCCAGCTACCGTGACCAAGCCACGCCCGACCACCCCTACACCCGCACCCAACCCTACACCATCGAGCCCCTTTGGCACAAATGGCTCACCAAAAAAGGCCTCACCTCCCCCCAGCCCGGAGCCTTTCCCCTAGACCCAACCAACCCAACCTGGCAGCAATTCATTCGTGAAGCCTACCCCCGCCGCCTCATCTCCATCAAGCAAGCTACGCTTGCGCATCAAGCATCAAGCAAGTCGGCTACGCCTCCCGCAGATCTAACGCAGCCATTCGCCCTTGCTCAGCTCTGGCACGAGTATCTCGTTAAGACCTGCAAGACCCCACAATCCTACGCCACCTTGACCAATTCTACCATACCCAAAAGCCTGCTGGACATCCCCCTTAAAGCCTATGAGAATAGCCCTCTCTGGCGCAACTTTATCCTCACGCTACCGCCAGAAATGCTGCAGACACGTTCACCAGAGGCCGACTTTCAAGCCTTTTTGCGTCAACGCTACCCCACGCTAAGTGCGCTCAATGCAGCCTATGGGGCGCACTACCCCAGTTGGCATCACGTCAAGATACCCTTTGCCCAAGCCCTCATCATCACCTATGCCCGAGACGGCCTGCCCATCCTTTGGCACGATATCACCGCCAATTACCGCATTGTCTTCGACTACCTCTTTATTCGAGGCGAAGCATTCTTCAATACCCTCATTCTCGTTTGCCTCACCATCCTCGCCACCCTCACGGTCAACCCAATCGCAGCCTATGCCCTTTCTCGATACAACCTACGCCGCACCGAATCCATCCTGCTCTACCTCCTTGCGACAATGGCCTTTCCTGCGGCCGTCACTGCGATCCCGGGATTCATCCTCATTCGACAGCTCGGCCTCCTCAACACCTTTGCCGCGCTCATTCTCCCCACCGTCGCCAACGGCCTATCCATCTTTATTCTCAAGGGCTTCTTTGATGGTCTCCCCCGCGAGCTCTACGAAGCCGCCACGATCGACGGCGCCAGCGAATGGCAAATCTTTCGCCAAATCACCCTCCCCATGACCACCCCCATCCTCGCAGTCAACGCCCTCAACGCCTTCATCACCGCCTACAACTCCTGGGAATGGGCCCTACTCGTCTGTCAAAAGCAATCCCACTGGACCCTATCCGTGTGGCTCTATCAGATGAATCAATCCTTTAGCGCGACACCCTGGGTCGCCATGGCTGGCTTTGTCATCATCTCCATCCCCACCGCAATCGTCTTTCTCCTCTGTCAACGCATCATCATGCGCGGCATCGTCCTCCCCAGCATGAAATAGCCTGCCGTCCCAGTCTCAAGCGGCCGCCTTTCGCTCAAATCAATCCAATAAGGAACGCCATGTCTAGAAAAACATTCTCCTCTCAAGTGGGTCTCATCGCCTGTGTGTATGCATTGGCTGCGGGGATCGGGTGTGCATTATGCCCATCGACACCAAAACCGTTCAGTGCGAGCCTCTCTTTGTCAGGCCCTTGGCGCGTCTCTGGCAATGGCTTCTCCAATCACCCGATCACGCTACCCAACACCTTGGCCGACATCAAGCTCGGGGACAAGTTGACCCAGCCTCTCTACGGGTCACTCACGCCAGCCTATCAGTACGTTGGAGCAGCGACCTACACGCGCACAATCTCCTTGCCAGAGGATTTGGCGGGGAAGCCTCTGGAATTAACGCTTGGGCGCGTGTTGTGGCAAAGCACCGCCACGCTCGACGGTCAACCACTCACCGTATCACCACGAGCATCTGCCCTGAACGCAACGTCGTGCGATTCTTTTGGTACGGCTCACCGGTTTAGAGTGCCCGCTCTCAAAGCGGGTATACATACGCTCTCGATCACGATTGACAATAGTCGCATTCACCCCATCACCGAAAAGGGCCACGCCTATGGCGATGCCATGCAAACCCGGTGGAACGGCATTCTCGGCGAAATCACCCTCAAGCCCGTCAATCCCCTCGACGAGATCCGGTCTTGGGCGGCACAAGACGGTACACTCACCCTCGAACTCCCCACAGAACGCACTTTTCTTAATGCGCCCATCAGCTTAGCTGCGGTCAAAGCGGCCGTTCTGGTCGAGGGATTGTCCATCAAGCAGGCGAGCCTTGGTCCCAACAATCGCCTCACGATCTCCTTTGCCCAAGCCCCCTCCATCTGGTCATGCCAAAGCCCAACCCTTTACCGTGTGACGCTCACCACCCCATCCGCCCAACGCACCTTCAAGGTCGGATTTAGATCTTTTAGTCGCAAAGGTACCAAGCTTTACCTCAATAACACGCCGCTCTTTGTTCGCGCCAATCTCGACAACTGCCACTTCCCCTTAACTGGCTATCCCGCAATGGACAAAGCCACCTGGCAGCGCATCATGCAAGCGCAAAAAGATCAAGGCATCAACACCCTACGCTTTCACTCCTGGTGTCCGCCAGAGGTGGCATTTGAGGTCGCTGACGAGCTCGGCATCTTAATGAGTCCTGAGGCGGGCATTTGGATTGATAGCTGGATGAGTAAACAATTCCCCGATGTCGTCGGGCTGGGGAGAGGATCTCTTGAGGTCGACACCTTTGTCCAACGCGAACTCCACGCCATCCAACAAGCCTACGTCGACCACGCCTCTTTCTTTTCGCTCTCGATTGGCAATGAGCTCGGCTCCTCGGACTTTGACCAACTCAATCGCTGGATGGGCGTTTGTCGCACCTATGATTCATCACGCCTCTACAGCACCAGTACGGCGCGATCGGTCGTGCCCAATGACGACTACATGGTCACCCACAACTACCCCGGTGTGGGCAGCGTAAGAGAATGGTTTACCTCCCACACCGACTGGGATTATGAACGCCAATATAGCCGTACCGCAATCCCTTGCATCGCCCATGAAATCGGTCAATGGCCCGTTTACCCAGACTATGCTGAGCTCAAGAAATACACTGGTCTCCTCCGCCCGTGGAATCTCCAAGCCTTTCAAACCCGAGACCGCCAGCGCAACCTGCTACGCTTTAACCGCGCCTACCACACCGCCTCCCTCAATACAAACCGCGTGATATACAAAGAGGAAATCGAGAGCTTCATGCGTACTCCTAGCTGCCAAGGCATTCACCTCTTGGGCATCCAAGACTACTCAGGCCAAGGCGAAGCACTCATCGGCTGGCTTGACTCCTTTTACGATGCCAAACGTGGCGCAGAGCAACAAGTCCCCATCGCTACAGTCTTTGCCGACACCGTCTGCTTAGCCAGATTCAAATCCTTTGCCTGGCGCACCAGCCAGACCTTTAGGGCAACGCTACTCGTACGTAACAATGGCTCGCAACCAATCCCCGCCGGCACCGCCTACCCCGTTTCCTTTGGCGACAAGACATCTTCAATCTCCTTACCCCAAGCCATTGCGCCTGGCGAACTCGCCACCGTTGCGACCTACACCCACGATCTACGCGACTGCGTAGCTCCCTCGCAAACAGCTCTCTGCTTTGGCAACAATCGCTGGGATCTCTGGATTTACCCCGCCACCATCGACACGCTGTTGTCAGAGGATGTGCTCTACACCGACGACATCGATGCAATGCTCAAAGCCGCCCAAGCTGGCCGATCAGTCATTTTTGATGCATCCAAGCTCTCCATCAAAAATCAATCAATCCGACTCTCATTTAGACCCGTCTATTGGTCGACCACGTGGTTCCCTGGCCAGCGCAACCGCACTCTAGGCATGGTCATCGACAAAACCCACCCAGTCTTCACCCACTTTCCCACCGATTCATGGCAAAACTGGAATTGGTATCACCTCGTAGAAGGAGCCCGAGCGATCTGCCTTAATGGCGACAAATGGAGCAATGACACCCCCATCATGATGCCCGTTGTCGATTTCCACGAAAGCCAACTCGCCGCAGCCCTCTTTGAGGTCAAGATTGGCTCAGGCAAAGTCCTCATCAGCGGCCTCAAGCTTGACTCCTCGCGTCCAGAAGCCCAACAGCTACGCAAATCAATGATCGCCTACCTCACAAGCGACACCTGCAAACCATCAATCACCCTAACACCCCAAGAGGCCACACAGCTCCTCGCCCAGCCCAGCCGAAAACTTACTCCTCGCCCAGCCCGCTATCAATCCGCCCCCGTCTACATCGAGTGCGCAGCCCGCAGAAACGCCACCCACCGCGACCTACCTTGGAGCAAAGCCATCGACCGCGCCGAACTCGCTACAGGCTCCTACACCCTCACAGGCGACAATCTCCGCACCTGGCAAGACGCAAAAGGCCGCTACTGGGTCGGCTCAACCATCAACTTGACACTCACCAAAATCCCGCCCATCAGAGGACAGCTACTCATTCGCTTTTGCGATCCTGATAACGGCATGCGTCAAGCCAAAGGCCTCTTTGAGGGGGATCCATTTACGATCCCGCCCCATCACCAATCTGGCACCTACTGGCTCAAGATGCCCATCGATATGGAAGACTCACTCGATGGCGCCATCAATCTCACAATCCACTGCACCCACGGATCTAATATCATGATCGACCGCGTCATCGCCCTACCACAGTAGGGCAACGCTACGTCGCCCCGCCTCTGAGATACCATCCCTGGCATCCCTGACCCGAATTAATGCGTGCAATTCGTAGATCATTCCTTGCATCCCTGACCTGTTCTCTATTACTGTGCACTGTTCACTCGAGGCTTTACCTCGCTATTCGTGGCCCTTAGGTGACTTTTGTTCTTGCTTTTATGGCACAAAATGTGTATACTTTTGCCTATCTATTACACATTTTATTGTCGCAGAAAAACAGGAGCTCTCAGATGACTGAAAAACGCGTTCCCTTTACCTTGGCTCAAGCCGAAACCATTGCCCAACAATACCCCACACCCGTGCATATTTATGACGAAGCGGCCATTCGCCAAAATGCTCGTCGTCTCAAGGCGGCGTTTGCTTGGAATCCCGGCTACAAGAACTTCTTTGCCGTCAAGGCCGCTCCCAATCCTTACCTCATGAAGGTGCTCAAAGAGGAGGGCTTCGGCGCAGATTGCAGTTCTTTACCCGAATTGCTACTCTCTGAATCGGTCGGCATCTCTGGTGAAGGAATTATGTTTACCTCCAACGACACGCCAGCCGAGGAATTCGTCAAGGCTTGTGCCATGGGTGCGAATATCAACCTCGACGACATCTCACACATTGATTTCCTCGAGGCGAGCGCTGGCTTGCCCGAGTTGGTCTGTTTCCGCTTTAACCCCGGTCCGCTCAAAGGCGGCAATGCGATCATTGGCAAACCCGAGGAGGCCAAGTATGGCTTTACCCTCGAGCAGCTCAAGCAAGGCTACCAAAAGCTCAAAGACAAAGGCGTCAAGCGCTTTGGTTTGCACACGATGGTGGCCTCCAATGAGCTCGATCCTCAATACTTCATCGACACGGCGATTTTACTCTTTGATTTGATGAATGACATTCGTCGCGAAATCGGCATCACCTTTGACTTTGTCAACCTCGGTGGTGGTATTGGCATTCCTTACAAGCCAACCGATACCGCAGTCGATCTCGAACGCGTCGGTGCAGGCATTCACCAAGCGTACCAAGAGCACCTCTTGGCAGGTGGTCACCCCGAGGTCAAGATTTACATGGAGTGCGGGCGTATGGTTACGGGCCCCTATGGTTATCTTTTGACCCGCGTCCGTCACCTCAAAACGACCTACAAGCGCTATGTCGGCTTGGACAGTTGCATGGCGAACTTGATGCGCCCTGCGCTCTATGGATCTTACCACCACATCACGGTCTTGGGCAAAGAAACCGCCCCCGCCACTGAGACCTACGACGTGACTGGCTCCCTCTGCGAAAACAATGACAAGTTTGCCATCAATCGTCAGCTCCCTGAGATCGCTGTCAATGATCTCTTGATCATTCACGATGCGGGTGCGCATGGCCATGCAATGGGCTTCCAGTACAACGGCAAGTTGCGTTCGGCTGAATTGCTCTTGCGTGAGGATGGTAGCGTGGTGCAGATTCGTCGTGCAGAAACGATTGCCGACTACTTCGCGACGCTCGATTTTGACGGGCTCAAAGACTTCCAGTAAGTCATCCCTCTCTGCGAGGGGGGCCTTCCTCCCCTCGCACCTCTTGCAACTGCTCATAAGGGCTCTCGGTATGAAAAAGTTTCTGTTAACTGGTTTATTTGCGGTTTGTGCGACCGTGTCATCTTGGGCTAACGCCTTAGACACAACGCATGATGGCAAGCTCTGCATCGCATGGTTTATGGATGCGCCGCTGGCGCATTTTGATCATGAAATTGTGGTACGCCACTTAACAGATTCTCTCAGCAAGATGACGGGACTGCCGACGGAGGTCATTCCGATCACAATCGAGGCACCGATGTCGCTTTTAGGATGGTCTGTGTCTGCGAGTACGCAAGAGTCTCGTGAGTTGCTCTTTGGTGAAGGTGGTCGTGTAGACCAGGTCATTGTCGCCCCCCAACCGCAAGCCGACAAACGGCTCTTTGCCCAATCCCTACTCGCACTCAGTCGATTGATGCCATCTGCCTTACCGCGCCCATGGGTCATCTCTGCCCAAAAACCCGCCTACGCCATGCGCAAGCTCTTTAATCAAAAGACTTGCGTTACGCTCTGCCAGCAAGCTCAACGCCTCTCCCTCAACTTTATTCCAGTCGATTTGACGTGGCAGCGAGTCTACACGGATGATCTTTTTGAAGACCGCATCAAGCCCTCTACAGACTGCGAGGCCTATGTGTATGCAGGTGCAATTGCAACGTGGCTGACCGATGGCAAAACGCCCCCCGCCTATGTTGGCTCCGCCTCCTATGGTGACAAGCTCGCCCAATCGGTCGCAAGAGCCTATGCTAAAGACCGCCAAGCAATCACCAGTCTAGCGGGCTTTTGGCCAGACACGCAATTTGAAGAGGTCCCCGAGGCACTTTTGCCTATCTACCTCATGCCTGGCGTCTTAGAATCGCTCATCAAGCCCGAGCTCGAAGCCTGTGCCAAAAAGGACGCTCGTACCCTACGTTTCATGGAGCAACCCTGCGCCAACACGATTTTTATCGGTCACTTTAGCCAACAGTCGACCCCTGTGGGCAGTCGAATCATTCGCTTCATTCGGCCGCTATTTAATGATCCGACCGCAAGCAAAGACCTCAATGTCATCGATGCTAAGCTCTCGGTCTTCAAACCCGATGCTGGCTATGTGCCGTTTGACTATGCTTGCGTACAAGCCTACCAACGCAACCTCATCAGCAGCTACCCACTCTTTGGCAAAGATCAATTGCTCGCTAAGTCGTGGGTCAAGCTTTTGGCAGTGCAAGTCTATGCCGAGCTCACTGGATCAATCGTCTTGCCAGATGACCTTCCGCCCCCGCTCGCTGACATTGCCATCGAGAGTTACCTGCAGTGGAAAACGGCTCTCGCAGCCCCCAATGCACTCCTGACGGCCTATACGACTACGCCGACCACGATCACCATGCACGCCTCCCTTTGGCGCAAACCCCAAACAGCCTGTAACTTGTCCATTGCCACTCTTGCCCCCCAAAAGGAAGTCTCACTCCCTCTACTCAAACCCATTAATGCTACCTTTAATGCCTCCACCAAGACCCAATTGCTCTGGGCGATTCAGCCAGCATTTGATGGCATTCAATCGGGCAATAGATCCTTTATCCATCAGGCTATTGAAAAATAGCGCCTCACCTATCTCATTCACATTTTAGCAGCGAAGCTGCGCTCCCCATGAATCCACGTTTACTCTATATCTATCCACAAACCTTTCACAACGATGACCATGGGGACATTCGTGTGGTTCAGCTTACCCGTACACTCAGAGAGCTGGGCCATGCGGTCGATATTTTAACCTTACCCAGCCAAACGCCGTGGCCGACAAATAGCTACAGCACAATCTACACGACACCATGGGTCCCATTTGGGGAATTCCTCTCTCCAACGAAACGATTCTCAGTGCGTCGCCTATTTGCAACCCTATGGATCACCCTCCTTGCGATCAAGCTGGCCCTTAAGACACCCTATGCGGCAATTCATGTCAACCAAGATGCGATGCGGTTGGGTAAATTCCTCGCCAAGCTCACGCGAGCAAAGCTCATCATCCATTGGTCATTCACCCCACGTGCAACGCATCAATCCTGCTGGAATCGCCCATCATGTAAGTGCTACCTCGATGCGGCAGATCTAATTATCATGGAGGAGCCCTCCACTGTCAGCCAAATCCGCCAAGCATCCTTTGCCAACCGCATTGCCCAGTGGCCTCTATTCCCTGAGATCCCCTCAGACCTCCCCCCTTACACGCCACAGCAATCGCTCGGCATCTATCGCGACAAAACGCCTATCCACGTCTTGGCATTTTGCGACACCTCTGACATCTACCATCTTAAAGGCTACCTCAACGCCCTCTATATCTTAACAAACCGCCACAGCCAGCTAAGATTCACCCTCATGGGCAATACGCCTGGCCCAGGATACAAGCTCATCAAAAAGCTCATCCAATCACAAGTCAACCCCGTCTTTACCTTTGTAGAAAAGACCAACCACCCCCTTCAATTCGAGCTTCTCGCCAATGCAGACATGGTGCTCTTTCAGGGGTCAAATAACTTTAAGACACCCCCACTGCCCTTACTCAATACCCTCTCCGCAGGTCGCGCCATCATGACCTATGCCTCGCCTTGCTTTACATCCATTTTGACCCCGGCATCGGCTTGCTTTGTCTCCGACTATGAGGGATCTTTTATTGAGACTTTCGAGCTAATGATGTACCACCCAGACCTTCGCAAAAAACTCGCTCTTGCAGCCAAACTTAAGATCGAGAGCGAACGCCCCCTCAAGCTCTACCAGCACTCCCTGCGCGGTTGCTACGATTATATTCTCAATCAAGAATGAACCAATCTATCCACAGAAACGTTTGACAAAATAGATTAACCCAATGTGATTAGAAAGCCACTTATGAAAAAAGTCCTCCTTCTCCTGACGCTCACCTTGAGCACCACACTCTTTGCTCTCACCGCCGAAACGAAAGCTCAAGTCCAAGCAGCAATCCTTAAAGGCGTGCGTTTTTTACAAACGCAACAAGCCGAGAGTGGAGCATTCTCCGATGCGCGCTTTCCAGGTATGACCGGTTTGGCGCTCTCGGCCTTTGCCACCACGCGCAGCCTACCACAAGCAGACCAAGCATCCATTCGAGCCGTAACACAAAAGGCCGCAGCCTTTATCTTGACCAAATCACAACCTGATGGTGGCTTTTATCAGCCCATTCCTGGCCGCAAGGGTTCTGGCCTAGGTAACTACAATACCTGCCTGTGCATGGTTGCCCTCCACGACCTTAACCCCATCCAGTTTGCTCGCCCAATTCAAAAGGCCCGTGGCTATGTCGCCTCCACCCAGCTCGAAGCAGCGGGCATCCACGAGGGGGGCTTTGGCTATGACAAGGAGGCCCAACGCGCCTACACAGACCTCAACAATACCTTTTACGCCGTCGATGCCATGGCGCGCACGGCATCTGTCGAGGAAGCTCGCCCCGCTGGCGAAAAGCACGTTGATATCGACTGGGAAGCCGCCAAAGCTTACCTTCTGAGCCTGCAATCCAAAGAGGGGACAGACAAGGGCGGATTCTGGTACAACAAGATCGACCCCAAAGCAGGCTTCAAAAAAGGCCCCAAGGCCAAGCAAGACCAAACCGCAAAAGCCTCCCCTGACAAACCCAAATTCCGCGCCTATGGCAGTATGTCTTACGCCGGCCTTCTCTCCATGCTCCACGCCAAGATGAGCCCCACAGACCCACGCATTCTCTCAACCCTGGACTATGTCACACGTTTTTGGACCCTCGAGGAAAACCCCAACATGGGTGTCCAAGGCCTCTACTTCTACTACAACGTCCTTACACGCGCCCTCTCCGCTGCGGGCAAAACCACCCTCGCCACCAAGCCCTCCCCCACCGATTGGCGCGAATCTATGGCTAAAAAGATCATCGCCATCCAACGCCCCAACGGCTCCTGGTACAACGACAATAACCGCTTCTGGGAATCAGACCCCGTGCTCTGCACCGCCTACGGCATTCTCTCTCTCAACATTATCCTCAGCGAATAGTGCCCGTCTACTCTGCTCCCTATGCAGCCATCCATAGTCTTCCTATGTGCCCCGTTGTGCGCCTTTATGTTCTTTGTGGTTAAACACAGGGTTCTTATGCTGTCACCTCTGCGTCTCTCCGCCTCTGCGTTTCAATCATGCGTGTTCATTCGCGACATTCGTGTAAACGCTCTAGCAGCCGCCGTTTAGCGGACAATCAGCTCACAGGAAGTAAGCGTTGCCTCGCACGTCGCAGTACGCACCGCCTTGAGTCGAATCCATTTGGCCTGTTTGATATCTGGCAAGGTAATCTTTTGTGGAATCGGATTAGCGATAATGTTGGAGAATTCGCCACGGGCTTGAATGAACCACCTTTTGCCATCTTGGCTCGTTTCGAGTTGATAATGGGTGATGAGATTTGGCTTGGCGATGCCCTCAGTATGTGGCACATAGGTCACCGATAAGAATGGTGTCACCGCAGGAAATTGACACACCATCGGCATCTTAACTGCCTGCTTTGAGCCTTTGTAACGTAAGAGTACGGGACGCTCTGGTACGATGATCTCATCATCTTTAGTAGAGAGTGCAGGACGATGCTTGAGGCTTATTTGAGCGAGCGTTGGGCTGGCGAAAGCATCAAGGATCTGAATGCGCACCTCTTTTGCTTGCACAGGGTCAATCGTGACAATACGGCGATTACCGATGGTGGAACCTTTGGCAATGGTTTGCCAGCGATCACCCTGTTTGATTTGGCACTGCCACGCCTTGATGCGTTGCCCAAGGGCGATAGCTTCTCGCAAATCGATCGTATCAAAAGTCCTCGCCTCAGGCAACGAGATCGTCAGCGTCGCTTGAAGCACGCCATCATCAGCAGCCCAGTAGCTCTTGCGCAGCGTGTCGAGGGTACGTTTGGCGGCAAAGCGAGGGGAATTGCCTCGGGTATTGGTGGCTGTAATCGTGCTCCCAGCCAAGATATCAGATTGATTAAAGAGTCGCACATAGTCGCCAAATGCCTTGAGACGCGCCACGTCGACTTCGCAGATACGGCCACTGCGATCGGGTGCAAGACCAAGATTGAGTACGGCATTGCGTCCAACGCTCTCGAAATAACGTTTCACCAAGAGGCTCAGTGCCTTGGGCTTGTCATCAGGATGCCAGAACCAGCGATTACGAAAAGGCGTATCGGCCTCATCATGCATCCAAATGGTGCCCGCTGGGGAAGGTCGATCACGAGCGGCGCCCGTGTGACTCTTGGGGATGACTGCGCCCCAATTCGTTTCGGTTGTGTAGCCTCCTTCGTTGCCTGGCCAGCGAACCGCCCCAGGTCTACCAGAACCAAATGCGACAGCCTTGGGGTGGAGGCGTTTAAGGCTCGCCATCAAATCATCATAACGATAGTAGTCCTTAGAGATCGACCGCGACTCTCGCGCCCCACCGTAGTAGCCATCGCCACCATTGGCCCCATCAAACCAAATCTCAAAAAGTTGACCATAGCGCATCATCAAATCTCGCCACTGTTGATGATAGTAGGTGACATACGCAGGTCTGCCATAGTCGGCATGGTTGCGATCCCACGGCGAGATATAAAATCCCACCGCCATCTTTTGCCGACGACACGCCCGCACAAAGTCCGACACGAGATTCCCACGACCGCCTTTCCAGGGGCTCGAAGCTACAGAATAATGAGACCCCTTAGTCGGCCACAAACAAAATCCATCATGGTGCTTCGCGACCAAGACCATTCCCTTGATTTCGCCCAAGTGAGCAGCAGCCACCCATTGATTGGTATCCAATTGCGTCGGGTTAAAACGCGCCGCAGCCACATCGCCATAGCCCCACTCTTGACCGGTATACGTATTCGGGCCAAAGTGAACGATCGAGATGATCTCCTTCTCCAAATGGTCAAGCTGTCCTTGGGTAGGCACCGCACCCCACGGCTTAGGAGGTTGCACCGCCCAAACAGTCAAAACCATCACGCTTGCGCAAACCAATACTAACAAAGATCTCATGCCTTCTCCTATTTTAAGGTAATACAAAATAAACAAGTGCCACTACCATACAGCAAACCACCCACAAAAGCAACCCCATTCCCCGACAAATCCCCTTGCTGACGACAGCAGTATACAGCCCCCCACGCCCCTGACTCCTTGTGCGATGGTCTGCTATTCTTATCAATCATTCGTATTCATTCATTGACACGTCAGCTGGGTGTAGGCAGTAGTAAGCCTATCTTACCCCATAGTGCTCCTTAGATGATGACATTTCTCTCCCCACTACGCATTTTGAGGATTGACTTTTTCACGATAATGAGATAATGTATAGAGCAAGTAATCCCCCGCAATTCCTAATAATTAGAGAAATCCTAGTGAAAACGCCAAAACCTGTTCGAGTCTTACCCGAAATCATCGCCAACCAAATCGCCGCAGGTGAGGTGGTTGAACGCCCCGCCTCGGTCGTCAAAGAGCTTGTCGAGAATGCCATCGATGCCGGAGCTACGCGGATTGAGGTCGACCTTGTGGCAGGCGGCGCCAAACGCATCACCATTCACGACAATGGTTCGGGTATGACTCGCGAGGATGCGATCAATGCTTTAGAGCGTCAAGCCACGAGCAAGATTCAGACGACCGAAGACATCACGATGATCGATACGATGGGCTTTCGCGGGGAGGCGATCCCCTCAATTGCCTCGGTCTCACGCTTCACCCTCAAGACCCGCACCGCCGATGCTGAAACCGCCACCGAGCTCCACGTGGTTGGCGGCCATTTGGAAGACATCTCCGAGACTGGCACGCCCATTGGCACAACGGTTGAGGTCTGCGACCTCTTCTTTAACCTCCCCGCACGCAAGAAATTCCTTAAATCTGCCTCCACCGAGCTAGCACGCATTCGCACCCTGCTCATGCATATCGCTTTGGCCAACCCTACAATCGCATTTATCCTCCACGTTGACGGACGCGAAATCTACCGCCTCCCCGAGAATGACACCCTCACCGATCGTATTGCGGGCCTATTGGGCGAAGCGATCATCGACGAATTGCTCCCCATCGACTACTCGTACCACGGCATCCACGTGACGGGATTTGTCATGCGACCAGCACGCCGTATCGGTACGCTCAATACTGAGCAATTCATCTTTATCAATGGCCGCCCCGCCACCGCCCCCATTGTGCAATACGCCATTCGAGAAGCAACTCCGACCCAAGAAGGCTCTCGCAAACAAGGCATCTTCCTCTTTATCAACCTCCCTCCACAAGAGATCGACGTCAATGTCCATCCGACAAAGCGCGAAGTGCGCTTTCGCACGACCTACGATGTCTCCACCGCCATCATGGCCGCCATCACACAAGCCTACAGCGGTGAAGCCGAGCAGGCAACGCTCCCACCTCCCACATCAAGCAACGCAAGCGCAGCTTGTACGCCGTCAAATCCTGGCACTAGAGGCGAGACTTCTGCCTCTTATTGCCCAGGATCCGTTGCAGGCTGCGAAGCCACCGCCACGGCCAACTGTGGCGACTCAGATGGTTCGGCTCCCCTCTCTCCCATCGGTCATCTACCGACACCACAAGCTCCTACCCCAAAACAAGGCCTGCTTGCCTTTTCACAAACACGTCCCTACCCCGGTGCCCAACAATTTCCCCAATCTCGTCAAAATCCCTTCACTAGCTCCCCGGGGCAAACTGCAAGCATCAAGCAGGAGGGATCCCTTGTTCTAAAGGCTACAGTCGACAGCCTACAGCCTTTAGAATGCAACTCATCCACCAACCTCTGGCGATGGTTTAAAGTAGTTGAAATTCTTGATCAAGGCTACATCTTGATTACGACAGACCAAGGCTATGTGACCATCGACGCTCTCGCCGCTACTGAGCGCATCATCTACGAGCATCTACTCAACCAACCCGACACGCCTGCCATTCAGCCCTTGCTCATTCCAGAAACCATCAAGCTCCCGCCTAATGATGCTGACCGTATCAAAAGGTTCCTTCCCCAATTGCACGAGATTGGCTTTAGCCTCAGTGAGCTGAGCCAAGATACCTTTATGCTCGAATCTCTCCCCCAGGCCTTGAGCAACGAAACCCCAGTTGAGCTCATCATTCAGCTTGCGGCAGATCTGGCCAAAACCACGACCAAGCGCACTCGCGTAGAGCAGAGTCTGCGCCAAGTCGTCGTGCAAGCTGCCGCCCAAGCTACATCGGGCACTGCAACCCACCACACGCCCCACTCCGCCCACACCCTAGTGCAAGCGCTTTCCCAAACAGATCTCCCCTACACCTCTCCCCGTGGCCGCGCCACCATGATCCTCACCACCTATCAGGAGCTCAACCGTCGCTTCCAACGTTAAGGACTGGCAATGCGTATCTCATCGCCCCACTTGCCGCGTGCTTGACGATACGCTCTGACAGTGATGCCGTTACTTCTTTCATTACATCCAAGGGTCTTTTTATGCAAATCCGTCGTCGTACCTTTCTCACCGCACTCATGGGCACTGTCTCTACTGCCGCCCTATCCTCTATAGCCAGCAAGCCTGTTGAGCGTCCCAACATCGTCTTTTTCTTTGTCGATGACATGGGATGGCAAGATACCTCTGTTCCCTTTTACTATCAAAACGGAAAAGCAGTCATCACGCCGCTCAATCGCCGATACAAAACGCCCAATATGCAGCGCCTCGCAGACAAGGGTATGCTCTTTACCGATGCCTACGCCCAACCGATTTGTTCTCCATCGCGTTGCAGCTTCATCTCTGGGATGAATAGCGCCCGCCACCGCGTGACCGACTGGACACTTCGGGTCGACCGCGCCAATCAGCGGACCAATAATGGTCTTAGAGAACCCGCCTGGGCATCCAATGGCATTCAGCCCACTAGCACAACGGCAAGCGGCACTTGCCAGCCACCTTTCTGGGCACCCGGCGTCACCGATGCCCAAAAACGCCCCCTACCCTACACCATGCGTAAACCCTTTATCTCTGCCAAGGGCCTGCCACAATTCCTTCGAGAGCTCGGCTACACAACAATCCATGCGGGCAAAGCCCACTATGGTTCATCTAGCTACACCCGCGAACCCAACAACTGGGGTGCCCCGACACCTGGTGCTGATCCCACGACCTTTGGCTTTGACATCAATATCGCAGGTTGCGAAATCGGCGCACCTGGTGCCTACCGAGGCAATACTAAATATGGTGCATGCGCCCCTGGCAAACGCCACGGCATGGCCGTGCCTGGACTCGATGAAAATAGTTGGGACAACTTCACCAAGGATGTATTCCTCACCCAAGCACTCACCAACAAAGCCCTCGACACCATCAGCGCCGTGCGCAAACAGACTCCCAATAAGCCCTTTTTCATCCAATTGGCCCACTACGCCATCCACGACCCCATTGCGAATAACTATTCCTGGGACAAACGCTACTCCAGCGATCCATCTCCCGCCAAAGACACCCTCTGCCCCAATCCCAAAGACGGCATGACCTGGAATATCAACGAGCGCAACTACGTCAACCTCATTCGCGGCATGGATGATAGCCTCGGAGCCGTTATGGATTACCTTGATGCAAACAACCTCGCCGACAACACCATCATCCTCTTCATGTCAGACAATGGCGCAGAAACAGGCCGAAGTGGTGGTTTTGGCTATCGCATGCCCAATGCCTGCGCACCCCTCAAAGGAGGAAAAGGCTCCTGCTACGAAGGCGGCATCCGCGAACCCATGATCGTCTCCTGGCCCGGCGTCACCCCACCCGCCTCACGCTGCACCTCCCCCGTCATTATCGAAGACTTCTTCCCCTCCATACTCGAAATGGCTGGCAACCTCACCCCGCTATCCAAACTACCAGGCCTCGCCTCCACGCATTACCTCGGCACAGGCGAAATCATCGACCAAGTTATCGACGGCACCAGCTTTGTCCCCTTGCTCAAAGGCCTCTCCCCCTCCACCGATAGACCGCTACTCTTCCATTCTCCAAATCCCTGGACCTCATCCGATCCGCGCCGCGATGGCAACGCCTACAACCACTACACCGCCATGCGCTATGGCGACTACAAGCTCATCTACCAGCATGATACCCAAGACCTCGAGCTCTATCACCTCCCCACAGACATCTGCGAAACGACTAACCTCGCCACACGCGACCCCGGCCGCGTTACCCAGCTCGCCACCATCATGTCCAACGAGCTCAGACGTTACCATGCCCAAATGCCCACCTACCTCCCCAGCAATGCGGCAGGATTCACGCCAGGCACCACAGTCCCCTACCCTGACCAGATCACACACACACCTGACCAATAATCCTCGGACTCGAGCCTCCCCGCCTCTGCGCCTCTGCGTTAAAATCCCTGGCAGCCCTGCCCACCGCAGGCACCCATGCCCTCTTCGTTTCCTTCATCTCTTCGTGATTAAACCTGACACGCCGACACATGACCAGAGGCCGATATTAGGAATAATCACTTTATTTTGTTTTGTGGGTTGACTTTTTGACGCAAATAAGCTATAGTATATGGCATCTTTTACGGAGTTGTCTACCCGGACAAGACAAAACGTAGTCTTGACGAGAACTCGTAGACACCCGTTCATAACACTAGGAGTGAATATAATGGCTATCAAAGTTGGCATTAATGGTTTCGGCCGCATTGGCCGTATGGTTTTCCGCGCTGCCGTCGAAAACTTCTCTAACGACATCGAAATCGTCGGCATCAACGACTTGCTCGATCCTGAATACTTGGCATATATGCTCAAGTACGATTCTGTCCATGGCCGCTTCAAGGGTGAAGTCGCAGTCGATGGCAGCAACCTCATCGTTAATGGTAAGACCATCCGCTTGACCGCTAAGATGGATCCTGCTGAATTGGCATGGGATGCAGTCGGCGCAGATATCGTCGTCGAATCCACTGGTATCTTCCTTGACGACGCAGGTGCACAAAAGCACATCACCGCTGGCGCTAAGAAGGTCATCATGTCCGCTCCTTCCAAGGACGCTACTCCTATGTTCGTCTATGGCGTGAACGACAAGACCTACGCTGGTCAAACTATCATCTCCAACGCATCTTGCACGACCAACTGCTTGGCACCTATCGCCAAGGTCCTCAACGACAAGTTCGGCATCGTCAAGGGTCTCATGACCACCGTGCACGCTGCAACCGCTACCCAAAAGACCGTCGATGGTCCTTCTAAAAAGGATTGGCGCGGTGGCCGTGGTATCCTCGAAAACATCATCCCCTCCAGCACTGGCGCTGCCAAGGCTGTCGGCGTGGTGCTTCCTGAGCTCAACGGCAAGTTGACCGGTATGTCCATGCGCGTTCCTACCTCTGACGTCTCTGTCGTCGACTTGACCGTCGTTCTCGACAAGGCTACCTCCTATGCAGACATCTGCGCTGCTATGAAGGAAGCTGCAAATGGCGAGCTCAAGGGCGTCCTCGGTTACACCGAAGAAGCTGTTGTCTCCACCGACTTCCGTGGCGAACCCTGCACCTCGACCTTCGACGCTAAGGCTGGTATCCAATTGGATGAAACCTTCGTCAAGATCGTCTCTTGGTACGACAACGAATGGGGTTATTCCAACAAGGTCCTCGAAATGGTCCGCGTTATGGCTAAGTAAGGGTTCCTTACCACCCAATTCAAAAAGGCGACTCCTCACGGAGCCGCCTTTTTTGTGTACCTATTGGCTTTAGACTCAATAAGTGAGCCGTGGGGCTTTTTTTTTGCACTTGCAAGCAGCTGTGGGGTGTGGTAGAGTAATGACTGTTCACTGTGATTGATGTGTGATTGTATAAATAAGGATAGTGTAATGAATAGACGGACCTTCTTAAAAGCGACGCTTGCCAGCGCCTTTGCCATGACTTAGGCGCCCCACCTCCAGGCAATGCTGGCTGATTCCCCCAAGCGCAACCTCCTCTACATCCTCTGCGATGACTTAGGCTTTGGCGAAATTGGTTGCTACGGGCAAAAGATTATTAAGACGCCCACGATCGACCAACTGGCTAAAGATGGGATCATATTTAACCAATTCTACTCGGGCCACTGTATCTGTGCACCGTCGCGGTGCACGTTGATGACAGGCTTGCATACGGGTCATGCACAGATTCGTCAAAATCGTGAGTTCGGCACGTTCCACTCTTATCGTGGACAGCAACCTCTTGCCCCAATACGCAAACACTAGGCACGCTCTTTCAGTCGATCGGCTACAAGACCGCCTGTATCGGCAAGTGGGGCTTAGGCCAGCACAACACCACGGGTGCACCGAGCAAGCAGGGCTTTGACTACTTTTATGGCTACAATTGCCAGCGCCATGCGCACAATTACTATTCCAAGACGATCCAAGAGAATGACAAAATGATCCCCGTGCCAGGCAATACAAGCGGGGTCACGGGCAAGACCTACTTGCCAGACTTAATGATCGACAAGGCACTCGACTTTATCAATGCCAATAAAGCAAATTCCTTTTTCCTCTACTTCTCCTCCCCCATTCCTCACGTGCCACTGCAAGTACCTGATGAAGAGCTCGAGGCTTATACCCATCTACCCGACACCCCTTATGTGGGTGACAAGGGCTACTTTAAGCACCCAAAACCTCACGCAGCTTACGCTGCGATGATCACGCGCCTCGATCGTCATATCGGACAATTGGTCCAAGCTCTCAAGGACAACAACCTCTATGACAACACGCTGATCATCTTCACATCAGACAACGGCCCGACCTTTAATGGCGGTTCAGACTCAAAATTTTTCAACAGTGCTTCTGGAATGCGCGGGCTGAAGTGTTCTCTGCTCGAGGGGGGCATTCGTGTGCCCTTTATCGCCCACTTGCCTAGGCTGATTGCGGCCCATTCTAAGACCGAGCAGGTCGCCGCATCATGGGATATGCTCCCGACCTTTGCCGACATCTTTGGTTTTAGACCTCAAAAGCCCTACGACGGCATCTCCATTTTGCCAACGCTCGGGGGCTTGCCCCACTTGCAGGTGAAGCACCCACCACTCTATTGGGAAGACAACGTCACTGGCGAGCAAGCTGTGCGACTGGACAACTGGAAAGGCTTCCGCACGAACTTGCGCCAAGACAGATGCGCCCCCATCCAACTTTACAACTTAGCAGTTGATCCCAACGAACGCAACAACGTCTCCGCAGAGCATCGCGATGTGGTACAGCAGATCGCCCGCATCATGCGCGAGCAATCCACCCCCAATCAGGCATTCCCCTTTAATCCAGGCGTGCCACGCTAACCACTCGCAAGCTCGCTTATGGCTAATTGCGGGTAGCAGTCAGCATAGCCGCCCCTAGGACTCTTCCGAGCAGGTCAGCGGCGAGCACCGCTCGCCCTGCAGAGGCTTGTTGAGTTCCGCTCTATTTAGGTTAGACTGGTCGGGGGTATGGGGTGGGAGGCGACCCTCGCCCAGACGGTACCCATCACAGGCCTAGAGTAACGACAGCCTGCCAGGGATTGCTAAGGGGCGGCGAGGGGCCAATTCCCCTGACTCCATCCCCCACCCGCGACGCTACCCCTACGCTGACCACCTAAAGGCCGCAGGCCGTTCTGCGAGCCATTAAAATCGCACAAGCGCCTATTTTTTGCTCTTTTGCAACTTTTAGACTTGCTTATTGCCTCCTTTTTCACTATAATGAAAGCACAAATTGAGCAAGTACCTTAACGAGGAGTTTAACGATGAAAATTATCTGTGATGCCAACATGCCATTGGGCCGTACCCTCTTTCAGTCGCTTGGCGACGTGACCTTGTTACCCCCACACCGCATCACGCCCGGTCTCATCGCCGATGCAGATATGCTCTTTGTGCGTACTCAGCCAGTCAATGACAAGCTTCTGGGAGACTGTCGATTACGTTTTCTTGGCACCACATCAGCCAGCTTAGATCACCTCGATCTCAATGCGCTCAGCGCCCGTGGCATCCAGTGGTGTCATTCGCCAGGAGTCGCAGCAACCAGCGTGGCAGACTATACCATTTCCGCACTCCTCGAATACGCCCGTATGCGCCAAGTCCGCCTCGAGGGAAAAATCGTAGGTGTCTATGGCATGGGTAGCGCAGGCTCACTCATCGCACAACGCTACCGCGCACTCGGCATGCAAGTATTCTGCTGCGATGATCCCCGCAAAGCCAATCCCGAGGATACCGAAGCGCAAGCTTTCGTTTCTTTTGACGACATGATTGCACAAGCAGACTTTATCTCCCTACACGCCCCGCTCATTCGCGAGGGACAATATGCCAACTACCACCTCCTCAACCACGACCGCCTTGCCTCTGCTAAATACGGTGCAGTCCTCATCAACATGGGCCGCGGCGGCGTCACGGACAAAGAAGCCGTCTTACACGCACTCAAAGAGGGCATCCTATCAGATGCCATTATTGATGTCTGGGAAGACGAACCCGACTTTTGCGTTCCCTTAGCCGAGCGAGCCTTTTTAGCGACACCTCACTTAGCCGGCCTCGCCTACGAGAGTAGAGCAAATGCCTCCTACCATCTCTACACCAAAGCTTGCGAATTCCTCGGCGTTCAGCCGACCATTACCCCACTCCTCCCTCCCCCAGTCTACCCACGCATAGAATTCGACGCCTATGGCAAATCAGACGAAGAGGTCCTGTGGTTCATCACACAAAAGCTCTCCATGATTGTTGCAGACCACATGCGCTTCATGGACGTGTTCCAGCGGCCAATCGACCAGCGCATGAGAGAATTTGATGCACAGCGGCGTACCTATCCCTACCGCAGAGAATTCGAAGCCACCACCATCTGCCTCAAGCATGCCGTGCCATCTGTCAAACAAAAAGTCCTGGCACTAGGCTTCAAACTAGAGGGCTAACGTGAAAACATTGCTTCTTCTGGGCGCGGCCTGTGGCCTCGTCATGATTCTTGGTGGCATCTTACTCAAACGCAACCAATCAGACAAACAAACTCGTCCATTCTTACTCCTACCCATACTCTTTGCACTCATGCTGATCGCCCTACTCGGCTACCAAGCATACTGGCAATTGTGGGGCGGATTCTCCATCCCATTTCAGCGCTTCCAGCGCAAATACGATCGGCGATCTCTCAATCTACAAGCCAAAACACGCGGTACCATCTATGACAGCCAAGGCAAAGTCCTCTCCAAAGCCGCCTCTGACACCAATCCATGGCCCCGCATTACCCCACTAGGCGAAGCCTCCACTAATCTCATCGGCTATAGCCAAAAGAAATACGGACTATCCGCCCTCGAGCGCGTCTTCGACACCGTGCTCAGCGGCTTTGATGCCGAGGTCGAGCCCTACACCACCAGCGCACCCATCCTCACACGCCTTAGACGCAAACCGACACGCGCCCCACAAGACATCACCCTGACCATTAACGCCGATTACCAACGCCTCGCGTACCAACTACTCGCCAAACGCAAAGGCGCCGTTGTCGTCCTTGATCCACACACAGGTGCCATTCTCGCACTCGCCTCATCCCCATCCATTGCGCCAGACAAAATCTCCCAGGGCATCTATGACAAGGCCAATTCCCCCCTCTTTAACCGCGCCATCTACGGCCTCTACCCACCTGCATCGACCTTTAAGATCTTTACGGCAGCCGTTGCCATTGAGTCCAAGCTCGACCGCCCACTCGCCTGCGATAAAAATGGCTGGATGCCAGGCCCCTACACCAAGCCCATCCGCGACACCCACCCCTCTACCAAACCCATCACCCTCGAGAATGCCCTCATCCATTCCTCCAATATCTACTTTGGCCGCATGGCCAAGCTGTGCGGGGCGGTGCGCATGAAAGAATCCTTTGACCGCTTCTTCCCCCAATCACGCATTTCACTCGCCCGCCAGCATCAGCGTGAAATCCTCACCCAATCCACCATCTTCCCCGACCTCATCAAGCGACCCAACCAAGTCGCCTACTGCGGCTTTGGCCAAGGCGACCTCCTCATGACACCCATTCACGTCGCCATGATCACCGCCTCCATTGCCAATGGTGGATTCGTCGTCAAACCCGCATTCGCCAAAGCCCAGCTCGCACCACCCAGACGCATTTGGCAAACCCAAACAACCCGCCGCATCGGCGCAGCCCTCTACCAATCCACACGACACGGCACCGCAAAAGCCATTCAGCTCCCCAACCTACCCATCTGCGCAAAAACCGGTACCGCCCAAAATAGCTCAGGCAAAGACCACGCCTGGTTCACCTGCTACGCCCCTGCAGACAAACCAACCGTCGTCATTACCGTCCTTGTCGAACAAGGCGGCTACGGTGCCGCCACCGCCCTCCCCATCGCCAAACAGCTCCTCAAGCACATCTTTCAGCGATAGTCCCTAAGTTGAGTGTTTAAGTCCACTCCACAAGGACAAGGATAGTATTGCACAGCGAGCATAAAGGCGAGGATTTGATCACGTAGGGAGTGTAAGGACTTGCAAGCCGTTATCCAAAACATCCCCAAGCCCGTCCCCTCTACGTTCTGCGTTTCAATCATTTGTGTCAATTCTTAGACCCACAGTAGGCTTGAGAATTTGGGGAATATGGGATTTGGGGAGTCTTTCAGCAGGAGGTAATCTAGCAAACCTACCAACGGCAGATGCCTTAGGCTAAAATTCGGTTAATTCGGAGACCTTATCCTGACAGTCCTCACGCTGACTGCGGCGCAGTCGCCCACTATTCACAGTTCACTAGGAGGCGCAGCCCACTCCCCATTCGTCTTTATTCGTTTTCATTAGCGTTCATTCGTTGACTCGTTGACACGCAGTAGCATATACCCGCCACGGGAAAAACCCCTGCGGATTATGCACACACGGCCGCACCCAGCCATCAGGCCCCAAGACAAAATTATCCACCCCAGCCCCACAGTCAGGCTGCCAGAGATAACGTCCATCCCCACCAAGACACCCACAGACACGTTCACGAGACAGCACCACCTCAAGCCCACGATGAGATCGGCGGTAATCCTCCACCACCCGAACCATCTCAGCAAACCCCACATCATCCAAAAGCAGCTCAGGGTGTTCCCCGCAACGCCCACTCGGCATCAACGGCGCCACAAAGAGCAACGCCACCCCCCAATTCCCCACCCGACGCATCAACGCCCCCAAATCAGGCAGATTCAGCACCGAGACCGGCATCGTCACCATCACCACCACACCCGCATCCAGCAGCGTCCTCACCCGCGACTCAATCCATGCCAACGACGTCGACGAACCCGTCAGCGCCCCCATATTCTCCAGCCCCACCACAGACACAGAGACCGCCACACCCAGCTCAGCAAAATAACGCACCCAGTCATCATCCACCAGCGCCCCATTCGTCATTACCGATACTTTGCCCCCAACAGCCCGCAGCGCCTTCACCCCCTCTCCCAAGATCCACTTAAAGTCAGGATGACAGAGCGGTTCACCCCCAGAGAAGGTCACCTCCCGCACCCCCAAGTCAACAAAAGCCCCAATCGCCTCCAGCCATTCCCCCGCCCCGATCACATCTCCCCGCAAAGGCCCCGTTGGATTCAAGCAAAAAGGGCACCGATGGTTGCATCCATACGACAACTCGCAATGCAACACATTCGGCACCCAGCCATCAACCAATAGCCTACCCAGCGGCGACGTTCGTAACCCCGGCAAACGCATTCCCAGACTCATATTACGCCACCCCCAGAGCCATTGCTAAAACTTCCCCGGCCTTGGGCAAAATCCAGCAGTCGGCTGACTTGGAGGCGACTTACGCCCAAAGAGGCTATTCCAAAAGCCAGGCTCCTCATCCTCCAGACGCAATTCAAACTTCTCCTTGCAGTTTCTGCAAGTCACCCGTTCACCCAGACGCGCCACATCCACAGACCAGAGTTGCCCACAGTGCGGGCAAGTCACCTGCACCACCTCAGCATCCGCGCCAAGCGGTTCCAAAAAATCAGCAGTCATATCATCATTCATCATCATACTCCTTTATTAATCAGTTAATCATCGCCCAAGCAGCAAGCAGAGAGGAAGTTGGCGTTTGGGAGTTGGGAGTTGGATTTTGGGAAACCCTCCACAAGCGCTCAACGGGAGCGCTAACGCCACCCGCGAGCTTGCGAGCCTGGCAGTCCTGCAAGCGCAGTGCGCAGTATGCTCGAAAGAGTCCCATCGCTCCCATCGCTCCTATCACCGAGCCAAAAGCGAGCTTGCAAGCGCTAACGCCACCCGCGAGCTTGCTCGCCCAAGGACAGCGGATGGAGTCGCGCAGCGATGCCGACCGCAGGGAGGCAAGAGGATGCAGGTATGAGCAACGAGCGAGCTTGCTCGGAGAGTTGCTCATTGCCTACATCCTCAGCCATCCGCAGTCCGCCTCTGTGCCCTTTGTGTTCTTTGTGGCTAAAATCATTCGTGTCAATTCGTGTAATTCGTGAACCCATTCCTTACATTCCTTGCATTCCTGACAATCATTAGCGTTCATTCGTTGATAACTCCTGGCAGTCTTCTCTGCGCTCTCCGCTCCTCTGCGGGAGATAATCTGGCAGACCCGCGAGCGTTAGCGAGCCATTCGTGGCCCTTAGCGGCCCTTAGATGACTCGTTGCCCCGTTTCCACTGCCTGTAGGCCTCGATATCCGAGCCAGCCATCTTGATAGCCAAAGCAAGCACCGCCGCATCATCCATAAAGCCAAGCAAAGGGATCGCATCAAAGATCAAATCAAACGGGCTCAACACATAGAGCAGCACCCCCGCCAAGCTCGCGATTGTCGAGACAGGCACCTCCCGATAGTCACCAGAGACCCAATCCTTAAGCATCGAGAAGATCGTCTTAAAATCCTCCCAATAAGGTTTCAACTTCTCAATGGTCGAAAAGAGCCCCGTGAGCTTCTCCTCCTTATCAAGCACATCCCCCTGAATGACCTTAGGGTCATCAGTAGCATACTTCTTATTTTGGCCATTGAGCATATCATCATCAAACTTCGGATCATTCATAATCGTACTCCTTTATTAATCGTTAATCAAATAGTCAGGTAATTCTCCCTAACCTTGAGGATAGAATAACAAAGGCAAGAGCCTACGTCAACCACAAAGGATGGCTATTGGGATAAAAAGAGCCCCTTTTGCTTATTGAGCTCCACAATTAGAATTGCACGCTGTAAAAGATAAAAGACGGAGGACGATGGGCACACTACACATCCTCCGCAAGTTCGATTGTCAAAGAACAAAAGCGGCAAGCTATCGACACCAGCCTTGGCAGTGCGACTCCACATCATCTAGAGACCGACCTCACTCCATTACCCCTCTATATAGAGCGGAAATGGAGTGATAAGTCATTGATAAAGATTTTACAGAGTCTCCCACACCCCGACTTATTCAAAATAGCCCCACAATAATCCATTGATCGATCAAGCCCACAAAATAATTGCAGATTTTTAGGCACACCTAGCCCATCGCCCACCCTTTGAGCCCCCAAAAAGCATAAACGCCGCCATCGATGACTCGATGGTGGCGTCAAATGAGTTGATGTGAGAGGTAGCCCCCCCCTAGCGGCAGAGAGCGCGACCTTAATCTTCAAAGCAGCTTTTCATGACGTTAAAATGCTCCTTCGCCTCTTTAAATCGCTTATCCTTCTCGACCAAAGGTGCAGTTTCCTTTTCAATTTCCTTAAACTTCTCATCGTCACTAAGCAAGGCCATGACATAACCAATCATCAGACGATGCGTTTCCAACCGATACCCATCATCAGCATCCAAGAAGGCTTCAACAATATGTCTCTATGTCTCAAAGCACTACGCGTCAAGACCAAATAGACCCCCTCCTTATTCAAGACGGCAGCATACTTTTTATCCATAAGACAAGATCCTTTCACTAATAGAGACACATTCATTTTACAAAATAATCACGAGTCAAGCCAGACAACCATCCAGCCAGATCCCCCAACCTTGAGACTAGCATACCAAAGACAGGAGCCTACGGTGACTCTAAAAGAATCATCAGTCCAACATTATGTAAACATCTAGTAGATTTATTTTTTCTTACCACCAATTTGTTTTCGGCTAAACATCCCCACTAGTACATTTACGAAGGCACCAGAAGCCTGCCGACAAGCAATCGCTACGCCTCCAAAATAACCTGTAAAAAAGCCTTCTTTTTTACCCTTTTTATAATCATCATCATAATTTGACATTCTATTTCCTTAAGCTCTTAGCAACAAACACAAATGTCGCCACAACCGTTGTCGCCACAAGAGTCCAAACAGAAGCTTGACCAGCATTCTGACCGAGCTTTTCACCATCTTTCCGTCCTTCGACCCTTGCCTTAGATGGACCGTTTTCATTCGAATGATCTGTATTCATAATCGTACTCCTTATTATCGTTAATAAAACAATCAGGTAACAATCCCCAACCTTGAGACCAGCATAACAAAGGCAAGAGCCTACGTCAACCTTAAAGGCCGCTCTACAGCTGTAAACGATGAGTCCGACATACAAATGGTGAACCAAAGAGCAAGCGCACGCTTTAAACTCTTACCTTGCTCAGGGCTATTTCGGATTGACCATAAGTCATATTGTGTTTGCTTCATGAAATAGGAAACGAGCTCTTCGTCCGAAAGGAAGCCTTTTAGATTGCAGATTTTCGTTCCAATTGGATAAATATCCTCAGAGAATCGTTCCATGTAGTCTAGCACATCAGACGCATCATCTTCATCTTTCTCAGCATTGAAATGGCACGCATCTACAAAGATGCGAAACATTTTCTTTTCGTCTTCTGTAACAGTCCCATCTAAGGCTGTCAACAGATATGCAATCTTTAAAATTGCTTCATCTTCACTTGTCATACTTAATCTCCTTATTGAGTTTGTTAAGCTAATAATATCACCCGATACTATCAATTAAAATGGCATACTAATCAAACACAAGTGTGCTTGAAGACATCATAAAATCATCGCAATCTTTTCTCGTGGCAAATAGAGGACGCTTGCCAACAGCAGTGCTAACTGAATTTACGACATCAATATAGCCATCAACATCATTTAAATTCAACGTGGCATGAATTTGGGTAAACAAATCATTAAAGAAGTTTGTTTTCTCATTTAATGAAACTGCGATCTGTTGTTCTAGCTCCGCACGGCATTGCTTAAGTAACACAATTGCTTCAGCACACTCTTTTTGAATGCGGATTCGTTCTTTCTTTGCTAGCTTTTCATTTTCAAGAGTTGTCAACAACTCCCCATATGAAGCAGCCGCTAAAGAGTACCCAATCATGCCTCCAACAACAGCCCCCACAACAGGAATAGGGATTGCAACTTGACCAATTGTGGCACCCAAAGAACTTGCAACTGTGCAATATCCTTTTTCGCCTAATTCTGTTAAACATTGCCCGCCATCTATTTCCCCAGAGAAATAAGCATGCATAGTTTTTGAAATTTCGACAGTCGCCGTTACAATATAAGCTGGCAAATTTGTTTTTGAAAGGGCCCTGATTGTCGTTCCTGAAGCATGTTGCATCGTTCCTTTTATTGCTGCACCTGCTGCACCTGTTGCATAACTCACCGCAGTGCCTTTCAACGTGTCTAGGGCAACATCAGCAGTTGCCTCTGGCAACTCTTTTTCACCGCGAATAACTGCGATAGCATTTCTTGCAATAGAAAGAGATCCAACAACCATAGCCCCATTTTTAGCAGCCTCCCGACCTGCGCGATGAGACATACGTCCAATATCCTTAACAGTTGACACCAGTGGGGTATTTCGAGCCTCGATAGCCTCTGTCGTTGAGACATTACTCTTTACAAGATTCTTATCAATCTTTTTACATTTATCTAGTTGAGCTTGCTTGACCTTTGCCGCATCAACCTTACCCATAGCCTTCAGTTGCTTAACCTCCGACTCAAGCCCTGATATTTTCTTGCCTAATTGCTCTTTCATTCCGTCATAGTGATCAGACGGCACCATGATTTTAACATCATTATCAACATACTTTTGGAAATCTTTTGATGTTAATTTTTTTACAGCCTCACTTGGATTTGAGCCAACAAACTTCATTTGAGAACTCATGCCTGGTATTGGGTCACCATTTTGGTCAACGGCAGTCGTTATGTCAAACAATTGATCATTGACATGCCCAGGAATGTCATCTGTTCTTACCGTTGTTGGTGTTTTTCCTGCGACAGCTTGCTCTGCTCGATCTCTGGCAACATGTTTAACCTCTGCACTAAATCCAGCTTGTTGTTTCGTATTTGCTTTATAATAAGGATCTGAAGGATCACCTCTTTTACTCTTCGATATTGAATCCAATGAACGTTTTAATGTCGTACCATTCTCATAATCATGCCCATCATATGCAACGATATGCTCTTTAATCCCTGCACCATAACGTTGAACAACATCTTGATTTGCAGCAGATTGCGCTAAATTAGAAACGAATGGAGCTGAGCACTTTTTGCAGTATTTTTCGTGCGCTGACATATGTGTACCACATTTTGGACAGATCATTTTGATTTCCTCTTTTGTGCCTTGCTTGTTGCTTGATGACATAATACGGTCAACACCATTGATTGAGGCAAGTAGTGCGACTGGGCATAAAAAAAGCGCTCTGCCTGCCTCCTAGTGAGGCACGACCAAGCGCCCTTGACGAAGACAGACAGAGCACCAAATATGGCACCCTGTAAAGCTGTCGTCCGTCGGTTAAATTGGTCGTTTTCACTAGAACGATAGTTTCACTTTGTGTAAAACTGTTTGTAGGTTATGAGTATCTTAAATACTCTCCCCATTTGATGAGATTAATATACCAAACTTGACCGATTTAAGCAAGTCTATTTTATAGTTCAAGCCGACTTTTTTTTACCTTTTTATGTGTTTTGGGGCATGGTTTGATAAAAGTATGGAACGGCTGCTCCGCTAGGGAGTTGGAGTTGGGAGTACTGCGGTGGGTAGCGCAGGTCTGCCAGATTATCTCCCGCGGAGAGGCAGAGAGCGCGGGGCTATTGCAGCGTGAAAGATGGGCGCCTGCGGCGAGGGTCGCCTCCCACCCCATACCCCCGACCAGTCTAACCTAAACAGACCGGAACTCAACAAGCCTCTGCAGGGCGAGCAGTGCTCGCCAGCCTACGAGCGGAGGTGGTGGGGCTCTGCGATTAGCGGCGGGAGCTGTGGCTGCGAGCACCATGCTTGCTGTCTCTCACCTGGGAGTCTGCTGTGGGGCACCCTAAAAGACTGCTGACCTTTGTGCGCTTCCTTATATAAGGAGCGTGTGCTTCCCTCTCAGGGAGCATCGGCTTCCTTGGCAGGGAAGGATAGTCTCCCTGTGAGGGAACGTGCTCTTCCCTGCGAGGGAAGTGGGTGCTCCTTGTATAGGGAAGGGTTGCTTCCTTGTATAAGGAAGCTGTCGAGGGTCAGCTAATGGGCGATTTGAGGGTCAGCTGACTCTCGATGCGGGGGTCAGCTGACTTTGGCGCAAAAGTCAGCTAAGGGTGGTGCGAGGGTCAGGTGACTCTCGGGGAGGCGGCTGCGCTAGGCCTGATTGCGGCTGCGCCGCTTGAATTTGGGATATGGGATTTGGGATATGGTCACTGATAGCGGCCTGTGGCCTTAGTGCGCTCCCGCTGGTCGCTTGTGGAGGTCCCCCAAACTCTAACTCCCAAAATCCTCGAGCGCCTGCGGATGGCTGTTTGCGTTTTTTGTATATTGATGCGTTTATTCTTAAACGCGGGTCCCTGGGCTAGCCCCCCTCTCTGCGCTCTCCGCTCCTCTGCGGGAGATAATCTGGCAGTCCTCACGCTGACCGCCCGCCGCAGGCGCTCGTGCTCTCTCTGCGCCTCCCCGTCTCTGTGTTAAAATCCCTGGCAGTCCCGCAAGCGCAGCGAGCCTCCCAAATCCCAAACCCCAAATCCCAGCTCCCACCGTGGGGGGTGGATGGGGCTAGGGGGATATAAAAAATCCCAGCAGATCGGTGGGATCGCTGGGATTTGGGGGGTCAATCATCTGGATGATTACTTCATCTCGGTGAAGCTATCTGCATCAACGAAAACTTGAACGTTATCACCGATAATCTCATAAGTGATGTCGCCGATGGCTGTCGAGCCGTCTGCTGTGACAACTTGGGCTTTGGCGGCATACTTTTCGTCGCCGATTTCTTTAACTTTGAGGAGCTCGGTGCATTCGAGCTTGACGCCTTGCTCGGCGCAGATTTCTTCGACGAGCCCTTTGACGGTGTCTTCGGTGCCGTCTCCACAACCGGTGGTGAGGGTGAGGGTGGTGCAAGCTGCAACGATGGCGATTGCACTGGTAATGGATCGTAGTGTGGGGAATGATTTCATGTGATTACTCCTTAAAACTCGCACTAGTTGATTGGTTGGAGGCTATACAGGGGTAGTGCGTGACCGCTGCATGGTCTCGTAAATGGTTGGGCTGGCTAGTCGTCATTTCTTGCGAGTGAAATGAGGATGCGCAGGAGATACCAAAAGAGCAGCATGATCGATGAGAATAGTCCCAGAGCGGCTGCGACGTATTGGTCGTCGTCGTAATCGTGTAAGACGGCGTCGAGCTGGTAAACTAGCGAGCCGCCGGCTAGGGCGATCATGGCGATGGAGAAGAAGAAGCCGAGATTAATGCCAAAGATGATTGCGCCAATGACGATTGCTCCGGTGAGGACGCCTGCGGCTTTTAGGAGGTTGCCCATCCAGTCGAAGCGTTTTTTGCTCTGGTAAACGAACCATCCAATTGCGCTGACAAGGCCGATAGTCATGATTGCTGCTTGTGGGATTGCGCCTGGGGCATAGGCTTGGGCGACGAGTAGCAGGGGGACGAAGAGGATGGCTTCGGCAACGACGTAGAGGCCGAGGCCTGCATATTGGAGCTCGCGTGAGCTTTGGGATCTGGCCCAGTGGTCGGCGAGCCAGGAGACGCCGATAAAGGCGAGGAGCACAACTCCCCACCCATTGGCGAGGTTGTTGGCAAAGCGTAGAATGCCTCGTGATTGCATGAGGCACATTTCGAGGATGGTGAAGGCACCGATTGCTCCTCCGACGTGCAGGAGGACTTTGATCAGGAAGTCGTGGCGGTCTTGGGCGATGGTGGCTAATTCTACACCGTCGTCGTCATCGCAATCGTCGTCGTCACGATCGTCAATGTCATTTTCGGCATCATCGTCATCATCAAGGTCTTTAGCCTTGGGGGGGAGAGTGGTGGGGGTGCCACACTGGGGGCAAAATTGGTGCGTGGCTTGTAAGGAACGATGGCAGTTGGCACATTTCATAATCGCAAACCTCCTCTAGCATCACAGGTTACCTGTTATGGGGCTAACGTGGTTAGTGGGAATAATCAAAAGGGCAGGCCACCCGAGGGGGATTACTCCTTGGGTGGCCTGGATGCCTAAACGTCAAATTCGTTCTTTGCGGGGTTGCTTTCTTGGAACAAAAGGTACAAGAGGTACAACTGTGCAAACGGAACGGGGGCGAGCAGCATGAACCAGCCAGATTTACCGATGTCATGCAAACGGCGCACACCAGCCACGACGCAGGGGATCTGCACGCCTAAAATAAGCGGGGGAATGATGGCGCAGGGAGGTGCGACAAGCAGTGTGAAGAGCGAGAAGTACCAGAACTCGGGTCTTGAAGCACGACCTTTTACGCAGACATACTTGGAGAAGCAGGTCTTGATTGCGGTAATGAAGTCGGCGGGGAAGCCTTGTCCATAGGTGGCATTAACCACGGCTGGTGTCGCACATGCGGTGGCAGCGGTGGTGCATGCCGCTGGCTCTGCAGGGGCTGCGGTAGTGGTGGTGGGGGCGGACGCGGGTGCGTCACAGGATTTGCCGCACTGGGGGCAAAACTTCGTTTGATCGGGGACTTGTGATCCACAGGTTGGACAGAACATTGGGCGTTCTCCTTTTATACCTTAATTGTTGGTTGATGACATCGCGCGCGCCAATGCGCTTGATGTAGACCGGTGGGGCGTATAGGTATAAAAAAGCGCCCTGCCGATCCTCTAGTGAGGCACGGCCAAGCGCCTTAAACGAAGACAGACAGGACGCCCAAAATAGATGGGTGTCCCGTAATCCTGTCGTCCGTTTAGTCGAAAGTTTGGCCGTTTTCACTAGAACGATAGTTTTACTTTGCAGTAAATTGGTGTAGGTTACGATTATCCATTAAAAGGACTCTCTCCCCATTTGACGCCCATACTATAGCAAGTTCGTCACCAAAACGCAAGTCTAATCTTCGAAAAAGGTGCTTGAGCACGTGTCTCATCTATAATGACGTGTCTCGTAGGGAAATCTTACAAGAAATCTTTTGCGAAATGTGGGCGACTGCGTCGCCGCTGTAAGGTCGGCAAGCCGACCGCTTTAGGGCACCTGCGGTGCCGCTTTAAGGAGGCCGCCTCCTAGTGTTAGTTGATAGTGCTAGTGCTAGTGGAGGGCGAGATGACTGCGTCATCTAGTTCGAGTTCGAGGGCTAGTGATGAGGCCTTGCCTCATGCTCCGCTTATTTACCACACCCTGCTTATTTGAGCCTCTTAATGCCTGATGCCTGTTGCGTGAGCGTGAGCGAGCCCTATGCTTGATGCTTGCTGCGGGCGAGCGTAGCGAGCCCTACGCCCTGTCGAGTGTCTGGTTGTTGCCGTCGCGGTAGAGGTGGGTGAGGAGGAGCAGGAGGTCGAGACTATAGAGGATGCCTAGGCCGCCAAGGGTGAGGAGCTCAATGGTGGCGATGAGGTAATTTCTTGTATAGTATCGATGGATGCCAAAGGCGCCTAGTGTGAGGGCGAGTAGGACGGTGACATCAAAGCTTTTTCGCTTTTGGGGTGGATTGATGTGGTCGTAGTGGGGTGTCAATGCGCCGCAGATGGGGCAAAGATAGGTGGTGTCGGGGATGGGGTGTGCGCAGCGGGGGCAATACATGATGCGGGGCTACTTGCTGAGGGCTTCCACGAGGTGGGAGGCGAGGAGCAGGAGGGTGTAAATGGTGATGAGGATGCGGTAAATCTTGTGGCGGCGGGCTTTGGCGCGTTGTTCGCGATATGATTTGGCGCAGTGAACGAGGTCTTTGACGAGGTCGGGTACGGCGGCATAACGGAGATTGGGGTCTGTGGAGAGGGTTTTGAGGAGGATCTCTTTCCAGGGGGTGGCGAGGTAGGTGTTTTTGGGGATGAGGGCTTGGATGAGCTTACCGATGGCGTAGATGTCAGAGATGGGGGTGGCTTCTTGGAGGAATTGTTCTGGGGCGGAATAGTTAAGCGTACCTGCGCCGTAGTCTTGGGCTTGGTTGGCGTAAATGGCGACACCAAAGTCGATTAGGATGGGGGTTTGGGTTTCTGGGCGCCAGAGGATATTATTGGGCTTGATGTCGCGGTGAATGATGCCTTTGGCGACGAGGGTCTCGATGGCACTGCAGATGGCGAGGATCCATTGGAGGGCGGTTTCGGCATCTGGATCTTGGGGAAGTGGGGTGAGGCATTCTGTAATGAAATAGGGGCGATCTTGCCAAACACCCGCAGCGAGTACGGTGATGATGTTGGGATGGGTGATGGTGGCGAGCATCTCGATCTCTTGGCGAAAGGCCTTTTCGCTGCGGGCATCGGTACGGCGGGATAGCTTGAGGGAGACGGTGCGATTGAGCAGGGTATCTTGGACGCGGTAGACTTCGCCTGCGGCACCAATGCCAATGGGATTGAGGATTTGATAGTGGTCAATGCTCTCGCCTGCCTGCAGGGAGTAACGCATCGCATGCTCTCTCGCGAGAGATTGTATGAGCGATGTGTCAAAGGTGATCGAGTCTGCTTGATTAATCATTGGCTTGGGCTGATAGGGTGTAGTGGTTGGCGATCTGGGCGAGGACTTTTTTGGCCTTGGCCTTGATGTCAAAGAGGATCTTGTCGACATGGTTGGTCGTAAGGCCTAGGCTTTGTGCGACCTGGGCGTGGCGTTCTTGATCGACGACGCAGCGCTGAAAGATCTCGGCATTACGGGGTGAGACTTGGGACAAAACCAGCTGAGCGGCATTTTCACGGATTCGCAAGGCGAGGAGCTGCTCATCGGACTCTTCTTGCATTGTGGCACAATTGCTTGAATGGATGCTCGCATCATGCTCGGCAATGGTCTTAGCGTGGCTGGTGAGCGTTTGACGCTTGCGATAACAATCGCAGAGAGCATTTTTAACGCTCGACATTAGGATTGACCGAAATCTCACATTATCCTTGTAGACAAGGTTTCCCTGTGCTAATTTATCATAGACATGCTGCACGCAGTCTTCCGCATCGGCGCAGGGGAGGTTAAACGCACGAGCTTTATTTGTCGCATACTCCAACAGAGGCTCATGGTAAATCGCCACAAAATCACGCCACACGGCATCATCCCGTGTCTTGAGGGCTTGGATTTTAGTCACGGGCGTAATGATATCATTCAGCATTGCAATCTCCATTTTAGAGTGATAGACGAAATGTCTCACCATTGAATGAAGGATAATGTAGCAAGTCTGCGCCCAAAGTGCAAGCCGAATCGTGAAAAAAACGCAGTGCAACGGCTCGCCAGATTTAATCACGAAGAGACGAAGTGAACGAAGAGAGGACATGGACACGTGCGTAATACTTGAGCGACCGAGCGATCAGATTGCTACGCAGTGCTGTGCAACGGTCTCACCAATTCCCAACGCCCAACTCCTAAAACCCTTAAGAGCCTGCGGCGGGCGGGTAGCGTGGCGGGGGGAGATGCGTGGGGCGAAGCGACCATCCTACGGAGCAAAGCGAGCGGGTAAGATTTTTGATTACATCAATGAACGCCTCTCATAGGGGAAGCGTTTTTATGGGTAGTATTGTATTAAGGAGATTGTTATGTTTATCATGAGCTTTTATCAAGACCTCACAGCCTCTGCGGAAACGCTGCGCCATAAAGTCGCGGTGATCCGTTTGCAGCGGCTATCTGCCCCTGTTGCCTCTCTGGCACTGGTTGGATTGACCATCCTACTCTTAACAGTTTGCTTGACGAGCTCGTCATCGGTCGTGGTCTCAGCAACGGAGGTGGAGTTGGTTGAGGCTGTTGAAACGCCGCTTCTAGAGGATCCTCCGCCCCCTCCAGAAGAGATTCCGCCAGAGGTGCAAGATGTTCATGTGGAATTTGATGTCCCCGTTGCGCCTGTCGAGCAACCCGCTGCCGCACAGCAGTCCACCCCTACCCCAACCAATACGGTCGTCTCAATGACGCCGAGCCCCCTCGTCATTAAGGGGGTGGCAGCAAGAAGTGGTGGTGGTGTGGGGTTGGGATCCTCAACGCGTTTTGCAGGAGACCTCACGGGGGCACTCTACGACTTTAAGCGCACCTCAAACGGCCAGCCTCGCAAAGTCGACTACTGGCAAGACCTCAAGGCTCTCATTACGATTAAGGAATTCAAAGGCAAAGGCACGGTGCCATTTTATACCGTTGAGAAACGCGTCTACCTCTCCCACCTCCTTGTCGACCAAACCTCTGCCGAGGCTGCGCCAGATGTCTTTGGTGTCAAAGGCCTCATGGGGGCGAAACAGTGGGTGGCGCGTTATCAAGGGCGCATCCAACCCGAAACCTCAGGCACCTATCAATTCGTGGGACACTTTGACGATGCGATGATCATCCTCGTCAATGGCGTGGTGGTCTTTGATTCAGGTTGGGACTACATCGGCAAACAATCCCCCGTCACAGGCTGGGCACCCAAAGAGCACATCGGCGCCTATCCGGTCTTTTCTGGGCAATCCCTCGTCTACTCGACTCCAATCCCGCTCAAGGCTGACCAATCGTTGCCTTTGACCATCTACATCGGAGAACGTCCCGGCGGCAAAATTGGCGGCATCCTCTTGGTCAAAAAGTTAGGTGAGCGCTATGCCAAAGCAGCCAATGGTCAAGAGATCCTCCCTATCTTCGCCACCTCTCACCTCTCCTATACCGAAAAAGAACGCCTCCGCACCTTTAAGAAGCATACCTTTGACATGAAGATCCCCCTCATGAATACACGCGGCGTCCCCAAACCCACCTTTACCGAGGCAACCGACATTCAGGTCGACTGCGGCGATCTCTAGGTGGGCGCAGGTGTGGGTGCTAAGGCGAGCAAGCTCGCCGCATCAGGCAACAGGCAACAAACACACGAACTGGACGAGCGCAGCGAGTCCTACAACGTGTAAGGTGAGCGTGCATACTTGTTCGGTAGCCGGACGGGGACGTCTGGCTCGGGGCCTAAGCGAAGCCTCGCCTGCGCTAAATGCGCTCGTAGGGGGCGCGGGTCATGGACATGTCGATGGCTTGGATATGGGTGATCTGGGGGGCTTGGGGGCTGTGGGGATTGCCAATGATCTCGATGACGTCAAATTGATAGTGGCGGTCGATGGCGTGATTTTTGAGGAGCCAGGCGGTGGCGGCTTTGCGCATCTGGAGGCGTTTTTTGTTGTTGACGGCGTCAATGGGTCGACCGTATCGGTCTGAAGACCTGGTTTTGACCTCGATGAAGTGGAGGTCGAGGTCTTTGTCTTGGGCGATGATGTCGAGCTCACCGTGGCGGTTGGGTCGGATGTTTCTGCCCAGGACTTTGTATCGGTGGGTGATGAGATAGTCTGTGGCGATGGCTTCGCCCCAATTGCCGGTCTGGGATACGGGGGCGCGATCGACGGCAATGCGATGAAAGAGTCGATGCTTCACGCGCTGATAGATTCGTGTCAACCAAGCCATAGATAGGGACCTCTTGAGGGTACTAAAAAAGCCGTAGTCGATAAGACTACGGCTTTTTTAGTTGATTTAGGCTTGGCGGCCTGCGTCGAAGGCTTTGAGGTTGAGCTCTTGGAACTTCGCGGGGATGCGCTCTTGCATGACTTGGTGCCAGAGGTTGATGTCAAAGGGTGTAATGGTTGACAATTTGCCTGCGATGACCATATTCATGCAGCGGACGTTGCCGAGGGCGATTGCAATTTCTTGGGCGTTGAATCGGATGGCGTCAGGGTAGACGGTGGACAATTCTGCGTCGATATTGGCAATGGCGGGCTGTTGGCCGCTGGAGACGGTGATAGAGGTCAGGTCGATGTCGTTGACGATGACTTGGGCCTTGTCGGCGACGAGGTGACGCCAACGGAGGGCTTCGGTGCGTTCGAAGGAGACAAAGAGGTCACTCATGGCATCGGGGATGATGGGGGAGTAGACTTTGGAGCCGAAGCGGACTTGGCTGATGACGCTGCCGCCACGCTGGGCCATGCCGTGGATTTCGCTCTTCTTAACGTCACAGCCAGCGGCCATGGCGACTTTGGCAAGGATATCACTGGTGAGGAGGATGCCTTGGCCGCCTACGCCAACGAGGGAAACATTCATTGTAGGGATAGTCATTGGTTAGGGTGCCTTTCTAGCGAATTTTTGAGATGGCGTCGAATTTACAGACCTGTTTGCAGAGGTCGCATCCGGAGCAGAGCGTGGGGTCAATGGCGGCTTGGAAGCGGGTGCCATTTTGTTCGCCACGGACGATTGCTGGGCAACCGAGCTTGAAGCATGCGCCGCAGCTCTTGCACTTGTTAGGATCGACGCTGTAGCAGGCCTTGCCGACGAGCTTGGCTGCAATAAGGCAGGGGCCCTTAACAATGACGACGGCGGGTTCATCGAGGTCGATGGCTTCGGTGAGGACGCGGGTCAATTCGTCGAGGTTGTAGGCATCGACGGTGTAGACGTGCTTGACGCCGATGGCTGCGCAGACTTGAGCGATGTCGGTGATGTTGGCCTCTTCGCCCATGAGGGTCTTACCCGAACCAGGATTGTCTTGGTGGCCAGTCATGCCAGTGATGCGGTTGTCGAGGACGACAGTGCAGGTGTTACCCTTGTTGTAGACGACGTTGGTGATGCCGGTGAGACCGGAGTGGAAGAAGGTTGAGTCGCCAAGGACAGCGCAGAGGCGCTTGCCATAGCCAGCCTTTTTCATGCCCATTGCATTGCCAATCGATGCGCCCATGCAGACGACGGTGTCGATGGAGTTGAGTGGAGGGAATGCACCCAGAGTGTAGCAACCGATGTCACCAGTGACGGTAACGCCGAGCTTATTGAGGGTGTAAAAGACACCTCTGTGGCTGCAGCCAGCGCAGAGCACAGGCGGACGACCAGGCACGGTACCGGCGTAGCGGGTGACTTGGGGAGCGGTGGTGTCGGCGAGCAGCTCAATGCGCAGGGCGCGCAAGCGGTCGGCGTTGAGCTCGAGCATGTTAAGCTCAGTGGTGTGGTCAACGACAGGAATGCCGAGGGCGCGGACTTGATCCTCGAGAAATGGGTCGAGCTCTTCGACCACGACGACCTTGTCGATCGTTGCGGCGAATTGTTTGACCAGGTCACGGGGCATGGGGTTGGTCATGCCAAGCTTAAGCACGGGGAATTCGGGGAAGATTTCCTTGACATATTGGTAAGCAACAGCAGATGTGACAAAGCCGAAGTCTTTGCGAGAGCCAGCCTCAATAAAGTTAAATGGCGATTGGTTGGCGCAGACCTCGCAGGCTTGGATGCGCTTTTGGGTATCGAGACGCATTTGGCGGGCGAAGAGTGGAACCGTAACACGCTGCTTGATATTCTTTTCATAGCCGACACCAGGCACCTCAGCACGGGTGAGCTCATCCATGCCGAGGTCGACGATGGTGGAGGTGTGTGAGGTACGGGTCGTTTGACGGATGACGACGGGTGAGTGAAATTGCTCCGAGAGATCAAATGCTGCGCGTGTCATGTCGTAGGATTCTTGGCTGTCGGAGGGCTCAAGCAGGATGGCGCGCATGAACTTGACCAAATTACGGGTGTCTTGTTCATTTTGCGAGCTGTGCATACCTGGGTCATCTGCGACGAAGATGACGAGCGCACCATTGACGCCAGTATAGGTGGCAGTCATGATGGGGTCCATGGCGACATTGAGGCCGACATGCTTCATGGCAACGAGGGTTCTCTCGCCAGCGAGCGAGGAGCCGATGGCGACTTCCATAGCGACCTTTTCGTTGACAGACCATTCGCACTTGATGGCGTCTTTAAAAGAAGAGATCGTCTCAAGGATTTCCGTACTGGGGGTGCCGGGGTAAGCCGAGGCGACTTTGCAGCCTGCGACATAGGCACCGTAGACGGCGGCTTCATTGGCAGATAGGAGCAATTTCTTTGACATAAGGGGTTGCTTTCAATTTGTACAGTGATACGAATCAAGCGCGACTGGGTAAGCCACAGTCGCGCTTTTTTGGAGAGCCTCAATTAGGCTTGGGGGGTATTCTTCTTGATGAGGCCAGCTTCGACGAATTTGTCGACCATTTGTTGCATCGCCTCAAAGGTGCGCAAGAAAGCTGGGGGATTCATGATGACGCGATCGGTAGGGTGTGGGATGGGCTCTTTGCCATCTTGGGCGGGCTCGAGACGCATGAAGTCAAGGCGAACCATGCCCTCGACCATGTGGATTTGAGAGAGACCATCGGAGTAGATTTGGTTATCGATTGCCATTGTGGGATTCCTTTATTAAGGGGGTTACAGGTGAACTAGCCGTTGCGTTGTTCGAAATCGGCCATAAATTGAACGAGTGCATCAACGCCAGCAGCGGGGAATGCATTGTAAATGGATGCGCGGATACCGCCGACAGAGCGGTGGCCCTTGAGGCCATTGAGGCCGAGAGCGGTAGCTTCCTTGACAAACTTAGCTTCGAGCTCTTCGGAAGGCAAACGGAAGGTCACATTCATATCGGAGCGATACTCAGGGACCGCGGTGCCACGGTAGAAGTCCGAACCATCAATCGCAGCATAGAGCTTAGCGGCCTTAGCACGGTTGTTTGCGAAGATGGTCTCCATACCTTGTTGCTTCATCCAGCGGGTGGTCAAGCAAAGCATGTAGATACCAAAGCAAGGAGGCGTATTGTAGAGGGAGTTTTTGTCAATGTAGGTCTTGTAGGAAAGCATTGCTGGCAAGATCTTGCTTGCGGTCTCTGCGAAGTCATTGCGAATGGCCACCATAGCCAAACCCGATGGACCGAGGTTCTTTTGTGCGCCAGCGTAGATCATGGCAAATTGGTTGTAGTCGCGCGGGCAAGAGAGGATGTCTGAGGACATATCGGCAATAAGGGGAGCAGTTGTCTTGGGCATGGTCTTAAAGCAAGCGCCAGAGATGGTTTCATTGGTCGTGATATGTGCATAGGCAGCCCCGGGGGTGAAGGTCATCTCGGCATCAGTTGGCATACGCGTAGGGATATCGGTTGCGGTATCTGCGACGACGTTGACATTGCCCAAGAGCTGAGCTTGCTTCATGGCAGCGGTACCCCAGCTACCGGTATTGACGTAGTCGGCGACTTGGCCCTCGCCGAGGAAGTTCATCGGGATCATTGCGAACTGCATGGATGCGCCGCCTTGGATAAAGAGGATAGAGTAGTCGTCGCCCAGCCCCATCAATTCCTTGAGGTTGGCGATGGCTTCATTATGCACGGCATCATACTGCTTGCCACGGTGGGACATTTCCATAATGGACATGCCAGAGTCTTGATAATCGAAGAGATCTTTTTGAGCTTCCAAAAGTGCTTGCTCTGCGATTGCCGCAGGACCTGCGCTAAAATTAAAGATACGAGCCATAATGTGTAGCCTTTCACTTGCCCTACAATGCGGGCGATGTAGTTAATTCATCCATGGCGGTGTCGTGGGGAGCTTGTCTAAAAATCGCTCTCTCAACATCTGCGCATAGATCCCAGAATAAGTCCGGTCCATAAACTTTGGATAGGCCTCATCTAGAAAGAGTTGCCAGGAGTTTTCCTCTTGGTTGGGTAAAATGGGATAAAATAGGACTCCCGCCTCATCCGCCGCCAGCATGTCGCCAGTGGCATCGCCAATCATCAGGATCTGATCAGGCGCATAGTGGCTCTGGGTGGCCGCGGTGATTTGTTGGTCTTTGGCACCAGCCTCTTGGCCCGCAATCACTGGCACGTAGTCGAGGATACCGTGCATGCCCCATTCTTTGACGAGCGAGGCATAGGGGGCCTGTGAGACGACCATGAGGTCGCAACTATCACGCATCAACTTGAGCGCCTTGCGGGCGTTTTCAAAGACCGGCACGGGGCTCATATGGGTAAGCATGCCGTGGTTGACGGCATCATTCCACTGCAAGATACGCTCAATCTCCGCAGAGGGATGGGTCTGGAGCCAGTCGCGCAAAGCTGGAGCACCCAAGGGTAAGCCCGATGCGCAAAATGCCCGCAAGTCGGTCAGATCGATTGGCCGAAACCCCGCCGCAAGTGTGTCAGGGTGGGCGTTAAAGAGCTCAAAGGTCAAAAGGAGTGCCTTGAGACGGCTGACACCCCGCGTGCGACTGGTCATATTGACGAATTCTGAGCAGGCCAGCAAGGTCTCTTTGAGTGGCTCCAAGTGCCACCATTTAATGATTTCGGGCTGGATGTGCTCATGTTGCTTGACACGCATGGTGTCAATGACACAGCCATCAGAATCCAAAGCCACAAAAGCTGGATGAGCGTGAGGATAGAGATGGGCGGATTGATTCATGGGGAGCCTCGATTTATTGGGCAGCTTGGGAAGCTTTGACCTCATCCCAGATGGCATCGAGCTCTACGAGCGAGAGCTGACGCATGTCTAGGCCGCGGCTCGCAACGATTTTCTCAACTGCCCGAAAGCGCATGGAGAATTTGTCAGTAGCCTTGCGTAGGGCCGTTTCGGCATCAACGTGCTCAAAGCGACAAACATTGACCGCCGAGAAGAGCAAATCGCCCATTTCGTCCTCGACTGCAGCGAGATTTTTAGCAGCGATTGCCTCTTTAAGCTCGTCCAATTCCTCAGCGAGCTTGTCGAGTGCGCCTTGAGTAGCCTCCCAGTCAAAGCCAACACGCGCCGCTTTACTCTGCGTACGCTGGGCTTTAAGCAAGGCAGGCAAAGCAGCAGGCACGCCATCGAGCACGGACGACTTGGGGGCGTTGGCCTTTTCTTGCTTCTTGATCTGCTCCCAGTTTTTCATGACTTGCTCTTGAGTATCAGCCTGGACATCTCCAAAGATATGAGGGTGACGGCGAATGAGCTTGTCGGTGAGGTTATTGATAACATCATCGAGGGTAAAAGCCCCCTCCTCCTCACGGATAGCCGTTTGGAAGAGGACTTGTAGCAAGACATCCCCGAGCTCTTCGCGGTGATTGACCACATCATTGGTCACCATCGCATCCAAAAGCTCATAGCACTCCTCTTGCAGACAAGGCTGGAGCGATTGGATGGTTTGCTCGCGGTCCCATGGGCAACCATCAGGCGCTCGCAACAAGGCGAGCACCGCGCGAAGACGCTCAATGGGGGTCAAATTTGCTGGGATTGTTTTCATGACAGACTAAATTCTTTGGAGCAAAGAGGCGACCTTGGGGAATGTGTGCTTATCAAACTTATCCACCAAGAGGTCAGTACCAGCGCAATCTTCGAATGCCAACATAGGGTCCAATCGGATGACCGAGTGCAAGCCATTGCACAGTGCGCCACGCATAGCAGAGCCCGAGGCACAAACCGCAAACGAGTTACGCGTAGAGATTTCAGCGCGCTCGATCACCCGACGCCAGGTTTCGTACGGCACGACACCCGCAGTGCGCGATTGATCAGTATAGACAGCGCAGTCGTCACCGTCGATAAAATGAGCGAAGAGATCCTCAGCCGTTGCTTGATTTAAGCGCGTCACCAAACCGACGCGGAGGTCTTCTGCGCGGGCATTGCGGATGAGGTTTTTGAGCTCTTCAGGGAGCTTGAGCTTTTGTTGCATTTGTGCGATGTGCGAGGCATTGATCTCCTCGGCGACCTCTTCGAGCGTGTCTTGGTTGACATTAGGCAAGACCGAGGTCAGGCCCTTGATATAGCTGCGGCCATAGGCTTGACGCAAAAAGGTGTAGTCGTCAACATGCTTTGCGCCC
>CAYZIC010000007.1:41803-53714 GCA_964478335.1 uncultured Lentisphaeraceae bacterium | reverse complement strand
CCCCGAATGCCACGAAGCCATCCAAATCTTTGCAGAGAACAACTGCGACCAAGGCAAAAACTTCCATGGTTATCGCCGTGAAGAGTCTGTGCGCTGGGTCAAGTTGGCAGATCGTATCACCCAGTCTATCAAGCAAGGCAAGGCTCCTGCGCAAGCCGATATCGACACCCTCAATAAGGCCTTTGTCGAAATGGAGGCAGCGGCTAAGACCATTCAAGCGACTTGCAGCAACAAGATCTTCCTCGAGGAGACCCAGGGCTGGCGTGAACTCTTCATCAACCTGGCCAAGGCTGGTCAAAATGCGTGTGCCGGTTTCAAGAACCCACTATTTGCAAGCGACCGCCTCGACCGAGTCCTCGGCGACTATGATACAATGCAAGCGATCAGCGATGCCAACATCATCCCGCCTTGGCAAAATAGCATCAAGGTCTCCACCCGCGTCTTGCTCCCGCTGATCGACACGATGGCAGATGGCCTCTTTGCCCAGCTCCAAAAGAAGATCACCGGCACGGTCAAGCCTATGGTCAAGATGACCCCCTACAAGACGATCGGCACTGTCCCGGCGCTCGCCAAGGCTACCGCTTACCGTCAAGGCAAGTTCGTCCACATCACCCGCGTCATGGAAATCACCACCATCAAGCCCGGTGAATGGTTTGGCCTCACCTTGCCTCGCGGCGTGGTCGCCAACTACATCCATGCGAAGTTCGAAACCGATGCAGCCGCTCAGCAGGGTCAAATCGAGCTCTCCACCGACGGTGGCAAGACGTGGGCGAAGTACGCCACCCGCAACCGCAATGGCGACATGGAGTCCGCACTCAATGTCAACGCCGGCTACAATGCTGCCCGCTACATCAACACCTCCAAGAAGCCTGTGCAATTCGCGATCCGTCAATTCAAGTTTGACGTACCCGAGGGTGCCATGGCCAACGTCAAGGAAGCAATGCGTGATGGCCAGCTACGCAGCTACTATACCCTGCGAAAGGGCGAAACCGTTGTCTTGGACAAGGTGTCACCCAGTATCGAGATCATCTGCGCTGGTAAAGTCTCAACCACCCTCTCTCTCGACAAAAAGACCTTAACGATCGAGGCCCAAACAGACTGCAAGATCTACGAGGTTATCTCAAAATAATGCGTTTATACAGAGAGGTGAGTCTCGCTCACCTCTCTGCATTGTTTATCAATCCATCGAATAGACAGAGGTTTATTATGCTTGACGAGCTACAGCAACTGATCAACCAGGTCAAGGTCTACTATACAGTCACCCTCTGGCGGGAAACACCTGCCAATACCTCATTGCTGACACGAGTGATTCATGCCCCGCTCAAGCTGCTCATCTTGACCTTCCAAAAATTCAAACGCGACAACTCAATGCTTCATGCGTCGGCATTGACCTATGTATCGCTCTTGGCAATAATCCCCGTGCTCGTCTTAGCACTCACGTCGTTGAGGGCTTTTGGCGTGCACGAATTGGCTAGAGAAAAGATCATCACCACAATCCAAGAAAATGTCGAGATGCAGATCGGCACAGAGGCCTTTCATGCGCCGCTTAAAGAGGCCTCCGCCACCCCCACGGCGCAAGATGACACGATCGAGCTCGAGGACAAACCCTCCATCTCATCCCAAGACGCTCATTATCACAAAGCCTCCATCTCCAAAAAAATTTCAGAGGTCACGCATAAAGTCTTTGAACAGATCGACAAGATCAACTTCGCCCGTATGGGAGGTGTCGGTGCGGTCTCGCTCATCTTTACCGTGCTCCTCGTGCTTGGGCACATTGAGGCGAGCTTTAACCACATCTGGCTGGTCAAGAAAAACCGCTCCATCATCCGTAAGTTTACGGACTACCTAAGCGTCTTAATTGTGGCACCAATGCTCTTGGTCGCATCGAGTACCATCTCGGTCATCGACAAGATCAATACGATCAATAGCCAAGCTGGTGGTGCCGTTGCAACCATTGCCGACTGGCGCATCGTCTCGATGCTCTCGTCGCTGGTCGCCTTGACACTGCTCTTTACCTTTCTCTTTAGCTTTTTCCCCAATCGTCACGTCAACCTCAAGAGCGGCTTTATTGGGGGATTTTTCACTGCGTTGGCGATGTCGATCACCTTTAAGCTCTTCTCCATGCTCCAAGTGGGCATCGGCAGCTCAAGCATCCTCTATGGATCATTGGCGGCATTCCCAATTGTCCTCTTTTGGCTGCACTCGACCTGGCAAATCCTCCTCATCGGCTCAGAGCTGACATTCGTCCACCAACACTATGAGTCCCTCGCCCGCGAACACGCCTTTAGCACGCCCTCCCTGCGCAATAAGATCGAGCTCGGGTTAGCGCTTTGCCTCGAAGCGGCCAACGCCGTTGCCTCTGATAAGATGGCACTTGTGCGGACGGACTTCATCAATCGTGTCCACATCCCAGACGAGCTGCTCACCCATTTGGGTGAGGTATTATTTAAGCACAAGATCCTCATGCCGATTCATGATGACCTAGGCACTGTCACGGGCTATATGCTCTGCCAATGCGCCTCCAGGCTAACCGTCGCGGCAGTGATCAAGGCCCTCCTTGATGACCAGCCCGGCGAACCTGGCATCACCGCAAAATTTGCAGACTACCCAGTCATGGCTCAATTGGACACACAGCTCAATCAATCTTTTGACGCACTGTATACGATGACCCTGCTTGATGTCGTCTCCAAGCAGGCTCACGCCTAATCTTCACCCCCCAAAAAAATATCAATCAGGAATTAAATCACCATGTTGTACGCGCTCGGCGAATTACTCGTTCACATCTTTGGCATCTTTAGACTCTTTCAATCGCACGCCCTCCTCCTCGGTGGCGGCGCTACGCTTGCAACACTGGTGATGTTTATTCTTTTCCCAAAATACAAACACATTCTGCCCCAAGATCGAGGCAAGGTTTTGGTCAAAGGCGACGGCAGCAAAGAGTACAGCATCGGTGCGCAAGAATCCATGAGCAAACCTACTGGTGCAGGGCTCCTCTTTGGTATTGGGCTCCTGCCGATCATCTTTTTATTCTTCCCATTTTTACCGACAAAGAGCTACGTTTTTTGGGACTATGGCGTGATCTTGTGCATCTTTGCGAGCATGGTCTTTGGCTATCTTGACGACAAAAGCACCAACCCCTGGAGCTCGCTGACCAAGGGCATCATCGACCTCGTTATCGCCTTGCTGGCGGCGTTCTTTTTGTGCGAAGGCGAACCCGTCACCGTCTGGTTGCCGTTAACGACAGGTGTCTTCACCTGCCCCCTGTGGATCTACCTCCCCATCTCCACCGCCATCATCTGGATCGTGATCAACTCCTCCAACTGCTCCGATGGTGTCGATGGGCTTGCTGGCTCACTGCTCTTTATCTCGATTGTCTTTACTGCGCTCTTTCTCTATATCGTAATTGGTCACAAAGATGTCGCTAGCTTTTTGGTCATTCCGCCATCCAATAGCGCGGCCAAATGGGCGATCCTGGGGATGATTTTTTCTGGAGGTCTGGCTGCCTATTTGTGGTACAACGCCTACCCCAGTAGTCTGATGATGGGCGATGCCGGCTCACGTATGCTCGGCACCGTGCTCGGCGTGCTCATCGTTGTCACGGGTAATCCAGTGGTGGTCTTTATTGTCGCCCCTGTCATTCTCATCAATGGTGGCACTGGGCTCGTCAAACTTGGACTATTGCGCCTTGCCTCCAAAGCGGGTCTTGACACCCGTGATCCAGAGCTCCGCCGTAAGACCCCGTGCAACAAACCCACCATCCAAATGCTCGATGTCGTGCACCGCTGGCGCTTCCCACTCCACGACCACTTCCGCAAAAAGGCCAACTGGAGCCCTGCGCAAATCATGGTGCGCTTTGTCCTCATTCAGATTGTCACCATCCCTCTCCTATTCCTCTTACTCGTCAAAATTAGGTAATCGACACGATGTTTATCCTTGCTCCCCTACGTGGCGTCACTGGCCTGCGATTTAGAATCGCCTTTATGCAGCACTTCGCAGGCCTCGACCGCGCCGTTGCCCCCTTTATTGCGACTGTCGCTGGAGAACGCGTCAAGCCTGCTGTGCTCAATGGTATCCGCCCCGACTGGCAACCATCAGGCCTGGCCCTCACGCCACAAGTCATCGGCCGCGACGCCGCCCAGCTCAGCGTCATGCTCCACGACATCATGGCTCTGGGCTATGATTGCTGCGACCTCAACGCCGGTTGCCCGTGGCCCTTCGTCACCAAAAAAGGTCGTGGTTGCGGCCTACTCGAAGACGAAAAGGCCCTCCGCTCCATGCTCGACGTCGGCTGCACCATAATGCCCAATGGCTTCTCCATCAAAGTTCGCCTTGGCCTCAAAAACCCCGACGTCCTCGCCCGCAAAATGGCCATCCTCAACGACTACCCTCTACGCGAAGTCTGCATTCACCCCCGTACGGCCACGCAAATGTACGAGGGCTCGGTCGACCTCGATCGATTTTTCCAAGCGGCTCACCTCTGCAAGCACCCTGTCGTCTACAATGGCGACCTTGTCACGCCAGCGGACTACGCCCGCTATGCCAAACGCTTCCCTCTCGTCAAAGACTGGATGATCGGCAGAGGCCTATGCACCAATCCATTTCTCCTCGAAATGATCCAAACTGGCACCGACACCCGCGACGAAGGACGCTTCAGAGCCTGGCTCTCCACCTTGACAGATCTCTATGCCAGAGAGAATAACGGCTCGGCACCGTTTCTCGGCCGCATGAAAGAGCTCTGGAAATACCTCGCACTCGGCCTCGACCAAGGCGACCGCCTCTGGAATGCCATCAAAGTCACCCGAACCGCCGATGAATACCACCGCGTTATCGATTGCGCACGCATTAGATTTAAGCAATGATCTTGCGTAGAGCCATTCGACAGCTACGCCTGCTCTGGCTACACTTGCGCAGCTGGCATCGCCGTCAAATCCACCCAGAGTCAATCGCCCCCGCACAGGATAAGCCATTTGTTACGGCTCCTCACGCCCCACACGACCACCTCTGGCTCCTCTGCCCAGACACCAATCCACAAACGATCCTCTTCGCTTGGCAAGCCCTCTGCCAGCAAAATATCGACATTGCGCGCCAACCACACGATCGCGCCTGGACCGACCTCGTCCAGGCCTGGTATCTCCACATCATTCCCAGAGACTTTGACAGCGCCAAAGAGCTCGTCCATACCCTACATCTCCCGCGAGTGGTCATTCATCCGCGCCCCAATCGAGACGATCTCGCCATCGATCACCTCTGTGCACAAGCCAATATCCTCACCGCAAGCCACCCCTACTGGGTCACCCGAGCCATCGCATCGGCAATCTTTACCGTCACCACACAAGCCATCGATACACCACAATTGCTTGGTAAAGACTCGCCTCTGCCTTGCGAAACCACCACCCCTCACCCCCTCCCCATGCGCCTCAAGGGCCTGAGACCGCGGGCGGACTTTTTCTACACGCCAGCCCCCCCCACCCGCTGCGCACTCACGCAAAACGACCGCTGCGGCATCTGGGCTGGCCTCACACCTGACAACTACACCGATGCCCTCAGATGCGCCATGCAAGATGCAACCACCCCTGATCGCACCAATCACACCACTCTTTAATACCCACTCGCACCTCCCTCTCATCCACATCTCTAGAAAACTCTCGCTATTTCTACTTTTCACGCAAATATACACCCTTTAACCTCTTTTATCTATTGACCTTTTTGCATTAAAAAGTTATTATAGAGACAGTTTGAATGAGGTGTACAACGATTGATTGCCCTCTGTCTGTGTAAATGAAAAACGAATTAAAAAGGAAATTCACTATGAGCCTATTCTCATCCCGTCGTGGTTTTTTGGCGACCTCTGGCGCAGCAACAGTTGGCGCAAGCCTCTTTAGCGGTTGCTCCACTACTACTAGTACCATCACAACCCTTGCCAAAATCCCCGCCCGCAAGGCTGGTGCTAAGCCCCTGATCAACTTTGCTGCCACCCCTCTCAAAGATGGTGTCAAGGTTGGTGTCATTGGTCTCGGTATGCGTGGCCCTGGCGCAGTTCAGCGCCTCTCTGCGATTCCTTTCGCTCAAGTCGTCGCAGTTTGCGATATCTTTAAAGGCCGTGCGGACAATGGCGTGCGCATTGCCAAGCAATCTGGCAAACCCGCTCCAACCGCTTACTTCGGCGACACCAACGCATGGAAAAAGCTCGTTGACGACCCCGCAGTCAACCTCGTCTACATCACCAGCCCCTGGCAAATGCACGTCGAAATGTGCCTCTACGCCATGTCCAAGGGTAAGCACGTCGCTTGCGAAGTACCCATGTGCTTTACCATTGAAGAATCCTGGCAGATCGTCGACATGGCTGAAAAGATGCAAGTCCACTGCATGCTCTTGGAAAACTGCTGCTACGGTCAAAGCGAAATGCTCGCTCTCAATATGACCCGCAACGGTGTCCTCGGTACACTCGTCCATGGCGAAGGTGCTTATATCCACGATTTGCGCTCTCTCGAATTTAACGCTAACGGCTACGAGGGCTACTGGCGCTTGAAGTGGAATAAGCAGCACAACGGCAACCCCTATGCCACCCACGGCCTCGGCCCAATCTGCCAATACATGAATATCAATGCAGGCGACCGCATGACCCATATCTCGGCAATGAACTCTGCCGGTTTTGGCCGCCAAGAGTACATCGATGCCCACAAGGAGCAAATCGCCAAGATGAAGGCCAACGCCAAGGGCGACAAGTATGGCATGACTGACAAAGACGCTTTGACTGGCCCCTGGGCTAAGGGCGATATGTCTACCGCCATTATCCGCTCCGAAAAGGGCCGTACAATCATGGTGCAACACGATGTCACCTCCCCTCGCCCCTACAGCCGTATCAACTTGATCTCAGGCACCAAGGGTATCCTCAAAGACTATCCTTTGGATATCGCACTCGAACCTAACGCACACGGCTGGCTCAACAAAAAGGCCAAAGACGCTCTCGTTGCCAAGTGGAATCACCCCTTGTGGAAAGAATCCGGCGAAATCGCTAAGAAGATGGGCGGCCACGGCGGTATGGACTTCTTGATGGACTTGCGCCTCTGCTACTGCCTCAAAAATGGCTTGCCTCTCGACATCAACGTCTACGACTCTGTCTTGTGGTCATCCATCGCAGAATTGACCGAAGTCTCCGCCAATGCAAATGGCGCTTCTGTCGAAGTCCCGGACTACACCCGCGGCGCATACAAGATGATCAAGCCGATCAAGGTCGACGAACAAACCGTTAAGGTCAACTTCGCTGCACCCCAAAAGACAGATCCTAGCATCCAGCTCAACGTTTAATGATCTCTCACTACACACACAGCCGACAAGGCTGTGTGTGCCTTTTTTTTAACCACTAACTAAGGTTACTCAATCATGTCAGAAGATATGCCTCAAATTAAGTTTGTTCCACCATTCGATCCAGACTTCATGCCCGCAATCGTCACACTCAATGAAATGCGCAAGCGCGCTGCCGCAAATCCTGGTGGCACCATCGCAATCGCTTGGGAGCGCGACAATGGCGCCATCAACCGCTACGACATTGCCTACCCCAAAGGCGCAGAAATGTGCCCATGCTTGGCGGCTTTCGTCGAACGCATTGTCAAATTCATGCTCTGGTCTGCTGGCGGTTGGAAACTCACCATCTCAGCCCCTGACTCTGTCGTCCAAAAGATCAAAGCCGACTACTCTGCTGACGGCGCACGTAAGTTTGACTATGACTTCTTTAAGGATGTCTATGGCAAGCCTTTTGAAGTCGTCTCCTGCGACCTCGCTGATGTCCCCGCTGGCCACGATTTGACCATCTCTTTGGGTGGCAATATGAATGGCAACCGCATCGGCTTCGACCTCGGTGGCTCTGACTTTAAGTTGACCTCCATGGTCAATGGCGAATCGATCTTCCAAAAGGAAATCCCTTGGGATCCCTACAACGCCACCGACTCCTCCTACCAATATGATCATGTCAAGGCTGGTCTCGAAGAAGCCCGCGCTCATTTGCCAGGCGGCAAAGTCGACGCTATCGGCGGATCCTCTGCAGGTGTCATCGTGGACAACGAGCTCAAGGTTGCTGGCCTCATCAAGGGCATCAAAGACCCCGAGGACAAGAAGCGTGCTCAACAAATGTTTAAGCGCCTCAAGGCCGAATACGGCGTGCCCTTTGAAGTCGCCAACGACGGTGACGTCTCGGCATTGGTTGGTCGTCTCGCACTCGATAAAAAGGGTATCATCGGATTGGCTATGGGCACCTCTGAGGCTGTCGGCTACATTGACAATAGCGCTAAAGGCGTCTTGACTGGCCGTATCTCCGAATTGGCCTTCGCTCCGATCGACCTCAATCCTGGCGCAGCCGTTGACCCCTGGTCTGGCGACGCTGGCGTCGGCGCGCTCTACTTCTCTCAACAAGCAGTCAACAAGCTCGGCCTCGCAGCTGGATTTGACTTCCAAGGCGAAGAAGCTTTTGCTCAACGCCTCAAGAAGGTCCAAGCCGCAATGGAAGCCGACGACCCCACCGCTGTTAAAATCTACGAAGCTATCGGTATCTACCTCGGCTACACCTTGCCCTGGTATGCTGAATTCTATGACTATACCTCATTGATGCTTCTTGGACGTGTCTCTTCTGGTAAGGGCGGCGATCTCATCCTCGCTACTGCTCAAAAGGTCCTCCGTGAGGAATTCCCACAGTATGCCGATAAGATCGACATCTTTATGCCTGACGAACAGGTCCGCCGCCTCGGCCAATCTGCCGCTGCAGCGTCTTTGCCTGAATGCTAACAATCGCAGAGCGATGACGAGCAATCCTCGCCGTCGCTCTACTTTACTAATCCACAACAATAAGGTTCAATCATGATTCTTGCAGCTGTTTCAAATGCGCTCGCTCGCGTTCAAACACTTGACTATGTCATTATCCTTGTATTTCTTGTCTCCGTTATCCTCGTTGGCTCTTTGCCTGGCATCATTGCTAAGCTTAAGAACAAAAAGGGCTCTGCACAAGATTTCTTCCTTTCGGGTCGCTCCATGCCTTGGTGGCTATTGGGTGTCTCGATGGTGGCCTGTACCTTCTCCTGCGACACGCCTAACCTCGTCACCGATATGGTGCGTAGCAATGGTGTCTCCAACAACTGGGGTTGGTGGGTATTCCTCTTGACCGGTATGGTCACGGTCTTTGTCTATGCCAAGCTCTGGCGTCGTTCTGAGCTCAACACGGACTTGGGCTTCTACGAAATCCGTTACACGGGCAAGGCCGCCGCATTCTTGCGTGGTTTCCGCTCGCTCTACCTGGGTATCTTCTTTAACATCTTGATCATGGCTACGGTCTCCTTGGCTGCAATCAAGATCGGTGGTACCATGTTTAACCTCGAGCCCTTGCACTCTTTGATTTTCGCCTCCATCGGCGTGGCAATCTATGCAACCTTGGGCGGTTTGACCGGCTCCATCTGGGCAGACTTCTTCCAATACACCATCGCGATGGTCGGCGCTTTTTTTGCTGCTTACTACGCAGTTGTTTCCGAAGACGTCGGCAACATCACCAGCTTTGGTAGCTTGCTCAACGACACCTTTGTCTCGACCAAGTTGGCATTCTTCCCCGAAGTCAACACCGCAGCAGCTGGCGCACCCGCCGACTACTCTGGCTTCATCATGCTGATCATCCTCCCCGTCGCTGTCCAATGGTGGGCATGCTGGTATCCAGGCGCAGAACCTGGCGGTGGTGGTTACATCGCACAACGTATGCTCTCGGCTAAGGACGAAAAGAACGCCATCGGTGCGACCTTGCTCTTTAACTTCTTGCACTACGCCGTTCGCCCCTGGCCCTGGATCGTCGTGGCCTTGGTCTCCTTGACCCAATTCCCGATGGATGCCGACCTTCGCGCCGCCAAGGACTACACCCAAGCCAACACCCCGATCGTGCAAGCCGTCAAGGCCGCTGCTGCTGACGCAGTGATCAGCGCAGACGAAATTGCCACCCTCGAGAAGCAATTCAAGAAAGTCGACGTCGACCGCACCATTGCTCAAGCACGCATGGTCACCTACCCGACCACTGCTGACGCAAAGGCTGCACTTAAGGCTATGTCCGCAGAGCAAAAGAAGACCCTCGATGGTCAAATCGCTGCTCTCAAGGGCGACGCAATCAACACCTTTAACTCCGCACTCGCACTCCAAGTTGCCGTGCCTGCAGAAATGAAGGACATGATCGCATTCGAACGTCTCAACCTCGCAGCCAATGGCCTCGTCGGTATGCGTGCACAGATCACCCACCTCGATCGCCAATATCTCAAGCAAGATACCGCTTACCCTGCTATGATCGCTAAGATGCCTGCAGGCTGGTTGGGCTTGATCGTCGCATCCTTGATCGCTGCATACATGTCAACCATCGCCACGCACTTGAACTGGGGCTCATCCTACTTCGTGCAAGACTTCTGGTTGCGCTTTGTCAACAAGGACACCTCCCCTGAGCGCGCTGTCTTGATTGGCCGTATCTGTATGCTCGCCTTGCTCGTCCTCTCTGGTGCTGTCGCACTCTGCATGAAAAATGCAAAGGACTCCTTTGACCTCTTACTCCAAGTCGGCGCTGGCACGGGCTTGCTCTACATCCTCCGCTGGTTCTGGTGGCGTATTAACGCCTGGTCAGAAATCTCTGCTATGGTCATCTGCTGCGCATGCGTCTTTGTCTTCAAGATCTTTGGTGGCGAACACTCCGCTATCCAAGCCTTCTTCACCCAAGACCACATGGCTCGCATCATGAACTACGCCACCTGGCAACTCATGGTCGGTATCGTTGTGACCTCCATCGGCTGGATCACGGTGACCTTCTTGACCAAGCCCGAACCCGACGAAATCCTCATCTCCTTCTGCAAGAAGATCCGCGCAGGCGGTCCTGGCTGGAAGCGATTTGAAGGCAAACTCGGCGAAGGCATCAGCGCCACCGCATGGGATATGCCTTTGGCTATCGTCTGCATGGTTCTCGGCTGCATCGCTGTCTGGACGGCTCTCTTTGGCGTCGGCGCAGTCTTGTACGCCAAGGCTGCTCCTATGTATGGTGCATTGTCCAACATGACCGCTGGCATCATCTTGCTCGTCGTCTCTGTCGTGTCGACCGTCATCTTGATGAAGCTCGTCAACAAGGTCAAGCTCTCCTAGTCGAGTCCGTGACCTGACAATCGAGAGGCACTCACACCACACGGTGCAAGTGCCTCTCTTTTTCTTAGCGGCGGGAGCCGCTAAGAAAAAGAGAGGCATGAGAAGGCGGCTCCGCCGCCCGCCACATTCCACATTCCACATTCCACATTCTAGGAAGCCCCATGCGCAAACCCACCCAAATCGAAATCCTCTTCGAGGATCCCTCAATCATCGTCATCGAGAAGCCAGCCGGCCTCCTCACCACCAAGACGCGCCATCAAGAGAGTAATACCGCTGAGAACCTCCTCACTGACTACCTCAAAAAGGGGAATAGCAAGTCAAAAAAACAAGCCTACCTCGTTCATCGACTCGACCGCGAAACCTCTGGCATCCTCGTCTTTGCCAAATCAGAAGCCGTCGCCGAGACGATCAAGAATAACTGGCCAGCAGTAAAAAAGGTCTACCTCGCCCTCATTCACGGCAAGATGCGCCCAGCCAATGGCGCCATCGCCAACTATCTGACCGAAGACGAAGACCTCTACGTCTACTCCACAGACGATCCCACCGATGCCAAGTTTGCCCATACCATTTATAAGACCGTCGCCACCACCAAGACGCGTTCTATGCTCGAGATCCGCATCCTCACTGGCCGTAAAAATCAGATTCGCGTCCACCTCGCAGAGGCTGGTCACCCTATTATCGGCGACACAAAATATAGCCAACCCCGACCTAGCCTGCTGCCCCCAGAAGAACGCCCCCGCCCGAAACAAAAACGCCACAGGGGGGCCCG
>CAYZIC010000007.1:0-41793 GCA_964478335.1 uncultured Lentisphaeraceae bacterium | reverse complement strand
CCCTAATGCTTCACGCCCACCAACTCACCATCCCCCACCCCCTCACCCAAGAGAAGCTTACCTTTACCTCCACCCCCGAATGGGCACTACCCACTAAAGATCAGGTGCAAGATTAGAGATTTGAGGGACAAGGATGCGGCCCCGCCGCTAAGGAGACTCCATGACAGATCTAGACAATGGTCTTAGTGACAGGGAGGGCAACACACCTTTTGGGATGAGCAAATGGGCGATGAATCTAACTGCTTTCACTGCGACATCGTCAGACCCAACGTCGACGCACTCCTCGAAATCTGCGTCTCTGACTATGTCCTCGACATCGCCTGTGGCACTGGTAACTATTCACAAAGAATGGCCTCCAAGGTGCCAGAGTCGTTGCGATCGACTACAGCAAGACCATGATCGAGCGAGCAATAAAGCGTCGCCACGATGTCCTTGATCGCGTGCTATTCCTCGTTTGCGATGCCACCGACCAACAAGCCCTCCTCGCGCTCCGCCGCTCCACGCCCTTCACCAACGCCGTAGCCGATATGGCGATCATGGATATCGCCGACATCACGCCACTCATGCGTGCGGTCCACACCCTCCTCGCACCTGGTGGCATCTTTGTCTTTGCCACCCACCACCCCTGCTTCACTTACCCCAATGACGACTACTTTACCTCCTGCATTGACAAAGGCATCGCCATCGAGGGGCAACCTCTCCTCCAAAACTACTATCATCGCTCGATCAATCCAATCTTTGCTACGGCTCTAGATGCGGGGTTCGTCATCGACGGATTCCACGAAGATCCCTTCCCTAGTGAAAAGGCCCCAATCATCATGACCATCCTCCCCAGAAAAGGGCAGTAAGGAGGCAGAGCCTCCACATGGTCGCACGCCCCTCTTCGCTGGACAGCCTGGCTTGGGACTCAAAACGTAATTAGATTGCAGCCTAATTAGATATGGGTGCTTGCTGCGGGCAGGATGGTCTCCGCAGGTGCCTATCAATCACTCTCGCTCACACCGCAGACCCGCCGTCTTGAGAGCGCAACGAGCTAGCAAGAGGCATTGAGGTGGTTGTGGGGATCTCATATGTTTGATGGTCGGACGGGGACATCTATCTACTCTATCGCAACACTAACGGAGTGCTGCTCCCCATATCTACCCCACGCAATCCGCCATTCCCAGCAGTCAGTCCACAGTGCCGCGGTCTCCTAGCCAAGGGTGCGACGGAGCTGCTTGAGCTCGTCTCGGAGGAGGGCGGCGCGTTCGAATTCGAGTGCTTCAGCGGCTTTAAACATGGCTTCTTCGATCTGTTGGATCTTTTGGAATGTGGTCTCGTAGGGGGTGTCGGTCTCGGCAACAGCGTGCGGGGTGTCGAGCTTGGCATCGGCGTAAGTGTCGAGGGATTCGTTGATTTCGCGAACGACGGTGGTGGGGGTGATGTTGTGGGCGGTGTTGTAGGCGATCTGTTTTTCGCGGCGGTCGTTGGTGATGTCTATGGTGGCCTGAATGGCTGGGGTGATTTTATCAGCGTAGAAGACGACGCGGGCGTCGGCATTTCGGGCGCAGCGGCCTGCAGTTTGGATGAGGGCGGTTTCGCTGCGTAGGAAGCCTTCTTTATCGGCGTCTAGGACGGCGACTGCTTTGACTTCTGGTAGGTCGAGGCCTTCTCTAAGGAGGTTGATGCCGATGAGACAATCGTAGACGCCACGGCGGAGTTTGCCGAGGATGTCGACGCGCTCGATGGCGTCGATGTCAGAATGGAGGTATTCGGCTTTGATGCCGAGGTTGCGGAGGTAGTCGCTGAGGTCTTGGGCGGTGCGTTTGGTGAGGGTGGTGATGAGGGTGCGACCTTTTTGGGCGGTGGTTTCTTGGATGAGGCCCATGACGTCGTCGATTTGGTTTTTGAGGGGGCGGACTTCGATGGGTGGGTCTAGGAGGCCTGTTGGCCGAATGATCTGGGTTGCGGTGGTGGTGGCGGTGGCTTTCTCGAATGGCCCTGGTGTGGCTGTGGTATAAAGGATGTGGGGGATGCGCTGATCAAATTCGTCGAAGGTGAGGGGGCGGTTGTCTTTGGCTGATGGGAGGCGGAAGCCATTGTCGACGAGGACTTGCTTGCGGGATTGATCGCCATTGTACATGGCGCGTATTTGGGGGAGTGTGACGTGGGATTCGTCAATAATGGTGAGGAAGTCTGGGCCGAAGTAGTCGCAGAGTGTGGGGGGGGGCGAGCCTGGGGTGCGGCCGGCTAGGGGCGCGGAGTAATTCTCAATGCCGTTGCAGTAGCCCATTTCGAGGAGCATGGCGAGGTCGTATTCGGTGCGCTGGCGGAGGCGTTGCTCTTCGAGGAGTTTCTTTTGGCTGGCGAGCTCGGTGAGACGTTCTTTAAGCTCAGTCTTGATGTTTTCGACACCCGTGATGAGCTGTGAGCGGGGGAGGACGAATTGCTTGGCGGGGGAGATGAGAGCTGATGGGATGGTTTTGCCGAGCTTGCCTGTGGTGGGGTCGATCTGGGTGAGGGATTCGATTTCGTCGCCAAAGAAGGTGATGCGAATGCCGTCGATGGCATAGGAGGGGAAGAGGTCAATGGTGTCGCCTCGCACGCGAAAGGTGCCGGCTTGGGGTTGGTAGTCGTTGCGCTGGTACTGGATGTCGATGAGGTCGCGCATGAGGTCTTCGCGGGTGTACTCTTGATCTTGATGGAGGTGGATCATGAGGCCGCGGTAGTCTTCGGGTGAGACGAGGCCGTAGATGCAGGAGACGGATGCGACGATGATGACGTCGCGGCGACCGAGGAGGGCATGGCTGGCGGCGAGGCGAAAGCGCTCAATCTCGGTATTGATGGAGGCATCCTTCTCAATATAGGTGTCGGTCTGGGGGATGTAAGCTTCGGGCTGGTAGTAGTCGTAGTAGGAGATGAAGTACTCGACGGCGTTGTTGGGGAAGAAGGCCTTGAGCTCGGCGTAGAGCTGAGCGGCGAGGGTTTTGTTGTGGGAGATGACGAGGGTGGGCCGCTGGTACTGGGCGATGACGTTGGCCATGGTAAAGGTCTTACCGCTGCCGGTGACGCCTTGTAGGGTGACGCGGCTTTGGCCGCCTTGGAGAGCTGAGACAATAGTCTCGATGGCCTGCGGTTGGTCACCAGTAGGCGGAAAGGGCGCCTGCAGGTCAAAGTGGGCAGGGCCGTGGGGGGATTCGTTGATAAAGACTCTGTCCATGGGAGAGGGCGGGCGCCGAGGCACCCGCGCTTTAAGGCGAGCAAGCTCACCGCGGTTAGGAGGCTACGCCTCCGCCTTTAGGTCGGCTTGCCGACCACCTTTGGGCGAGCAAGCTCACCGCTAAACACAGGCGAAGCCTGTTCCAGCACGGCCGTAGGGCGTCCTCGCACACGGCGTAGCCGTGTTTCTTTCCTACAAGGTGGGAGCGTTGACGGAGACGCGGTCGCTAGCAAGAAATGCTGCAAAGGTCTTGACGGTAAAGGGGATGCTGATGGTGAGGCTGTCGCTGCCAGGCTTGTAGCGGATGCTGATCGAGCCGAGGAGGTCGGCAAAAAGCTTGGCTTGGGGATCGGTGGCGGCTTGTTGAGCAAAGTTGCTCTGAAACATCATCTGCATGCCAGAGAGCTGCATGTTGACTTGGTTGGCAGCATCTGCGCTGGTGAAGGTGGCCTTAGCTGCGATAGCGAGGGCTCCTTTAGCATTTTCGGCAATGACGATGGTGATGTCTTTGGCGTTGGCCATGGGGTTCATTGCAGCCATGGGATCATTAGGGTCGACCTTGGCGGTGATCTTGGAGTAGGAGTAGCAGGTGGGGAAACCTTGCTTTGCGGGGAGCTTGGCAAGAACGAGATTGGAGCCCATAGGGGCGAAATCCTTGGCGAATGCCCCGGTCTTAACTGTGATGTAGTCGGTACCAGCCTTGGCAAGTATGGTGATGCCCTCCTTTTTACCCGAGCCAGGCATGACGATGTCTGCGGTGCCAGAGATGGTGTCATTCTTGTAAGTCAATGAGAGAGGCTTGCCTGTGGCTTGCTTGCTTGCATCGGCGACGACTGTATAGAGTGATTTGAGGAGTTTGGGGCCATTGAAGCTGCCGCTAATATAGTAGGAGGCATCTAGACCATCCTTTTCACCAGCGGAGGTGCCAAAGGTGACTAGATCGATGTATTCGAGGAGATCCTTTTTGCTGGTGTCAATGCCTGCTTCTTTAAGGAAGGCTTTGAAGCGGGGTTCGCTCTCAGTGATCTTGTCTGCGAGGCTGGCACCAGACTTGAGCTCTTTTTTAAGGTTTGTAAAGAAAGGTGACGTGGTCTTGCTATTAGCAAAGAATCCGTAGGTGGAGGCATCTGCGGGGATGGCTTTGAGGGCTTGGGCGGGGCGGTAGCCTGCAAACGTGGTGGCTACGCTCAAGAGGGTAATTGCGGTAAGCACAAGGCACTTTTTCATGATATTAATCCTTAGTTATTAATCCGTTAATAAAACACAACAGTTTCACGATCAGGGTTTCCCCAAAAAACTATATGCTAGATTATCATATCCCTCCTGGGTATGCAAGTGAAATCTTTGAAAGAGGCTTAAATAATGATAGCTTATTTGACCAAACAAAGAAACTCTGCCCTTTTTATGCTTTTGTTATTGCTATCAGCCATCTTTTGTGATATTGTAAGCAGTAATCCTATTCTCCTTAACCACACAGACAAATGAGGTGTATGATGAAGACGCAAGTAACCCTTTTAGTAGCAACCGCTTTGATGAGTGCATCGGCATGGGCACTGGAACCTTTTGTTAAGCAAGACTTTGCCGACAACCAAACGCCTGCCGGCTGGACACTCGGCACGGCCTCGACGATTGATGGTGGCAAGCTCTTGATCAACGATACCGCCACAACCACGATCTCTAAGGGAGACATCGCCGGCCACAGCACCTACTACACGCTGGCACTCACCTTTAGCAAGCCCGCGCAAAACCCAGACTACAATGCCACCGTCGGCGACAAAAAGCTCGTCATTTTGGCCGATGCATCCGGCAAGATCTTGATCAGTGATGATGGCAAATGGGTCGAGTCTGGAGATGCCTTTACTGGCGAAACCGCTAACCGCCTCGTCACCATCCGCATCCTCCCCAAAATTGATGGTGGCACGAAGCCACGTTTTGAGGTCAAGCTCGTGGGTGGTGCCGCCGAAGTCAACAAGACGGTCACGGCTGCACAGGATTTTACCTCACTCAGTACGTTGGGCTTGGAGGGTTCGGGAGAAGCTGACGATTTGCTCTTCGCCAAGATCTCTGACAAGGTCATCGATCCCTCTGCCTCTCTTGACGATCTACAGGCCTATGCGCAGTGGGCGATCGACACTGGTAGCGCAGGCGACCTCGTGGATGGCGGCACATCTGGTGGCACCTCCGCAGAGGATGTAACCAAGGCGTATATTCTCAACATCCCAGCCAATCAAGCTGCGGGTGTGACCTTTAAGATCGACAGCATTGCGCCATCGGCCGATGGGCAACAGGCGACGATCCATTTGGTGGCCACCGTCGCCACGGCTAAGGATGCGGCGACTGACATCGACCTCTCCAAGATCAATGGCAGACTCGTTGTCTATGGCTACACCAAGCTTGGTGCAAAGCCTGTGGTCACAACATACTCACTCAGCGCAGACATGCGCTCGATCACGACTGATGCCTATCCCATCATGCAAGCGAAGATCCTCGCAAAATAGACTGTTGACTGTTGACTAGTGATAGGCCTCCTGCAGTTGCTGGAGGCCTTACTTTTTATCCCATGATCATCAATCTTAGCCGATGGATCGCGATAAAGGCTAAGCCCCATGAAATGGTCGCTACGCTTCCTATTTGGCGTTTGCCTCCATTAGAGATGCTGAGAGCAACTAGCGTGAGTCCCACTGATAATCTGTATCGCCCCTTGACGATTGAGACTTTTATCCTAAAACGCTAACAGTCTTGTCCTAAAACCCCATCCCTTGCAACGTAGCTTCGCCATCCTCCCTGCGTTGCAATGGCTCTATGCCCTCCCTGCGTACGCTACGATAAAAGCCCCGTAGACACTACCACCATCTGGCAGTGCGATCAACGCTCTTAGCCTCTCTGCGGGTGGCAAACTGACAAGCCTGCGAGCTTGCTCTCCGTCCCCGTACAGCACCGCCTGCCTACTTAATTCGCAGGAGCTTCTTGAAGATCTCGACCTGATGGGTAAAGGTATTCTCTAGACTGGAGGAGTCGAGATTGGTGAGGGTTACGGGGGGGAGAGGCAAGGGGGTAGCGAAGTTGAGCGTCCAGGGTGCCTGAGCGACAATTTGATTGTCGGCAATATGGAAACGATTGACATGAATCTTAACTTGGTTGGCTTGATCAGGGGTCACTTCGGCAACATTGGCCTCTTGAGCGGCATCTTGGGGAGTCTCTTCGCCATGAGCCTGTTTGTCAATGGTATCGGCGGTCTCTTCGCTGGCGTAGTGAGCATTATCTTTAGGGGAGACCATGGCCACGACGGCATCGAGATTAGTTTGATCGGCAGAGATGTGAGAGTTGTAGTTAAACCTAAGCCCAGTGACCTGAATCGCCTCAATGACAATGGTATTAGAGAGCAGCGTGGCGGGGGCTATCGTGATGAAAGCCTCTTTAAGGGAAAGGAAAGGCTTGACTTGGGCTTCCTTGGCTGCGGTGGCGAGCTTTTTGGCTTGGAGATGGGTGATGTAGGTGTCGGGATTTTGAACGACAAGCCCGTAGATGCCCGCTTGACCGCGTATGGGGGAAAAGACAATACGATCAACAGTCACATCAAGCCCAGTAGCGAACTTCGCAACGGGATGAATGATTGCTGTAGCGATGGGGCCACCAATGCCTAGGATGACAGCAACAAAAATTGCACACCAAAAACCAAGCGACCAGAGTAGCCACTTCAAAAAACGGCTGGGACGCTTCTTTTTTGCAGTGGGGGCTTTCGGCGACGTAGTCTTACTCGGTGTCGAAGTCAACGGCATTGCAGACATACTCGACACATCGGGTACGCTCGGTATCGTGGGCGACGGCATCTCAGACGATGGCATCGTGGAAGCCGCAGGCACAGGAGCCGCAGACACAGGAGCCGCAGGCATCGTAGGTGCTGCGGGCATCGTGGGTGCTGCGGGCATCGTGGGTGCTGCAGGCGCAGGGGCTTGGTGGGAGGAGACTGTGCCAGTGATGGTGCTGTGGCCTGCTGGGGGTGGCGGTGGAATGGTGGGCATGGCGGGAATAGTGGGCATGGTGGGGGTTTCAGGGAGCATGGTTAAAGATCCTTAATGAGGGGTGATTAAATCGATGGGCTATCTAAAATGGTGAAATCACAGACGAGGGGCAGGTGGTCGGACGCAATGATTTTGGGAATGCGAAGACGGTCGATGCGAATTTGTGGAGAGACAAAGATATAGTCGAGGGTTTTAGTGGGTGCCCAACTGGGAAAGGTCGGACGAAGCGTGGGGTTGGCACTGACGAGGCCTGTGGCTTTGGTAAAGAGCTCCGCTTCCCAGGGGCCTGTGAGAAAGTTGAAGTCCCCTGCGACAATAACAGGGGTGGTGGCGTGGGCGATAAGTCGGGCAAGCTGGGTCAGCTGGCGTTGGCGGGCATTGGTGGTCAGCGCCAAGTGTACCAGGTAAACGGAGACGCGCGGGAGGTCAACCTGAATGACCAACCGCTTCACACCGGCAGTGAGATCGTGATAGTGGGTAGCGACGGGCGATTCGCGGGTGAGAATCGCATTGGACTGGCGACTGATAATGGGAAGGGTGCCGCTGAGCGATTGGCTGGGGTACTTGGTGCGAATAGCAGGGATATAGCCAAGAGTTTTGAGGGTTTCGACTTGGGAGACCCCCTTGGCACGATAAGAGCCACTATCCACCTCGACGAGGCCAACAATGTCGGCATCGACGGCTTTGATGAAGCGAGTCAAGTGGCGGAAATGCCGCTGGGAAGAGTTTAAAAAGGTCAACCAACTCCATTTACCAATAGTGTTGGTGCCATATTTAATATTGTATAGGAGCAATCGCATTAATGAGGTCCCTCTCTGATTAATGGTCAGTATAGGAGATCTGAGGGGAAATTTCAACCCTAAATATCGCAGAGAGGAGGCTTTTTTGGCGAAGTTGTGGCGTTTCGGAGGAGAATAGGGGCTTTTTGTGATTTTTTGGGCTCTTTTTCTTAAAATACTCTTGCTTTTTTGAGGAGAAAGGCACATACTAGCATTGTTGTCAGAATGGCTATTTTATTTGATTAAGTCATCTGTTTGAAGGTTGCTGTCCAGTGTCATGCTCGTCAGGACACTTATCATAAGAAAGGTTTCTAGAAGTATGAAGTTTTTTGGAATCCCCCGCATTATAGCGGTTGCACTATTATCAAGCTGTGCGGTAAGCCTTTGGGCAAATTCTCCCAGTGTGGCAGAGCTGACCAAAGCCGCCAAGCAGGCTCCAGCTAAACAGGCTGTCGCTGTGGAAATGGTCCTCATCGAACAGCACCGAGCGCGTGCGGAGCGTGCGCTCCATGAAGATGCCCTGCGCTTGGCCTATTCGGATGAGACAATCTCCGATGAAGTGACCGCACTGCGCAAAGCAGAGGCTGCTGCGCTCAAAGCGCTGGTTAAAGCACGCAAAGATTTAGTCGATGCTGTTAAAAAGCAAGCACCGGCATTAAAGGATCAACAATCACTACTCGAGCAATACACAGCTCGGCTCAAACGGCTCAAACAGTCTCTCGAAAAGACTCACAAGCTCAACAATGAGAGGAAATAATTATGAATAAATCTGGATTAAAGCGCAAGCCCCGTATCTTAATTGTCACTCCTGAAATCACCTATTTGCCTGAGGGTATGGGCAATATGGCGGGCAAGATGCACGCTAAAGCAGGCGGTTTAGCTGACGTATCAGCCTCATTGGTCGCATCGCTCTTTAAATTGGGTGCTGATGTGCACGTGGCTCTGCCACACTATCGCAGAATGTTTCACGTAGATGTGGGGCGTTTGATCAGCGATGAATTGCGCGTCTATCAAGCGCATTTGCCCGATTCGCGAATTCACTTGGCCGAAGATCGCTGCTTCTACTATCGTGACTCGGTCTACAGTCAAGGCGACCACAATATCCACTTGGCTCTGGCCTTTCAGCGTGAAGTGATCAATAATATCATTCCGTCGGTGAATCCTGACTTGATCCACTGCAATGACTGGATGACTGGCTTGATCCCCGCTGCTGCACGACGTTTAGGCATCCCCTGCCTCTTCACCATTCACAATATCCACACCGTGCACCAATCACTCGAAGCGATCGAATATGCCGGCATCGATGCGGCAGACTTTTGGCGAAACCTCTTCTACAAATGCCCCCCCTACGACTATCATGAGAGCCGCCAAAATAACCCCGTCGACTTCTTAACCAGTGGCGTCTTTGCCTCCCACTATATTAATACGGTCTCGCCTACCTTCTTGGAAGAGATCACCCGTGGTTGGTTTGACTTTGTGCCGAGCCAGTTCCGCTCCGAAGTCATCGGCAAGTACAAGGCTGGTTGCGCCAAAGGTATCCTCAATGCTCCTGATGCCGACTACAATCCCGAAACAGACACACATCTGCGCACCAATTTCACCGCAGAGACCCATCGTGAGGCAAAGATCGAGAATAAGATGCAGTTCCAAAAGAAGATGGGCCTAACGGTCAACCCCGATGCACCGATTTTCTTCTGGCCATCACGCTTAGACCCCGTGCAAAAAGGCCCACAATTGGTCGCTGACGTCCTCTACCGCACGCTCGAGAAATATCGAGAAGACAACATCCAATTTGCCTTTGTTGCCAATGGCCCCTACCAAGAGATCTTTGCCAACATCTTGCGCTTCCACAATTTGGAAGGCCGCGTGGCGCTGTGTGACTTTGACGAGCACATGTCGCGCCTAGGCTATGCCGCATCAGACTTCACCTTGATGCCATCACTCTTTGAGCCATGCGGTTTGCCACAAATGGTTGCGCCGCTCTACGGTTCACTCACCGTCGCCCACGATACCGGCGGTCTGCACGACACCGTACAGCTGCTCGATGTCGCCAATGATGCTGGTAATGGATTCCCATTCGAGATCTACAACAGCGAGAGCTTGTCCTGGGCGATCGATCAGGCTATGGCATTTTACCGATTGCCATCCGATGAAAAGGAAAAGCAAATCAAGCGCATCATGCTCGACGCACAGACACGCTTTAACCACCAAGCCTGCGCTAAGGCCTACATCGACATCTACGAGGAAATGCTCACCCGCCCATTGGTCAAAAACCTTGATGACGACGAGCCCAACCCCTACGATCAAGTCGACGAAGACTAATTGCCACCCATCAAAAAGGAGGCAAGTATGCCTTTTCCCGGACACCTAGCCAGCCTCAAAGACGACAGCTGGCTCACCCCCTATCAACCCGAACTGCAATCCCGCGCCGACCGGAGCCAGACACGCACGATCGAGTTGACCCAACGCTACGGCGTCAAAGACCTCGTTGAGCTCTCGACCGCCTATCGCACCATGGGCTTACAGCGCATTCGCGGAGGCTGGTCCTACCGCGAATGGGCTCCCAATAGTTGGAAAATGTGGCTCGTTGGGGATTTCTCGGACTGGAAGCGCTTGGACGAATACGAAGCCAAGCGCATCCCCAATACCGACATCTTTGAGCTCAAGCTCAAGCCCAACCAAATCAAACATGGCGACTTTTACCACGTCGAAGTCGCCTGGCCCGGTGGAGAGGGAGACCGCATCCCCGCCTACGCCCAGCGCGTTGTCCAAGACCCACAAACCTCCCTCTTTGCTGCCCAAGTCTGGGCTCCAAAAAAGCCCTACGCCTGGCAGCACGACTACGTTGTCCCCAACCACACCCCCATCATCTATGAAGCACACGTAGGCATGTCGCAAGAGGCCGGCCAAGTCAGCTCATACGCAGACTTCACCAAAAACACCCTCCCCTACATCAAAGCCGCTGGCTACAATACCGTCCAGCTCATGGCTATCATGGAGCACCCATACTACGGGTCATTCGGCTACCACGTCTCCAACTTCTTTGCAGCCTCGTCGCGTTTTGGCACCCCCGAGGAGCTCAAAGCCCTCATCGACACTGCACACGGCATGGGGCTATCTGTCATCATGGACTTGGTTCACTCGCACGCAGTCAAAAATGAACGCGACGGCCTAGGATTCTTTGACGGCACCCCCTACCAATACTTTCATGACGGCGGCCGCGGCTGGCACTCTGCATGGGATTCTCGCTGCTTTGACTATGCCAAACCAGAAGTCTTGCGATTCCTCCTCTCCAACTGCCGCTACTGGCTTGACGAGTATCGCTTTGACGGGTACCGTTTTGACGGCATCACCAGCATGCTCTACCACCACCACGGCCTCGGCGTCGACTTTGTCGACTACGGTATGTACTTCGGAGGCGACGTCGACAACGACGCTGTCACCTACCTAGCACTCGCCAATAGCCTCATCCACAAAGTCCGCCCAGACGCACTCACCATTGCAGAAGACGTCAGCGGCATGCCTGGAGCCTGCGCTCCCGCCAACCAAGGCGGCCTAGGATTTGACTACCGATTAGCCATGGGCATCCCAGAGTTTTGGTTTAAGCTGGTCAAAAAGTTCAAAGACGAAGACTGGCCCATCAACGGCATCTGGTACGAATTGACCAACAAGCGCCGAGACGAACGCACCATCAGCTACGTCGAATCACACGACCAAGCCCTCGTCGGCGGTAAGAGCTTCATCTTCGAGATGATCGACAAAGAGATGTACTTCTCCATGCACCGAGGCGCACAAAACCTCATCGTTTCGCGCGGTTTGACACTACACAAGATGGCCCGACTAGCCACCTTAGCCACCTCAGGAGCCTACTTGACCTTTATGGGTAATGAATTCGGCCACCCAGAGTGGATCGACTTCCCACGCGAGGGCAATAACAACTCCTACCAACACGCCCGCAGACAATGGTCACTCCGACACAACCCCGACCTCGTCTACCAAGCACTTGGCGACTTTGATCAAGACATGATGCACCTCTTTAGCCCCGATGTCCTAGACACCAGCTACCCCAGACTCATCCTAGCCCAAGATCAAGACAAAGTATTGGCCTTCTTTAGAGGTAACAAGCTCGTCATCTTTAACTTCCACCCAGTTAATTCTTACGAAGACTACGAGCTCATCGTCCCCCCCGGCCACTATCAAGAAGAAATGAATAGCGACGACCTCAAGTATGCAGGCTTTGGCCGCATCGCAGCCAACCAAGAATACCCCGTCCAGATTGTGACGCGCGGCCAAGAGCACTGCATGGCGATCCGCCTCTACCTCCCCGCACACACCGCATTGGTGATCAACCGCACCCCACCTGGCCCCCAACCCAAACGGTAAAATACACCCACGAAAAAGCCCCGCATCATGCGGGGCTTTTTTTGTGGGCGCAGTCCGCCAGCTCGATTGCTAGAGGCTAGTGGCTTGCACACCCCGCACAGCTGCGCATTCATCGAGGCCACAGGAGTCTGACCAGTAAACCTTAAAATGCCACAGGCTAATGCGATTTGCGTGATCTCAGCATAGAGCAGCAGTTGATTAGCCTCACATAGCACCACCCCAGCAGCCGCAAAAACTGTTACCCCAGACTCCCCCTTGGGCAGATAGGCAACCAGCTGCGCAACAGGCTCGATGCCACAAAGTATTCAAGCGCTATGAGGCGCGGTTCAATTAATTGCTCAGCCACCGATTGCCCGACCACAAAACCATCTTGACTAATCACATCAGGGTATTTGGCAAAAAAGGCCTTTATGGTCTCCACAAAGACACCTTTCCACGTTGAGACGGATTCATGCCAATCGCCCCACGTCACCTCGACAGGTTTCGTGTAGCGGTAATCTCCTGTGATAGTAAAATCGACAAATTGGCTCATTGGGTACTCCTTTTTTGTTTTAATGGATGTCACCCTTATATGATTCACAAGGCGATAGCACTGATTGGCGACGATCCGTATAGGCGATTCCAGATTAATTTGCAAGCACAAAGCATTGCCTAGGTCCATTTATCTGATATCAACAGGGCGTTTGGGTGTGAGAAGGAGGCTCGGCCTTTTATGACAACAACTACTCGCAGATTAGAAATGTGAGGCCTTTTGATTAATTATTTAATCAAATAACTGAGAATCGCTTCTTTTCCCGCATTTCTCGTTCTTTTACCCTTGCAAAATAGTGCGGTATGGTTTAAACTGTACCTATATTTTACGGGAGCTTTCATAGCAGACAAAAGATGAGAGTCAATTTCTATAAACAAAAAAAGCGTCCAGCGAACTGGACGCAAGTCTTTACGACTTCGGCTAATAGCCTTGTTGTGATAAGACAATGCGTAGAATAACTGATTTCGTACTTTTTGTCAAGAGGGAAAGTCCATTTGATTGAAACAAAATGCAAAAACCACAGAAAACGGATTAAAAAGGAGCTTTTATGAAAACACTTGGTCTTGATTTAGGCACAAATTCATTAGGTTGGGCAGTTGTTGAGGACGACTCAATCTTACGAACTGGGGTGGTCGTCTTTCCAGAGGGCACCGATGAGGGCAACAATGCGATTGATACGCCGGCAGCAACACGCCGTGGCAAACGTCAAACACGACGCCAGATCTTTCGTAGGAAGCTACGCAAGCAATCCCTTCTAAATATCTTGATTAGAAACCAAATGTGCCCTGTATCTCCTCGTTCTTTAGAAGAGTGGAAACGTACAGGCAAATTCCCTGCCAATGATGAGACCTTTGTCAATTGGTTGGCCTCGACACCGGAGCACAATCCCTACTTGTTGCGTAAGAGGGCAGTGGAAGAAAACCTTCAACCCGAAGAGCTCGGCCGCGCCATTTATCACTTGGCTCAACGTCGTGGCTTTAAGAGCTCCCGCAAAGACCAGACTCCCGAAGACGATAAGGATCTTGGCAAAGTCAAGGGTGGCATTGCTGAATTAAGTAAGACACTTGCTGATCGCGGCCAGACGCTTGGCCAGTATTTTTACGACTGCTACAAAGGGCTCTGCGATGGAGAAGTTGGATTTTCGCGCATTCGAGGGCGTTACACGGGGCGTAACGAGCACTACGAGGTTGAGTTTCAGGCTATTGCCGATCGTCAACAGCTCTCTCCAACCCTGCGCGAGGAGCTTCATCGAGCGCTCTTTGCACAGCGACCGTTGCGTTCTCAAAAGCACCTTGTCGGCAAATGCCTGCTCGAGAAAAACTCAAGCCGTTGCTTGATCTCACATCCTCTCTTTGAGGAATACAGGATGTATTCCCTATTGGGTAATGTTAAAATTGCCATTGATGAAAGTCTCCCACCCAAGGATAAAAATCTACGCCCTCTATCCGATGAAGAATTTCAGGCGGCAGTTGATTTTTATCAATCTCAATCAAGAGCCTTTGATTTTAAGCGCCTCGCAAAGGCTATCAATAAAAAGGCAACCTTTAATTACAAGGACAACCAAACACTCTCCCCATGCAAGACACTCTCCATTCTTCGTGCGATACTAGGAGACGACCGCAGTCAATGGCAACAGGCATTTGACGCGATGATCTTCTTTGACGATGATGCCAAGCTCGAGCAGTTTCTCGATAAGCACTTCCCGCAATTAGATCAAGCTCGCCGAGATGCCTTCATTAAAGCTAGATTAGATGAGGGCTACGCAGAGTACAGCCTCAAGGCGATTAAAAAGATCCTGCCCTATTTGAAAGAACGCTACGATCTCAGCCAGGCTCGATTCTTTGCGAAATTGGAAGGCATCATTCCAGACTTCACAGCGCGCAAAGCAGACATCTTGGCAAGCCTTGTTGATGCAAGATCGCGTTTTAGTGACGCAAAAGCACTCAGCACCACCAAGGGCTACAATGTCAAGGCTGGCTCGCTCATCAACGACTACTATAAAGTTACCTTAATGGATCAATGGGGTGTCAGCGAAAAGGACTTTAACACCCTCTATCTCACAACTGGCACGCCCTACGATGTCGATGCCAAAGAGACCATCTTGCCCCCCGTACAGCTTGGCATGATTCGCAACCCCATCGCCCAAAGAGCCATGACTGTGATGAGACGCTTGATCAATACGCTAAGCAGGCTGCACCTCATTGACAAGAATACCAAGATTTGCCTTGAATTAGCCCGTAGCGTCAACAACTGGGCAATGCGCGATGCGCTTGCCTCATGGCAGAAGAAAAACGAACAAAAGCGCCAAGACATTGCCAAGGCCATTAAAGAATATGGTCTAGAGCCAACAGACGACCTTATCCTGCGTTATCAACTAGCAGAGGAGCAAGACAATACATGTATCTACACTGGCAAAAAGCTCAGTATTGACATGATCCTCTCACCGGGGACACCATTTGATATCGAGCACACCATTCCACGTTCACGTTCTGGCGACAATAGTACAATCAATAAGACCCTTTGTGATTGGGACTACAACCGCAACACCAAAAAAGGCCAGCTCCCCAGTGAATGCCCCAACTACGAAGACATCATGGCGCGCCTCAAACCGTGGAAGGATAAAGTTACCGCACTCGAAAACAAATACGCAAAAGCGATCAAGAGCTGCAGAGGTGTCATCGATCCGCTTGCCCATTCGAGAAGCAGAAGCAAAGCCCTACTCACCAAATTTGAGCTCGACTACTGGAGACGCAAAGTCAAGACCTTTACAATGTCCGAGGAGGACGTTCAAAAGAAAGGCTTCATGAATCGTCAACTCGTTGACACGGGCATCATGACCCGTCATGCTATTGAGTTCTTGCGATCCGTCTATCCAGATACCTACCCTGTCAATGGTGATGCTGTCGCCCTTGCGAGAAAAGCATGGGGCGTACAAGGTGACACCCCCAAGTCTAGAAACAATCACACGCACCATGCAGTTGATGCCATTACAATCGCCTACTTAAATCCCTATCGATTTATGACAATCTGTGCAGCCCTTAAAGACGATGGACAATCGCATCAACAAGTGCGCACCTGTTGCCCTCCTCCATTCGAAGGATTTAATGAAACCCTACGCAGCGCAGTGTCTAGCATCTTGGCGAAGTTCTTGATCAAGCACTGCGAAACGCAAAAGACGATTCGCCGTTCGGTCACATTAGCCAAGCCCGTGAAGACGGCAGATGGCCGCCTCATTCGCACGGTTCCATCAATCAACAACCACACCGTCAGAGGACAACTCAGCAAAGAGACCTTTTATGGTTGCATTATGCGCCCTAATAATGACCCAACCGACGCAGACAGAGACAAAGAGTCAACGCCAGCCTACGTCATTCGCAAATCTCTTGACGGACTCAAAGAGGGCGATATCGCAAAGATTGTCGATCCCATCGTCAGGCAAAAAGTCCGAGAACAATACGATGCCTACATCGCACAAGGGGAGAAATCTCCTCTCGCCTTGCACTATTGGATGAAGACCCCATCGGGCTCATCGGCAGGCGTCCCCATCAAAAAGGTGCGCATCTACGCCAAAGTCGCAGAGCCTCACAAACTCAAAATGCATGACTTTGTCGGCGACAAGGAGTACAAGACCCCCTACTATGTTGACACTGGCGACAACCTACGCATGGCGCTTTATTGCCAACAAAAGGCCAATGGCGCAACCTCATGGGCCACGCAACCCGAAAACCTCCTACACTGGGCACAAAACCATCATAAGCCGGACTATGTCGCACCTGAGGATCAAACAAAGCTCGGTACCTTCCTTGGCTACATCCAAGCTGGCACCATGGCACTCCTCTACAACGGCTCACCTGATGAGCTCAAGACCCTCAGCGCCAAAGAGCTCGCCCAGCGCCTCTATCGCGTCACCAAGTTTGAGAAATCTGGCCGCACCACCCTTCGCCTGCATACAGAAGCGCGCCCCGCAACGGTCTTATCCCAAGACCTCAAAGATAAAGGTCTATCAGGCACTGGGGCATCAGAACCATCCTACACAACACCGATGTCCCTCCTTTATGTCAGTCCGTCCAAGTTCTGTAACTTCCTCCTCTTTGAGGGGATTCACTTCACCCTCACCTTAGATGGGAGGCTCAGCTTTATTCATCAGGAGGACTAAATCATGATCACTCGCACCCTCTTCTTTACCAACCCAGGAGCCCTAACCATTCGCAATGGCCAGCTCAGCTACACGGCCAAAGGAGAGGAGGCGGGGCGAATCATTCCGCTCGACGATGTCGGCTTCGTCGTCGTCGAGAATCCACACTTCACTATCACAGCCTATTGCCTCGCAGCCTTGGCCGAACACAACGTCGCAGTCATCTTTTGCAATAACAAAATGATCCCCTGCGCCCAACTTAACCCAATTGCCTCTCATACCACCGCCCAAAAGCACATTGAGGCGTAACTTGCCGCCAGTCAGGCCCTCAAAGACAGGCTATGGCGACAAACCATCACCGCCAAAATTATCAACCAAGCCCGATGCCTCACCCTTTGTGGACATACCGAGACAGCAGAGAAACTACACGCCATCAGCAAGACTGTAAAAAATGGCGACCCCACCAATCTCGAGGCATACTGCGCCAGACTCTACTTTAGAGCTCTAACCCCCTCACCCGATTTCGTGCGAGATCGCGATGGCGCATGGCCTAATGCCGCTCTCAACTACGGCTACGCAATCATCCGCGCCGCAGTCGCTCGATCGCTGATTGGTTCAGGTCTGCTCTGCATTACAGGCATTCACCACCACAACCAATACAACTCCTTCTGCTTGGCAGACGACATCATGGAGCCCTATCGCCCCTGGGTCGACGAAGCGGTCTTCAACCACCCTGACGACTTCCACGGAGACGACCTCACCACTGCCATGAAGCAAAAGCTACTGGCTCTGCTTGCTGCAGACATTGAGATCAAAGGCTGTTGCCGACCACTGATCAATGGTCTATCCCAAACCACCGCCTCACTTGTCAAATGCTTTCTTAAGCAATCAACAGAAATCACCTACCCAAGGCTACCGCTATGTCCGCCTACTCAGCACTAAATGGTTATAAAATTATGTGGCTCTATGTAATGTTTGATCTACCGACCGAGACAAAGTGGCAACGCAAACGCGCCGCCCTTTTTCGCAAATCCCTTCTCAAGGACGGCTTTGTTATGGCACAATTTTCTGTTTATGTCAGACATTGTGCCTCACACGATTCTCTCGACATTCACACAAGAATCGTAAAAGAAGCGGCCCCCTATGAGGGCACCATCTCCATCCTCTCCGTTACAGACAAACAGTTCGAACGCACCATCCATATCGTTGGCAAACGAGATAAGCCCCCATCCTTTCCTCAACCAGCCCAACTCGAGCTATTCTAAAGCCCAACTGGCATAAAAAAAGCCCTAAAAAGAGACAGATCACAAGAATCTGCCACTTTCTAGGGCTTTTTAGTTCTAAGAAATCAAGCTTAATTCCTGTACATCAAAGAAGATAATTGATCAATGATGTCAAAGAACTAAGATAGGTGTCAAATCACAACGGCTTTTTTATCCATGATAACATACATGTTGATGTCAAAGAACTAAGATAGGTGTCAAATCACAACACAAATCTGCGCGGACTGCTTGTGTAACTGGATGTCAAAGAACTAAGATAGGTGTCAAATCACAACCATTGCGATGCAAGGTGGTAAAGGTAAAACGATGTCAAAGAACTAAGATAGGTGTCAAATCACAACCCTAGCATCGATTGGCCAGTTGATGAGCCGGATGTCAAAGAACTAAGATAGGTGTCAAATCACAACCGCCTGCGGCAAAGAATGTCGAAGAAAAAAGATGTCAAAGAACTAAGATAGGTGTCAAATCACAACGAGTCAAGCAAGGTTTCGAGCTCGGTCGAAGATGTCAAAGAACTAAGATAGGTGTCAAATCACAACGTGACGCATTGCCGAAACGCATAAACTGCTGATGTCAAAGAACTAAGATAGGTGTCAAATCACAACTGAGTAGCCATGCGATGTCGCCTGTGGCTGGATGTCAAAGAACTAAGATAGGTGTCAAATCACAACGTCCCAAAGGTCGATATCCCACGGTCAACTGATGTCAAAGAACTAAGATAGGTGTCAAATCACAACCATGGCCGCAAAAGGGCGAGTCCGTTGACCGATGTCAAAGAACTAAGATAGGTGTCAAATCACAACTGCACAGGGGTGTTTTGACGCACCACGGCGGATGTCAAAGAACTAAGATAGGTGTCAAATCACAACAAGGTACTCTTTAGGCGTTTAATAGTATCGATGTCAAAGAACTAAGATAGGTGTCAAATCACAACACGGTAACACGCCCAACTCGTCTCGCAGACGATGTCAAAGAACTAAGATAGGTGTCAAATCACAACTAGGTAGCAGCTTGATAGGTAGCAGCTTGAGATGTCAAAGAACTAAGATAGGTGTCAAATCACAACTGAGGGGGTTCAAAGGGGGGTGAGGGTAGTGATGTCAAAGAACTAAGATAGGTGTCAAATCACAACCCGATTGCAAGTGGGTATTCCGTAGGTGTGGATGTCAAAGAACTAAGATAGGTGTCAAATCACAACACAATGCAAACGCCAAGCGGGGGTTTTTAGAGATGTCAAAGAACTAAGATAGGTGTCAAATCACAACGCTATTAACGCATCAAACCCTAAAGATTTTGATGTCAAAGAACTAAGATAGGTGTCAAATCACAACTTGATCATTTGTCTTGTTCCTTTCTTTACTGATGTCAAAGAACTAAGATAGGTGTCAAATCACAACATGAGTTGCAGATGCACAATGAGGCTTGTTGATGTCACAGAACTAAGATAGGTGTCAAATCACAACTGGCCAATGATGCCTCTTGTGCGGAGACCGATGTCAAAGAACTAAGATAGGTGTCAAATCACAACTGACGTAGTCCTCTAGCTCCTTGCTGCGCGGATGTCAAAGAACTAAGATAGGTGTCAAATCACAACAACTTCATCGCAGACAAGTGCCTCACTGGTGATGTCAAAGAACTAAGATAGGTGTCAAATCACAACGGTGCATACCCGTCACGCTGCGAGATAGGGATGTCAAAGAACTAAGATAGGTGTCAAATCACAACGCAATATAGATTTTATCTCTCGATTTAATAGATGTCAAAGAACTAAGATAGGTGTCAAATCACAACTATCCATCACTCCTTTTAACTCAGAAAAAGATGTCAAAGAACTAAGATAGGTGTCAAATCACAACAAGGACGTTAAGCTCACGCCTGAGCAACAGGATGTCAAAGAACTAAGATAGGTGTCAAAGATCAATAAAATGGACAACCATTCAAATACAGCAATAGGATAATACAAAAGGAGCTAATTGACAAGGACAAAATGCATAGATTCCCCATTTTATTGCATGAATTGACAGCAATCTCTAGACAAGGGCGTCTCGATGCTTGGCGAGGAAGCCCTGGTCAGGGTTAAAGCGGATGGGCATGATCATCTGTGTACCCTCTTTGCTCGCAAAATAGGTGGTAAAGGCCTCGTTGGTGTAGGCCTCCTTGATGGATGGAGCCAAGATCAGGCGGTAGTCTTCATCAAAGGAGATCAGATGGCGATCAAAGGCCGCATCATAGGTTGCCGACAGGCAGAGGCCATTTGCTGGATTCATCCTCGTAGCGACCCCTTCTGCCCATGGAATGATATGGCTCGCTCTCAAAACTTCTGACACGGTTAATCCTGTCACACAGCAGGTGTTTTGATAGTTGGTCAAGACCATCTTACGAAAGACCCCTTGATTGAGGCGAACTTTTACCTCTCGCATGGCAGTCTTTCCCTCTTTCGATTTCACATCAAGTTCATCAGCAAGTAAGAGCTTAGACTGTGGCACCTTCAGCTCTTCCAATTTGTTTGAAATAACGGCTGGATCAGCATTGCCCTTTAAGACATCTGCCATGTGCCTTTCCGCTTGGGTCTCTAGCAAAAAGGCTGCAAAGGATTTAATTGCCGCCGAATAGAATCTTCCCATCCAATAGCTGCGACTCTTAAATTCTGAAAAGATGCCGCCATCTGGTAAGCTTTGCTGTTCTTTGGCAAATTCATAGAGTGCGAGTAGATCCTTGTATGACGAAACGTGCCAAATGTCAGCAAGTTGACTCAAAGGAGTCTGATGCGTAGAGAGTGCCTCAGAATACCGCTCAATGGCCAGGCGATAAGATCCTGACATATTGCTTCTGGGGGCAGAATGCGCTTTGGCGTATTGTAAAAAGGCTTCTCTCATGAGTCAACCTCCTAAATAATTGAAATCTCGTGTTATTGACTTTAGTTCCTCAGCTATTACTCGTCTCCTCTGGCACCTTTTTGGGTTCCCCCCAGAAAATTCGTTTCGAAGGATCAACTAAACGAATGTGCTTTTCAGTCAAGGCCGTTATTGGACAATCCAACTTTAAAAACTCAGTCCAAACACATATTTTCTCAGATGTAGAAGCAGCCTTGTCAGAAGGTGGCGCAACCTTGCAAATCTCACGCATTTCGCGTCCTTGATTCAGTATCGGTTTATACATGTCGGTAAAAGTTCTGGCCATATGAACAACTTCATCAACAATTTCATTCGGGCATGTCTGAAGCTTCCAGATTTCAGCATAATCAATCTCCTGGCCATGACGATCAAGCTCATTCACGACACGAGAAATTGAATACGCTAGAATATGTCGTAAGCTACTTGACCAGTTCTTAAACCAATCTGATTGTTTTAAGACCTTTTCACACGACTTGAAGATTATAAGCTTACTTACTAATTCTTTGAAAAATGTACTCGTACAGACATCCGCTTGAATTTTTGTCAACAAAGGAATCCCAAAATCTTTACAGTTCTTAGAATGATACCCCCACTCTGCGGTAATCCATTTCTGGAATCTTGAAGCATTCACATCACTCCCCCAAGATACATCATATGGTCTACAGGAAAAGACATTGATATACCGAGCACAATCCACGACGTTAAATTTTTTACTTCTGGGATTCAGTTTTTGGAAGCGCTTACGCATCGCAGGGGTTTGAGACAACGCCCCCTGATCATACTGTTTCTTGGTTCGCTCAAAAAACCAGTATTGTTCATCTGAGATCGTGAGCGGCACAGATATCTTACGTGATAGCTTTTCAATCTCAGCATAAAAGGGATGGCCAGAATTCAAATCCGACTCACTCACCTTGTTTTGGCTATTGGCATAACGGGCAATATTATTAACAAATTCCTCTTTACAATCCTTTATAATAGTAAGCTTCATTTGAACAAAGACATTGGATAAATCAACTTTGTCCTTTTCTTGTACATAAGCCAAAGTCGCAGTTGTCTGACCGCCATTAATAATCTGCAAATTGTTAAAAGATGTTACAAAACCAGAGAGACTTCCGTTTTCAGATTGCACCTCTACACTTGTCGCAGTAGCACAAATTCCATTATTGTAGGGGAAGAAATAGTCCTGCTCCTCCTTAAGAGTTGTTCGAATTCCCTTATTAACAGCTTTTTGTACAGACAGGTAAGCTCGAACATTCGACTGCAGTAAACGACCTCCATACTTAAGGTAAATATCCGCGAGGAATTTACCTGGGACGATGACAAGGTAGGCGTCGAAGTCATCGGTCAACAATGGAGCTTTTAGACAAGGAAATCCCTGATTTTCATCCGTCGTAATAACTGAATCCACGTCTCCAGAATCCTGTCGACGCAAAATTTCTTCAATACTAACAGTCGACACGTACGTCTCCACGGCATCTCTACCTGGTATTTGAATTTTCAGGCTATTCCGATTGGCACGATTACTAATGAAATTAGAGGTTAGCACAACAAAATTAATACGACAAAGAGTTTCCTGTCGACGCTCGATTTGCTTTGCAAGATCTGCGACTGGGCCATGCTCTGCATCTTTAAAAAACCCATCACAAACACCTAGATAAAACCCCTTTAATTGATCGATATACTTCTTCAGATCCGCCCTAGTTAATGTTTGACAACGGCTACCATCATAGTCAACATACACAAGAGTTAGCGTCGAGAGCCCTGAATTATCTTCAATAACAGCAGCATCAAGGTGCATTGCATGACCAGAGTGAGGCGTTCTTTTTTCTGAAACGTAACAGTTATCAATAAAGTCGTCAGAGCTAAACTGAGGGAATTCATCTCCAAGTAACTCGCGCATCTCATTTAAGAAGACAAGTGTGGCATCTGTTGAGCGGGCATCTCCTTCAACAGATGCAAGCGTATTGATGTCCTCTATAAAACGAGTCCATCCAGTCTGTATGTCATTATCCATTATAAGAGATCCTTTGTTTCATATTTCCCGAGCATATTAACAATCAAAGCATATTGAACATTACTGATTTCGTGATACTTGACATCACGAACCTGAATACGAGGGAACCCATCTTTCACATTGTAAAACGAGATAGAATCTATACGATATCTATTCCAGTTTTGCTTAAATAAAGGGACTCCTAAAGATACGAGTTTCTCTAGCAAAATGCTCTGCAGTGATGCGTCGCAAGAAAGGTGCTCTAACATACTATCAATTAAAGAGCGCACACTTTCCGTATGCTCCGCCCCCTTATAGGCTAAAGACATCTTTTCAACTCGAACCACAATCAACTGTCCTGCTTCTTGTGCAGAAAGTTGGCCAACAGAGCTAATCTTTACAGAAGCCATGCCCAGGCTAATGGTCTTTACTTCATACCATGCGTTATTAATCGTAAAATCTTTATTATCTAAATCAGGCCCACCCCATCCTTCAAGCGCAAGACTAAAACCATACTTTTTCGCAATGTAATGTTCTAGAAAATATAGTTCTCCTAACAGCCCCATCTCTCGCTCCTGTGAGAAATCATCATGAAGAGGTTCAAAGATCTTTACCCACATAAGGTATCGCTCTGACAAGATACGACTTCCTGATGGCTCTGATTCCCCTATTGCGATCGCACTTATAATATCTGCACAAAAAACATAAAAGACCCCTTCTGCAGTATCATTCTCAAGATCAATACTTAAGAGATTATATTCATCCTGAGAAAAGAGCTGAACCTTTAAGGATTGGGTTGACTTTAGACTCATTTTTAACTCATGGAACCGGAACGTAATACGCTTACGCCCAGCGTTTGACACTCCTAGGAAGGTCTCTATACACGAGCCTAAAATCTTCAATTGCTCTCCGATGCGTAAATCGTTAAACTTGTCATGTACAAGCTTAGTCGTATAGTCATTCTTCATCTTCATCCTCACCTTCAATTATATTCTTGAGGTAAACATCATTAATTCGACAACGTTGTGATTTTTTATCTCCTGGGATCCCTACGGAAAAACCGAGAAGTAGCTTTTTCGTTTCTGGATGCGCAATAGGATAGACAAGTAAAATTGGGTTTCTACCTGATGCATTTAGGTATGATAATCGAGACTTCTTGCCATTGCTGTTACGTACAACATTGTCAACTTCTCGAATTTGCTCTGGGGTTAAGCCCAATGCGAAATTTTCAATAATACTGACACGGTTATTATTAATCGTGACATACTCACCATGATCAGTAACCTGACGGATATTGGCAGGCTTTTGATAGGCTCCAACGGAAAATCTAGTTGCAGACAGGCCTTTTACAATGCCCACGTCCCAAAACTCTAAATCACTTGACTTCTCAATATAATCAGCTAGTAATCGAGGAATGAACCGTCGAACAAATGGCGTTTTAAGATCTAAGATAAGATTCACAAGATCTGCCTTGGGAACATTTTTCAAGACCCCTGTATTCGGATCAACTAACCGCTCCGACTTCGCTTGCTCTAAAACAAATTCTTCAAACCTTTTGATATTCTGAATATTACGCTCATCTGTATAAATCTTAGACATGTCTGTAGGTCCCGCATAATTTAAGTCGACCTCTTCAGTAAAGCTCGATTTGCATCTAGCTGTAGACGTCAGTTTTCTCGATTTATAAAATATTTTTGTTCTTAACACGTCTGGATTTTCAATAACAGACAAACCAAAGTCTTTAGGTGTCTTCCCTAGAGCAATCATTTGCATTAATTGAGAGCGGACATCCTCAATGGCATTCATCGCATCTTGAAAATCTTCAATTGCTTCAAGTGTAATATATACGCAGCAAAGATCTTTGTATCCTGTTCGATAACCAAACCAACGCCCCATTTGCAGAAGAGTATCAAATGCAGATGCTCTACGTAAGTAATAACTTATAATTAAGCCATTAAGCGTCAATCCTCGAGCAAGCACGGAGCCACCGATAGCAATAAGTCTTGCTCCATTCGGCTTTGAATCATAGGAAAACCGCGTCTTTTTACCATTAAGATTTTGACTATTAAATGCGCAAACACTGATCTGCTCGACCTCTGCGACAAGACCATCTCGAAGTTGCTCAAAGGTGAAATTCGGATCATTCCTCACCTCTTCACATGCGGGGAGACGTTTATAGATCTCATATAGCTGACAGCCCAAGCCAACCTTAACGAAATCATCAATAGACTTACGCTGCAACTCATAAAGCGTTTCTAATGTATCCTCCTTAAATTGCTCAATCATATCACGCAGTTTCGTATGCACGTTTATTTTAACATTCACATTCACAAGCATTGATCGATGAGCCTTAGGGGTGCCCCTAAGAGTACGAACAACATTCGCTAACATAAAGTGAAGAACTGCGTGCTTTAAAGAATCTGGTAGGCTTGTTAGATTATCGGTAGCTTTCGCATCCTGAAGCATTTTATAGGTCGGATCATTTTCCGTTGGGTGATCATCAAGAATGTAACAATATCGCCCAAAATCTTTTCCAAAGAAATCCCCAGGTCCCATGTATGCAGGATTTGCAGTTAACGGACAAATAAAGTCTCGCGGGAATAGATCTGGCACCTTACCCTTGGTTAGCTCTGGGTTTATAAAGATATTTGCAAATGGAGTAGCCGTATATCCGACATACGAAACATTATCACCATAGCTCAAAAGTTTACGAATTTTAGCATTAATCGTAGTCGCTAGATTCGGATCCTTTCGAGTACTTTTTGTATTTATAGAAGCGTTATCCGCTTCATCATCGATGATAAGAATACTTTTATTTCGACAATTCTTGAAGAATTTGCAAACAGAAGTAAGGATCGGTCCATTTTTCTTAACCGCAAGAATCACAGGTTTTGTAAAATCATTCGGGTTTTGAGAAATATTCTTAACATATGTCTTAAAATCATCCACGCTATTTGTCAATGGTATCACGTAAGGCAGCTCATGGGTAACCTTACTCCTTAATCCGACTCCAATAGGGATCTTGTCGTTCGTTTGTCCAATAACCGCTTCATCAATACGCTGCTGAGTCTGAACTCTTAAGGAATCCGTCATGCCTGTCAGAACAATAATAATACGATATCCTACATCAAGAGCAAGACTCATGAGTCCCAAATAGTTGGCCGTTTTACCAGACTGTACATCACCTAGTACAAGCCCTTTGCGAGTATGTTTGCTTTTCGCATTGGGATCTGCACAATGTGCCAGAATTGCCTCACACGACAACTTTATATCAGCAACAGCCTCTTCTGAGAAGTTGCAATCATTAATCAAGTAATAAGAATAACGTGCCCAAAAAGAGTCTCCAAATGAAGGGTACAACACGTCATTACTCGCAGAATTGCCTGCAAGGACAAGACCTTCTCCAATAGAATTAGTAGGCTCAGCTCCCGCCATTGGCACATCATATTCAAGTCTTTTCATCAGGGCATCGAGTTCATTAGAAGACAACCCCATACTCATAAGATTATTATACTTTCCGATAAAAGTACGGATTTGCGAATAGTGAAGCACAGAGTTCTTTCGTTTTTTTAGAACCGCTTGTAGAAAATCATTATAAATATTATCGCTATTCATTACTGATCTCTCCATGGTGTGGACGTTTCAATCTTCGCAAGAAGTTGATTAAATAATGCGCGATCCCCCTCCCCCAAAATAGTTCGCAGCTGTACAATCTCAGGTAATTCTCGATTAATTTTGTAGGATACATTACCATCACAATTCTGATAGGACCAAATGCAATCCTGCGTTAGCCCCTTTCCTGAGGTGGTCTCAGATTCTACGATTTCCAGACTCCCGCATCTCGCATTATAAATAGACTCTTCCAAATTCGCTTGACTAATCTCTGGCAACCGAACCATCGACTTCTTCACATCTAGCATCCATGCCATATCATCATCTCTGGTAAGTTCGATACAGACACGAGCATAACGATATGCAGGCAGACGTCTCTCAAGTCTGAACCAACTTCCCCAATGGATAAGACGATCATTACGATAAATATAAAATCCTTGACCAGCGAAAAGCTCATTTTTATCAGAAGACGTAATACCAAGAAGCCCACATTCTTCATCTGTTAGACTTTTAGCAATTGGTAACACAAAAGGCTTTGCAACAACCTTACCATTCAATGGCACAGGGCGTCCTTTTTGCGATCTGGGGAATGACTTTTCAAGAAAAGGATCTCTTCGTTCAAGTTGGATGGAATTAAAGGATATCTGCACTTTATCATAAAAACGATGAAAAACAAAGGCTGCATGTTTCTTTGTTCTTCTGACTGCAGACCGCAGAGCCGCATCGAGCTGCCCACCTTCTGCCGCCTTTAATCGATCAAAATTCTGCCATAGAATAAGTGTCCCATGCTCTTTTTCATTAAAGACAGCCACCTCTGGCACGTTAACAAGTTCTTCTTTTGACAATTGAAGGATCACCCAATTATTCGCCAGGGAAATCTGCTCTACATCAAATTGAAATCCTGAAAGAACACCATCTTTCTTTGTCACCAACGTGAAGCAACTGCATTGCGAAAGAGAAGCAGATTTCATCCCCATTCCAAATCGTCCAAGCGTTTCAGGGTTATAGGCTCTAGACAAATGAGTCCCCATACGCATTGCCTCTCCAGCTTCTTTAGGCGACATTCCGCAGCCATTGTCAACAATAGCAATATATGGAGAACATCCCTGCGTTTCAGAAAAAACATCAACAATACTAGCACCCGCAGAAATGCTATTATCTATCAAATCCTCTATTGCAGATTCGAAAGTATAGCCCATTGATCTTATCGCAATAAGCAATGAGCTAATATTAGGTAAGGATTCGACTAAATCAGCCATTTTGTAGCTCCCAATCCTCTAAGATAACCTTAAAGATAGCTTTCAAGACATTAACTACGATCGAATTCCCAATTAACTTGTTTTCCTTTCTAAACGACAAGCCTAAACGATGAACTTTGTCATACTCCCCATCCTTAAACCCCATCAAGAGGAAAGCTTCTCGATTAGTCAGCAAGCGAAACGTATCCCCCTTAGGGCCTGAATACCGAAACATTGCAGAGGTCTGAGTGCGATCAAAATTACAAGTAATCGTCCACACGTGATTACCTGGAGTAAGCTCATCATTTTCATAGCCATTCAAGTCCCACATAACCAGACGAGAAGGTGTTGCATTCAATTGAGCTAAATCCGCCTCATGCCTTAGATTCGATGTCTGATAATCCATACGTAAAAAATCAAGCAATGAAACCTGTTTGCGATCGATCTTCAGTGCTTCAATGCGATCTTCTATTGATTCAATTTCATGCTCCAAAGAACTAATCAAAAACGCTCGTTCTCTTTTTTGAGGAATGCCGAAATCCTGTGCATTCAGAATTTGCAACGGAGCATTCTTATAGCCTAACGACTCGAGGAAATCCAACCATTCCTTAAAATCATCTTTATAACGTGGAGCCTTAATATATTTTACGTTTTCCAATACTAAATACTTAGGAAGACGATTTTCCTTTTTCATTCCCTTAAGAATACGCTCAATCTCCCATAGCAAAGAAGATCGTGTTCCAGAGTTTCGCTTCATGCCCTTTGCATTGCCACCTGTTGACAAGTCTTGACAAGGGAAACTATAAACTAGTAGATCCATGTCAGGCATTTTGACAGGATCGACATCCTTAATCGATCCCACGTTTTTAGAAATCTTGTGTGCGTAATACAGTTGACGTAACTCATCATCGGACAAGCGGTTCAATGATTCTAGAGGGACGACCGAGTCCTTACTAAAAGAAAATTCAGCCAATTCGTTCTCGAGAACTTCTCGACATTGTTTTTCGATCATCTTCTTTAACTTATGATCCACAGGGCAATGCAATGCGCTATAGCCTAGCAACGCATTGATAAACCACTCACTTATTCCAACAATTTCATAAGATGCATTAAGACGAGTTAGAGCTGTCGCCTGAGCGCCGATGCCTGAAAATGCTTCGAAAACACGAATCTTCTTTACCTCGTGTTTTCCCGTTTTCGTTTGATTTCCTATGCTCATAGTCATCTTCTCATCCAGCACCTAAGCGCTTGACTATCTTGGGGCATAGAAAAAGCGCACTCTTTATTCTGGCGAATAAATGAGCACGCTTAGCATGAATGAACGAGAGGCCTACCACAGCCTAGGCACAAACATACTAAGGCATGCCCAAAACAAAAGGGCGACGCCTCAATATCTTCACTGCCTTAAAAAATGGTAGTTTCTCGTTGTGAGAGATTTTGAGTACTAAATTTACTAATATAGAGAATTGGTTTGCGGTCCACGGAATCATGGATGAGCATCGGCCGATCCTCCTAGCACACCTAATTGAAGGCATTCACCTTCTCTCAAGTATACTATAAATAGGGGATCCTACCCCTACTCGCCGCAAAGTATACAAAATTTAACGAGCTATGTCAACTGTCAACATTGATTTTGTCCATAAAACTATTATTCTGTGGCGGTCATTAGTGGGATATACAAGAAGTATACTTCCATCTTTGTAAATTTCGAGGTGCAAATCTCTTAAAAGGACTACGAACAGGCTAAAGAACCCGATGTTCCCTAGCGGGGTGAATTTAGGGAACTCTTCACGATGATGTCGAGGTGGTCGGCACGGGTGCGGATGCTCTTGAGAGTCTGAATGGCTTCGCCAAGGGCTCTGGATGAGGCAGATGTGGCAACGAAAAGGACACTGCACCAGTGAATAGGAGATTCTACATCTGATTGGCTGACATAACGGGGGCGGGGGATGGAGGATTCTTGGGTCTCGAAGAGGGGAAGGGTGGCGGTATAAACCTCTAATAGATGAAGGTTTGGGTTGCCGTAAAAGATGTCTTGGCCGACAAGAATGGTGCGTGGTGGGGTGTGCAAAAAGATGACGGAGCGTAGGGTCTCGATGCTGTCAAAGGCGCGGTCGGCGATCATGGTGATGTTTGCTGGGACGATGATCTGTTGGGCACCTTTGAGGTGGCAAAGGGAGGATTCGCCGAGGGAGGTAATGGGAATCATTTCGCCGCGCCAGTCGATTTCGCTGGGGAGGAGGATGACGAGCGGAGGCTGCGCACAGTGACAGTGAACAGGAGTCATCGAAGGGCCGCTAAGGGCCACGAATGGCTCGCTAACGCTCTCAGGTGGCGTGGGGTGGCTGGGACTCGAGCTCGGGCTTGAGCTATTGACGGAGCTCCTTGGGGCTGGTTGGGCGGCGAGGATGATGGCGCTCTCTGGGCAGTCGGCGGGGGTGGCGGTTTCGCAGCCGTGGTCGTAGGCAATGGTGTAGTCTACGCCGCCGGTGATGAGGTGTTGGAGATTGCTATAGTCGACTGTCATGATGGAATCCTCTCTTTGATGCCGCAACTATAGCATAATGGGGTGAAGACCTCAAGCACAATCATCAAGCAATGCAATAAATAAGTGCATGACTGTAGCCAGGATAGCGAGGCGGGGCCTCGCAGTGAACAGTGTACAGCTACAGTTACAGGAAGAGCGGTCTGCGACCGCAGGACTGCGAGGCTCGCACGCGAGCGGGACTGCTAGTGGAGCAACTCGCAATTAGCACTAGCGAGTGCCCTATTAGTGAAGCGCGATTCTGTTTTCTCACTTGTCTGAGATGCTCTATTTTTTCTTTGTCAACCGTGCGTGGAAGCGTCCATCTGGACAGGCGGCAAAGTCGATATCATAATCCCTAAATAAAGCAATAGCAAACACAATTCCGCCTACAGCAATAATTGCTATTGCTACTGCAGAACCTCCCGTTGCTGTGGCGGCTGGAGCAAGTGCCGCTACGCTTAGCCCTCCAGTCATAGGGATTGAAGCTAAGGCCACCCCGATTGCCGCAAGGGCAATTGGCCCTAACGTCATTACCCTCTTTGCGATCTTTATGTGCTGAGCAAGTTTACCAACAACGATAATTTCATCGACAGCATCTTTTTTAGCCTGTTTGAGTTCTTCTTTGGTGCTAACGGTTCTTGTTGTCATACGTATGTCCTTTTAATTTTTAATTACGCATATAAGCTTGATACTAGACAGTAAAGAAAGCCCTTCTTTATTGTCTAGGCCTAGTATACGCTTGCAAAGCGTAGAAGTCAAGGATATACTTCAGACACAATCGTTTTTTCCCGCAATGAGGAGAGAAAATCTTACTCCGCCCAATTCTCTAAGCCTACGCCTAGAATCTAAGCGATTGCCCTACTCTACGAGCGCAGCGAGCCTACTTGAAGCGGATTTGGAGGTTGAGCTTGAGGTAGACTTTGTCGTCTTTGGTGTAGAGCGATAGGTATTTATGCTTGGTGGTGGAGGGGTGCTCTAGGCGGGTGTTGTAGTAGAGGTAGTCGTCAAAGAGCTTGCGGTTGTAAATATAAAAGGCTACAATCTCGCCATCCTTTTTGACGAGGAGGTAACCGCCGGTGGCATCGTCGAGGTCGGTCCACTTTTGGGCGGGCATGAGGCCGAGGGCGACGGCGCGTAGAAACCGCTTGAACTTGGCTTGATAAAAGAGTTTGCAGGGGTAGTCGTAGGGGTTGGCTTGGGCGATGGTGTCGATGAGATCTGCGCAGTCACTCACGCCTGTTACATAGTTTTGCAGGAGGATCTGGGCAACTAATCGGGGCAGGCCGTCGTCAATCAACTGCAGATTGGTGCGGAAGATGTCGCGATCAAAGCCGACATAGTCAATGCTTGTGGAGAGGCGGGTAATTTCGGCAAGGCGGTCTTTGATCTTGGTGTGGGTGTCGATGGCGTTGATTCGGTCGATCTGATCGATGGGGAGGCCTTTGACTTGGTAGATGAGGTTGGTGGCTTCGGAGGCGTTGAGGAGGGTGGCTTTGCCTTTGACATCGCTCTTGACGCTAAAGCCGTATTCGGGTGTGGTGCCAGTGTGGGGGTCGAGGACTTGCACGGTGAGGTCGCGTTTGCTCTGGCTCTTGGCCTTGAGGACTTTGCAGCCGATCTGCTCGAGGAATTGGTGCATCTCGCTGTCGTCGCGGATGGCGGACTGGGAGATCGCCTTGAAAAGTTTGGCGGACTGTGTGGCGAGGGTTTTGGGTGGCACTGCCTGAATGAGGGATTGATCTTGGGGGTCGATGAAGTCAATCGTGGTGCCGATGGTGGCTTTGAAGTCGCTGCGGATCACTTGGAGGACTTGAAGGGCCTCTTCGGGTAAGGGGTTGAGCTGCTTGTCTGCTCCGCAGATGCGGCCGTCTGCGAGGATCTTGATTGCGGCGTAGAGTTCGAGCCATTCGCCAGTGTTGCCTTTTAACATCCTGCAGCCTCCTTGGGTTGTGCCTGGGCACAGTGATTGAGCGTCTGAATGATCTGCTGGGAGATTGCGGTGATCACGGGGACGGATACGCTATTACCAAATTGTTTATAGAGATGCACGTCAGCAAGGACAAACTTAAATGTGTCGGGGTAGCCTTGGAGGCGAGCCCATTCTCTGGGGGTCATCTTGCGAATACCCTCGGTATTGATGGTGCCTTTGATATGGGTGGTGGGGACGAGATTCTTTTGTCGGTCGTCAACGATGAGGTTGCGTTCTCGTCCCATACCACCACAAACGATGGCACCGGCGATGCTGTCCCATTCGCGGATTTCGTAGCCGAAACCATTTCCTTTGGCGGTATGGCGGGCTTTGTGGCGTTTGAGGGTGTCGACATAGACATCACTCAGGTAGTACTTGGCTGGTACGGGATCTTGCTCGATGATATCGCGGAGGCATTTGGTTGAATCGGTCGCTTGTGGGAAGGTGAACTGCGTCACGCTGAGGTCGTTTCTAAAGCAAACGATGTAGATGCGTTCTCTGTTTTGTGGTACGCCGAAGTCTTTGCTATTGAGGATCTGGGTAAAGACGGTGTAGCCGAGCTCTTGGAAGGCACCTTTGATGACTTCAAAGGTCTTACCGCGATTATGGCTGAGGAGGCCCTTGACATTCTCGCAGAAGATTGCCTTGGGGTGGTGTTTCTCGCAAATCTCAACAACATCTCTAAAGAGCGTACCTCTGGACATCCCACGATAGGAGTCGTCAAAGCCTTGGCGCTTACCGGCAATCGAGAATGCCTGACAGGGGAACCCAGCACACAGCACATCAAATCCCGATGGGATGGAGGCCTTGGTTGAGGGGGAGGTAATATCGCCATAGGGGACTTCGCCATAGTTGGCTTGGTAGGTCTTTTGGGCGGCGGGATCCCATTCCGAAGAGAAGACGCAACGTCCACCACTAGCCTGCATGGCCATACGAAATCCACCGATACCTGCAAAGAGATCAATAAACTCAAAGGTGGGGTTAGCAGGTGTGGGGAATGGTTCTCCAGTGTATGACTTAAAAAAGTCATCTTGCCAGAGACGTTCTCCGCAACTCTCGCCATCGCCCAGGATGTAGTTCACAAGCTCTTTAGGTAATTCAGCACGCAAGGCTGTGGCATAGGTCTCGGCTGCTGGCGTAGCACGATTGTGCCACCAGTGCGACAAGATAGCGTGTTGATGCGCGGTCAAGTCAAAGTCCGACAAGCTTACTTGAGGGGCATCATAATTCATATTTTGGTCGCTACGCTTCTTTGCCATCTTCTACCTTCTTGCCTTACATCTATTAACCGCCAATCGAAATAGGCGATTGATTTACAAAGGATTACAAGTCCAGTCCACGTGCTAGCACATCTCGGTCTAGCATCTGTATCTAACGGGCTCATTTACGTGCGATAAGCTATCATACTTTACCAAATAATACAAGGATAAAATAGTGGACAGGATTCATCGAATGGCCGCAAAGAGCCACGAATGGCTCGCTAACGCTCGCAAGTGGCGTGGAAGGAGGCGAGCTCAACGTAAACTTTGCTTGTAGTGGGATGCGAAGTAAGGGAGCATGGATTTGGCTCTTTTATTGCCATTTTTCGCTGCGGTGCGGCACCATTTGAGTGCGGTATAGGTGTCTCTGTCGACGCCTCTTGCTTGTAGGAAGCAAAAGGCGTAAGCGAGCTGTGCGTCTGGGTCTTTTTTATGCGCTGCGAGTTTGAGCCAGCTGACGGCATCGATATTTCTATCTTGCTCGATGCAATAGATGCCATACCAGGCTTGTGCTGGGGTGTAGCCTTTCTCGGCGGATTTAAGCATCCATGCGCTGGCTTGCTCTTTTGATTGTTGGCAGCCTTGTCCTTGCGCATAGCATAATCCGGTGGCATACTGGGCGTGGGTGTGTCCTTGCTCGGCTGCTTCATGAAACATTTTAAATGCTTTGATGGGGTCTCGAGCGGTGAATTGGCCGAGTATGTAAAAGTATCCCATGAAGAAGGTTGCTGTTGGGGAGCCTTTTTGGGCGGCTGCGTGGCAGTGTGCAAAGCCTTTTTGGGGGTCTTGGGTGGTGCCTCTGCCTAAGAAGTAGCATCTTGCTAGTGCAAACTGTGCATCTGCAATGCCTTTGTCGGTGGCTCGTTGAAACAATAGTCTGGCTCGATCGTAATCTTTGGGTACGCCTAAGCCTCTTTCGTGGCAGAGGCCTAGGTGTAGACTGGCTTGAGTTTCATTAATATCAATGGCCTGCTGATACCAATAGACTGCTTCTTTGAGATTTTGCGTTACGCCGATGCCATTTTGATAGCAGTACCCTAGTAGGATTTGGCTAGGGCCATCGCCTTGTCTGGAGCGTCTCTCGAGTGTCTGAAGTGTTTTAGGGATGGCGATGTCTCGTGTGAATTTTGCCTGTAGGTCCTTGCAAATGGCATACTCGCAGGATGGGGAGTCATCTTGTAGGAGTTGATTGAGTGGTGGGGGGGCTGCTGTTGCAATCGTAATGGCTAGGATTGAGATCTGCAGGATGATGGCTTTAATACTCACGGTGACCTCCTTGTACCTAAAGGACATCAAGTAATTCGTCATTAACCTCAACTTTGTCTTTTTCACGCTCTAGTCTATGTTGGTCCTCTTCTTGATCAAGATCTTTGAGATTTTGATAGAGGATGACCATATGGGTTGATGCTGTAAGTACTGAGATTCTTGTCTTTAGGTTTTCCCATTTTGCGACCAATGGCTTTTTTGATGAGGTATAATAATAGCTATTCGTAATACTCGTAATCGCAGTACGAGATGTAGAGATGTCCTCTTCGTCCGCTACAAAATCATAAGGCTCGCCATATTTTTTAGACAAAGCGTCAACAATCACGCGATGCACTTGATCATATGACTGATCCGATATCAGCAATACGTACTTTCCTGAAACTAAAAGGTCGCGCTGAAAGGAGTACTCCCTAACGCCATTTAGACCCAGCATTCTTTCTGGATAGACCAATTTACTAAACCCGGTGCTCTCAATCGGTTCGCCTTCTTTTTCTAAAATAGCCTGTCTAGTCTCTCCCCAATTAACCCCTCTAAAGTCGTCATTGACTTTGGGGGCGGCTGAGCGGCGCTTCTGAATAAACTCTTTCCGAACTTTAGGCAAGGATTTCTCTGCTTCTTCTTGGGACAACTTAAATAAGCGATCATTCAGCAAGATGAAATAAGCACTCTTACGATCATCCGCTAAGAATAGAGACAACGAATGCTGGTAATTTCTCCTAACGATAAGGTCTGTATTTGAACGATAATAATAAGAAGTCGAGGAGCCTTTCGGTAGCGATTGATTACATTCGGGTAAAGTCGCAATTAATTTATCCACAATCAAACGTGGAGGCTTGTAAGATGATGTTTCCATCGTGACGTAAAATTCATTCTTGAGGGATTTCTGTGCTGCCACATGTTTTGCTAAAAGTGCCTCTTCATCGTCTCCACGCACTCGGTCAAAAAATCCAATAACACGATGAGAATCAATGGATATTAATGCGAACCGTTCTTGGTAGCATATGGATTTCGTCCCATTGGTAGTTGTTGCACCAATAAGCCAATATCATCATAGAGCTTGGTCGTCTTACCTAACTTAATTTTACCACCAAACGTCACCCCAAAACGCGGCCGAACGATGTCTTTTTGTCGGTGCTTCCCTTGACACGCAGGACACCTCACAGCACTTGCGATCGATGCCGTATCAGTATTATCAACAAAGCCTCTCCCAGCACACTTGTAGCAGATGCCTTTTGCATCCCATTGCGCACCACGTGCATTACCCACGGACTCGCCCCCCAAATTCCCGCCATAACGAGTAAGGTTAGCAAAAGACAGGCTTGTATAAGCAATCACGAGACTAAGTAAGAGTTTTTTAATCATGTTGGGAACCTTTCGTAGATCATTACCTTGCGATTACAAGATTACTCTAGTCGATTTTAGTGAATATAACAAGCTCAAAATGTGTATATTTGAAAAAAAGATCTGTGTTTAAGTCGAATTGGTGGCGAAGCAGCCCAGTATATAGCATGAGTCATCAAATGAATGCAAATGGGGGCGACTGTGTCGCCTAAATGGTCGTAGCTCACTCTACTTGGGCAGCTGCGCTGCTGGACGGAGGTAGAGCGTTGGCGTAGGTGGCAGATCTCGCCAGGGGGCGGGCTGGGTGTCAGCCACTAAAGCCTTTAAGGTCGTAATTGCTGTCTAGCGAGGTGACAACAGGGGTCTGTCAGTCTTGAGTGTGGGGCGGATCCCAGCAGGGGGCGAGGCCTGCGGCATGGAGGGGGCAGGTGGCGCATTTGGGATTGCGTGGGGTGCAGTGGGTCTGTCCAAAGCTGACGAAGATGGCATTCCAGAGCTGCCATAGGTCGGGGGGGAGCTTTTTGCGGAGAGCCATCTCGGTGTCGAGGGGGCTCTCTGTCGTGACGATCTGTAGGCGATTATTGATACGATGCACGTGGGTGTCGACGCAGATGCCGGGGAGGTTAAAGGCAAGAATGAGGACGAGGTTGGCAGTCTTGCGGCCAACGCCGGGGAGCTGGCAGAGGGCATCAAGTGATTGGGGGATCTTGCCGCCAAATTGGGTGGCGATGACTGCGGGGAGCTGGTGGAGGTGTTTGGCTTTGGTGGGATAAAAGCCAACGGGGTAGATGGCTTGAGCGATTTGCGCTTCGCTCAGGGTGGCTAAGTGGTCGAGGTCTGGAGCGAGGTCGAAGAGTTTGGCGCAGGCTTGGGCGGTGACTTGGTCTTTGGTGCGGGCTGAGAGGATTGTGCCCACGAGGATGCGATAGGGGTCGTGGGTTTGGACGGCAATGAGGTCCATGATGGGGGCGGGGGCGCTTTGGTAACGCGTCTGGAGGATCTCTGCGATGGTGTAGAGGTCAGTCTTGGTGGGCTTTTTCATAGGCGATGCGTGCCTTTCTGGCGGCGAGACCGATCTGGATGCCATTCCATGTGTTGTGGAAAAAGACATAGAGCGCTGGGCCGAGGACGACGATCGGGTCGTGCAGGGCGAGGGCGATGTAGACGGAGTAGGAGGTATTCTTTTGGCCGAGCATCTGTGAACACTCTCTGCCGTAGCGTGGGCATCCGATGAGGAAGCCGATGCCAAACATGAGTGTGGCCAAGACGAGCGAGAGGACTGCGACGTGGACGCAGTCGATGATGGCGACACTTTCGTCGCTGCGCATGAGCTGCACAGAGGTGGCGGCGACGATAATCACAATTGCGATCCAGGTATAAAAGGTCGATGGTGTCAGTCGATTGCCTAGGCGCAGTGCGGTGCGGGGGCCCCAGATTTTGGCAATGGCCCAGGCGATCACCGCTGGCACGGCGGTGATGAGTAGTACGCGTAGCAGCACCTCGATGACGAGGTGGCCGACTTGCACGCCTGGTGCCATCAGGGGTACGGCAATTGGGTAGAGGAGCGAGGTGGCGAGATTGGTCAAGACAAAGCCTGTCACGACAAAGGAGACATTACCGCCCAGGAGCCCCATAATGACGGAGGCACCGGTGGCGGTGGGGGTCGCAGCAATGAAAAAGCCCGCCATGGCGAGGTGTTCGTCATGCATCACGGCGCGAATGGTCGCCCAGACGAGAAAGGGGAGCGTGAGGTTGACGGAGAGGACTTTGAGGTGCTCGCGGGTCAGGGCGTCTTTGTTGAGGCGGAGCCGCAAAAAGACGGGCACGAGCATATAGATGATCAGGAGCGAGATGTAGCCTTTGAGAATGGAGAGCTCTGGAAAAAGCCCCCCAATCAAAAAGGCGCCGATTAAGGCGATGGTGCGAATCATAGTGGGGTTGGGATTTGGGGTTTGGGATTTGGGGCGGTCGCTGCGCTCCCGATTGGTGGGCGACGGTGTCGCCCTGCGTATTGCCTGATACGTGATGCGTGAGCGCAGCGAACTGCCTGTTGCGGGGTGGCGGAGCCGCCCCTACTCCACAAATGGCGAGAGGTCGCGCAAGGTCTGAATGATCTTGGGTAGCTCAGCTAGCGTGTAGTCGATTTCGGCTTCAGTCGTGTAGCGGCTGAGGCTAAACCGGATTGAGCCGTGCACTTTGGTAAAGGGCACGCCCATTGCGCGGATCACGTGGGAGGGTTCTAATGAGCCTGCTGCACAGGCCGATCCGCTGGATGCGCAGATACCACGGTCGCTCATGTGGTAGAGGATCGATTCGCCTTCGATAAACTGGAAGCTGATGTTGGAGGTATTGGGTACGCGGTGCGCGGTGTCGCCATTGACGCTGGAGTCTGAGCAAGTAGCCAAGATGCCTACCTCAAGCTTGTCGCGAAGGCGGGCGATGCGAGCTTCGGAGCCGTCTGTCAGGGCGGAGTGGCTCAGCTGGCAGGCTTTGGCTAGCCCCATGATGTAGGGGACATTCTCGGTGCCACTGCGGCGGCCGCGTTCTTGATGGCCTCCAATCATAAAGGGCTTGACCTTGGTGCCTCGACGCACGTAGAGAAAGGCGATGCCCTTGGGTGCATGGATCTTATGGCCGGCAATAGAGAGCATGTCGACAGGGGTGCGGGTAACGTCAATCTCGGCTTTGCCTGCGAATTGCACGGCATCGGTGTGAATGACTGCGCCAGCGGCCTTGGCCAGGCGGGCGAGCTCGTCCATGGGAAAGACTACACCGGTCTCGTTGTTGGCCCACATAATGGAGACCAACTTGGGGCCTGGGGTTTCGAGGGCTTTGCGGTAGGCATCCATGTCAAGATTACCAAGACCATCAACGGGGATCTGAATTACGGTGTGACCGTGCTCCTCGAGTCGTAAGCAGGGGCCAAGGACGGCGGGGTGTTCGACGCGTGAGGTGATCAGGGTCGTTTGAGGCCCCATAATCTCAACAGCACCAAAGATGGCCATATTGTCACTCTCAGTGCCGCAAGAGGTAAAGATGATTTCGCTGGGATCTGCGTGGATAAAGTCTGCGACTTGCTGGCGGGCACGCTTGATATCGTCGGCGACTTGTCCGCCAAAGAGGTGCATGCTAGAGGGGTTGCCCCAATAGGTTTCGAAATAGGGCTGCATCTCTGCAATGACTTCGGGAGCCACCTGGGTGGTGGCGTTGTTATCTAAATAAATCGTCTTCATGCCCTACTCCATCACGACGTTAATCGCCGGATCTACAAATTCACGTAGCTTAGCGGTGATAAGCGAATCGCGTGTGAGCGATGCGCTACGACAGCCTGCGCACATACCTCTAAAGGCAATCTTAACCGTGTCACCCTCGACATCGATCAATTCGACATCACCGCCATCCTTTTTGAGGACAGGGCGCACTTGCTGCTCGAGGGTTTCCTCGATCAGCTTGATCTTTTGGAGGGTGGTGAGCTTGGTCGTCGGCGCGGCCTGAGCTGCTTGACAAGTCTGCGCTTCACGCGCATGGACATCTGCCATGATCTCGGCAATCTGATCCATGCACATCCCGCAGCCAGAGCCTGCCTTACAGAAGCTCTTGACATCCTCTGGGTTGGTCAAATTGTTGTCCTTAATGACCGATTCGATCGTTTCGCGAGCGATACCAAAGCAGCTGCAAACGATATCCTCGTGGACCTTGACGATATTTTCCTCGCCGGTGCGGTAGTTGTGGATCGCAGCCTCGAGTGCTTCACGGCCCATGACTGAGCAGTGGAGCTTTTGGTCAGGTAAGCCGCCGAGGTAGTCGGCGATTTGGCGATTGGTAATCTGCTCGGCCTCCTCTACCGTCTTGCCCAAGACCATCTCGGTCAATGCAGACGATGATGCCACAGCACTTGCGCAGCCAAAGGTCTGAAACTTCGCATCCTCGATACGGCCATCGGGCCCGAGCTTAAACATAAAGGTCAGCGCATCGCCGCAGGCCAATGACCCCACGGTCGCCTTGCCATCAGGATTCGCAATCTTACCCACATTACGTGGATTACGGAAATGGTCCATCACAGTATCAGTATAATCCCACATCAATAACCTCTTTTCTTAATGACAGCCGCCTATATCTAGCGGCTATTCTAGCAAATTCGCACATTACTATACACCTTTAGCTGGTAAGATACAAGCGAATAATGACACTGGTGCCTCTTTTTTATTGGGCAACCTTCTTAAAGCCACATGAATAGATCGGCTGTGACTTGCTCAAAAAGAGCCTCTCAAAGTCGGTCTGTTCATCCTCACCACGCACCAATGGCTCGACCTCGACGAAGCGTGCATCCTCTCTCAAGTAGAGATACATCTCATCAAAGTACTCTTTATGGTCGGTCGAAATGTGCATCAAGCCATCTGACTTGAGCGTCCTAAAGATCGAGTCGCAGCGTTCGCGTTGGAAAAAACGATTCTTGTGGTGGCGACGTTTTGGCCATGGATCCGGGAAGAATAGATAAAAAGCATCGACCGATTCAGCGGGGAGCAACTCATCGACCAAGCGCCCCGCCTCGACGCGCAGGACTGTCAAATTAGCCAGCTCGCCCTTTTCGGCCTTTTTGCTCACACGACGCACACGCTCCATCATTCGCTCCACGCCAATGAAAGATACATCTGGCCGCTTCAACGCATTCGCCGCCAAGAAACGTCCATTCCCGCAACCGATCTCAATCTCAAGCGGTTTGCTTGGGTCTGCGACGACCTGGGTTAAATCAAACGTTTCCTCTTGCATACCGACTTCAAAAACATGGGGCAATGGTGTGTCCATAATGAGATCCTTACTTCTTTAGCTGACGTGACAACGGCAAAAACAGATTGCACTATAGCAAAACACCCCCCAAAAGACAAGGATAAAAAGGTGCTTGTGTGATTTTAGTGGATAAAACGACAGGAGGCGCAGCCTCCTAGTAAACAGTAAACAGGAGCGTCTTGCACCGCGGGAATGTAGACCATCATCCTTTTAATCGCCCCTTTGAGGGGGTTTGGGCATGGTTGACCTGATTATCGTGCTGATGCGAAAGGCCTTCCCCCCCGTTTTAGGAGGTGCAGACTCCTCCCTTTTGCGGCTAAAAACCTGACAGTCTTGCGAGCCTGCGGAGAAAGAGCAGGCAGTGGAAGTACTTTTCACTCCCACAAAAGGCTCAAAAAACCTCAAAGGTCCAGCAAAATGGTCAAAATAGCCATTTTTCGCAAAAAAGTCTTACTTTTTACAAAATTGTGCTTGCAATTTTCGACACCCTGTGATATATTACACCCCGTTTTATTGATGCGAACTTAGCTCAATTGGTAGAGCTCCACCTTGCCAAGGTGGAGGTTGAGGGTT
>CAYZIC010000006.1:0-54503 GCA_964478335.1 uncultured Lentisphaeraceae bacterium | reverse complement strand
ACTCTCGTCCGGCAATCCCAATCGAGAGATCAGGCAAAAGACCATCTTCAGCCAATTCCCCCCGCCGCTTAGCATCAATCTCATTCGAGACGACCGTTTGATAATCCAAGCGATTACGCAAAGCACGATAGTAGTAGACAACCTCTTGTGCAAGCGTTTCGCGCTGTTGGGTCTCGCGCTCTTGAGCAAGGCGGGCAAGGCGCTCCGCCTCTGTTTCGTCTAGATCAACGGGGGGCTGTTTGGCGAGCTCGAATTCGAGCTGATGGTTAAGATAGCTCTCAATCTCTTGCAGCGCTGACTGATCCAAGGCTATCTTTTGATCAGGAGGCAAGCCGAGCTTCATCTTAAAACTATCCAACGCCGTCTCATAGTTACGCTGCGCTGCAACGACCGATTCATTGGCAGAGAGATAGTCTTGATTCGCTTGGTCAAATTGCACACGCCCCATACGTCCCGCATCAAAGAGATTCTTTGCGCGATCTTGATTGGCCTTGAGTCGCACAAAGTTCGCCTCGCTATTTTCGAGACGCTTGGCATCAGAGACAACCGAGAGATATTGTTGCGTGACACTGTAGAGGTACTGCTGACGATACCGCTCAAATGCTCGAATCGCATTCAATAAATCTCGCTCCGCCTGCACCATCGGTTCGCGGACGACCTGACGATCACTACCCCGCAAAAGCGGCACATTGATCGTCAAATCGCCCACCAAATTGACCGAACGCCGATCCCCTTTAAGTAGATCCGTGACATTTAGCGCTAAACGTGCCAAGATCGTCGAACCATTTTGAAACTTTTTCTTTACCGTTGTCGTACCCCCCGCATTTGTGCGGCGAGCGTCCCAAAGATCAATCGTATCGGCACTCAAGAGCCCCGCAAGTGTCGTATCAAATGCATGCATTTGATTCTCCAAGCTAAGAGCCCGCTGATAGATTGCCTCCTTATAGCTTTGGTAAGTACGATCATAGCGTGCCCCAATAGCCTGCGCCTGCTCCAAATCTAAGGCTAAATTTGCAGGCAAGTCGGTGCGATTAGCATAGCCCAAAAGAGCCACAGGAGCAGATGCATGCAATTCCCTAAACCCATTGTTTGACAAGAGTTTTGCAGAATCATCCGCCTCACGAATAGCCCGATCCTTAGTCATACACCCTGCGCACAATGCGCAGAAAACCAAAGGAAAAAAGCTCCATTGTAAATAAAATTGCCTCATAACCACTTAATACCTCACTTATTTAAAATAAATTTACCATAGATAGCCACCAAAAGCAAGACTAATTTTCCCGCGATTCACGACCTGCATACTTGAGTACACGCTGCGCAGCCGTTCCTCCACATTCGACATTCTATATTCCAGCGGCGCAGCCGCTCCCAACTCCCAACTCCCAAACTCGTGTTGCGTCAATTAAAAAAGACACCGAAATAGACGAAAAATGGGGCTCTTCTTCTATTTTAATTAGGGAAATGGGGCTGTTGTGGCTTTGTCGAGTCGTGCGGGATCTTTTTTGGGGATAGCGTAGGACTGCCAGGGGGTAGCGTAGGGGCGCTTTTCTCCCTCACAAGGGCGGAGGCTGCGCATCTACGACAGCCGCGATGCTCCTACTTCTTATACTTTCGAGCCATTAAAATTAAACAAGAGCCAGTTTTCTGCTTTAAAAGAGAGCAGATTGCAACCTGCAGTGTTACTTTTAGATGCTTTCCGCAAGGCTGATCTAATAAGTTCCAGCATTCAACGACCAGATCAACGTCTTCTTTCCCATATGACAGACTTCGTCCTTTAAAAGGCTTATACGTACGATTCTTTTTCAATAGCTTGGTTGCATACTTCCTTTCGAAACCAGTTAGTTGAAAAAACTCATTAAGGAGAGTTATTCGAGCTTTTTTGTTACGTACTGCAGCATACCGAAATTGATACTTTGTAAGAATTTCCAGAGAGGTTTGTTTAGTGTATTTCATCCCAATATTACGGTATCTTTTTAATTGACGCAACACGGACGCAACACGAACTCTAAACTCCAATAGACTTTAGACTTGACTTATCTCACCAATTAGTGATATAGTATCGCCATTCTGTCGAGTTTTCGATCGATTTTTACTAGTAAGGTGCGTTTTAGACTAGGTTTTGTATCAATTCGGTTGAACACCCTAGACTGGCTTTACTAGAGCATATATAAAGGATTAATGATGAATCAGCCTGTAATGGAAGAACAAATCTCTGGCGCAATTGTGCGCAGTTTCTTTAAGAAGTTAGAAGATCACTTGGCGATCGATGTGGGTATCGTGGGTGCGGGTCCTTCTGGTCTCGTGGCAGCACGTTACTTGGCCGAGGCAGGTCTCAAGGTCTGCATCTATGAGAGCAAATTGGCTCCTGGTGGTGGCACTTGGGGTGGCGGTATGCTCTTTAATGAAGTGGTCGTTCAAGCTGACGCTGCTGAAATCCTCCATGACTTTAATATCCGCACGGTCGATATCGGCAATGGCTACCACACAGTTGATTCTGTGGAAATGGCTTCCGGCTTGATCTTTGGTGCTCGCCAAGCGGGCGCAATCGTCTTTAACACCGTCTGTGTCGAGGATATCTGCATCCACAATGATGTGGTCTCTGGCTTGGTCATCAACTGGAACCCTGTTCGCCGTCTCGAAATGCACGTCGATCCTTTGGTTGTGACCACGCGTGCTGTGATCGATGGCACTGGCCACCCCTCCGAAATCATCAACAAGGCTGTCAACAAGGCTGGCGTCAAGGTCGACTCCCCTACCGGTGGCATCTTGGGCGAAAAGCCTATGTGGATGGAAGATGGCGAACGCACCACAGTTGAAAACACCAAGCGTCTCTATCCCGGTCTCTATGCCTCTGGCATGGCCGCAAACAATGTTCAAGGCGGTTTCCGCATGGGGCCGATCTTTGGCGGCATGCTCAAGAGCGGCAAAAAGATCGCCCAGCAGATCATTGAAGACTTGGCTAAGTAAGGATGACAACGATGGACAACTTTGGTCTCTATTTGGTTATTACCAATCCAATCACAAGCTATGCGCAATGCGCAGAGGCTGCGGTCAAGGCCAAAGTTGCCTATATCCAATTGCGCATGAAGCACGTTTCTCGCGACGCGATCATCGAGCAGGGTCACATCTTGCGTGAGATCACAGCTGGCTCACAAACGCGCTTCATCGTCAATGACGATCCCGAAATCGCCACGCTTGTTGGCGCAGATGGTGTGCACCTCGGTCAAAGCGACATGCCTGTCACCGAGGCGCGCATCGCCTACCCCACCCTCAAGATCTTTGGTCTCTCGACCCACAGCTATGAGCAAATGCAAGCGGCCCACGCGCAGTCCCCAGACTACATTGGCGTAGGCCCAGTCTACGCGACGCCGACTAAAGACATCCCCGACCCCACATTGGGCCCCATCGAGGCGGGGCGAATCATTCAAAATGCCCCCTGGCCTGCTGTTGCCATTGGTGGCATCGATACCACCAGACTCCCTGATGTCTTGCACGCTGGCGCACGCAACTACTCGGTCGTTCGAGCCGTTTGTGGTAGCCAAGATCCCTACGGCGCCATCATGAATTTGCAAGAGATTTGGCAAAATTGCAGAGCGCCTCATAACTAACCACTAGGAAATCCTCCCCAATGAAGACCGCCACGCTCCGACTCATCGTGCTCGCCTTAATTGCTGGGGGATTTCTTGCGTTGACTTGGTGGGGGGCCAACCACATTGCATCTGTGCGTGCACCACAGCCTACTGAGCAAGCTCCTAATCAGCTCCTCACGGTCTCCTATCAATCGCCTGTCACCCCTGCGATGCGCGAGGCAATCGTTCGGGCGGGTGCGACAATTATCGATCCGCTGCCGCCCTTTGGCTATCTCGTGTCAGCATCGACCCAAGCACGTCGCGCCCTCGAGCAGGTCTCCGATCTAACCATTACTGGCACACGCATTCCTCAAGACAAGCTCACCGCGCCTCTACGCCAACACCTCGCCCAAGCCGATGCGACTGAGCGCATTCCCATCAAAGTGCGCCTCGCAAGCGCTGCGAACCAAGCGCTGGCACGTCAACAGATCGAACAATTCGGCGGCCAAGTAACCAGCGCCTACAATCTCTACATCGACTTTACCATGGCCGCTGGCCAAGTCGAATCCTGGATTGCACAAGCCCACCCCATTATCGAAGCCCACTGGAATCGCCCCACCAAGCTTTTCAACGACTATCTGCGCACGCAAGTCGGCGCTCAGCGCATTCAGGTGGCCACGCCCACCTCGCCCAACCTCCTGCCACTCAAAGGCACCGGCATCATTGTCGGCTGCGCTGACACAGGCTTTGACAACGGAGAATGGGGTCAAGACAAATTGCACCCCGATATGCGCCTAGCCATGATGCACGCCTTTGGCGGACCTTGGCAGAAAAACGGCTGGCAGATTTTTCCAGATAGAGGCCCTTTTAGTTGGTCTGATCCTCATGGCCATGGCACCCACGTCATGGGAACCATCCTCGGCCGTGGCACACTCGGCCCCAACCCAACCACCGCACCCAAGGGCGTTGCCCCCGCTGCGCAACTAATCGCCCAGTCGCTCCTCGATGATGGCAATCAACTATCCCTGCCGACAGATCTTGCCATCCTCTTTGAACAAGCCAGCCTTGCGGGCGCATCGATCCACTCCAATAGTTGGGGAAGCATAGAGCTCATCAAAGGCGAAAACTACTATGATCTATCCGCGCGCCAGCAGGACACTTACACGTGGGAACACCCCGAGATGCTCCTGCTTTTTGCAGCGGGCAACGACGGCAAAGACGTCAACTACGACAATGTGATTGAGCCCTATTCTTTAAGCACGACCAGCACAGCAAAGAACGCCATCACCGTGGGTGCTTGTGAAGTTCAAAACCCCACCCAGTCAAAGACCTATACGATCTTCTCTCGATTAGAAGCAGGCTCCCTACTCAAAAATGATCGCGTCAGCCATCCTTACGATGGCATCCATCCCGGCATGGCCCACTTCTCCAGTCGCGGGCCCATTCCAGGCACAAGCCGTATCAAACCCGACCTCGTGGCGCCCGGCTCATGGATCCGGTCGATCCGTTCACGCAAGGCACAAGGTTCAGGCGATTACGTCTACAATGGTGGCACCAGCATGGCGACGCCAGCGGTTGCGGGCATGGCGGCTTTGACATGCGAATACCTCCGCGACTACAGAGCCACCCCCACCCCGACCTCGGCACTCATGCGCGCACTCCTAGTCAATGGTTCCTACTCGCTCAGCCCCGGCCAAATGGGCACAGGCGCCCAGCGCGAAATCCCCGCGGCATCTCCCAATGGCATCGAGGGATTCGGTGCAGTCAAGATCGACAAGGCGCTCTTCCCTGAGACCACGCGCCTCTCCTTTTATGACCGCCTCCACTTGACGACTGGCGAAACCAAGCGTTACACCATCACGACCGACACCGTGGCGCCATTGCGCGTGACGCTCGCCTGGATCGATGCGCCGGGCAAAGACCTCGTCAATGACCTCGACCTCACCCTCACCCACCCAGATGGCACCACGGTCACCTACCCCAATGGCAAAAACACCGCCGACCGCGTCAACACGATCGAACGCCTCACCCTCGACCAAGCCCCCATTGGCACCTATACCCTTACCGTAACCGGCTACAACGTACCCCAAGATGGCCCCGGTAATTTGGCAGCCGTCGTCATTGATGGTGCCACAGCCGACCAAAGCCCAGCCTACCAAGCGCCTACCACCCAGACCGTCACAGAGGAAGCTCCAGCCTCAACCCCAGCCGCTGACAAAGTCACCCTGACCATTGCCGTGGACTACTCCCCGACCCACACGATGACCTTTAGCAAAGACGAACGCCTCCCCACATGGCCCCAACCCGGCACCTACACCTTTAAGCGCGGCGACACCATTCAGCTCCAAGCCCGCACCGCCAAGAACTATCTCACCAAAGACCTCAACACCGTCGTCACCATTTCCCCAGCAAGTTACACCATCCAACAAGGCGAGACCACCTCTGCGAAAAAGCCCGAGTCAGACCTCACCCTCACCCTCGACCAAGACACGACCGTGACGTGGTTCGCCACGAAATCCTCTTCCTCTCAAACCCTCATCACCGTCACCAACAATCGTACCATCTACCAAGCAGCCACAGAGACACTCGTCAATCAAGGTGAGCTCGGCCGTGAGATGATCCACTCCGGCAGCGCCTACACGACACCCGATGCCCCACGCCTCTATTGGCACAACAACGCCCTCTATCGTTTTTGGACATGGGGCATCGACACACCAGATGGCGTGACAACCATCCCTGCCCCACAAGCCTATCGAGCGACAACAGCCCCCCTGACCAACAATACCACACTCCATGCCATCTATTCAGTCATTTACGAAGAGTCCCAGATTGACCTCAGCCCGTGGGTGACCTTTTACGACCTCGGTATCGACGAAACGATCGACACCGATGGCGATGGCACCAATGACCTACTAGAAGCACTCGACGACACCGATCCTCGAGACCCTAAGAGCAAGCCAACACCCCCTACCCAGACATTTACCCCCTTGCCCCAGGTCTTGTCCACAGAGCCACCCTGGCAACTTGACCTGCAGACAGATGACAACCTCATTGCAGAATCATACCTCCTTTGGAAAACGCCCAATGACACCGACTGGACGATTCAACCCCTCGGCAACAACTTCCAGCCAGACCTCGCTGTCAATTTCCCTCAAGACAAGGAGATCACCTACAAAATCCTCACAACGGATCTACTCGGCTCTCTCTATCCAGACACCGCCCACAGCGTGACCACTCCCTCCTATACGACGCGCTATCCCCGTGCAGCAAAGGTTCATATAGACCTCTCAAGCGAGACGATTATTCCCTATTATCCCGTCACCCTCACCATTGACAACCAATCAAACTCCCCCATCACCATCACCTCGGTTGAGATTAAAGCCTACCGCATTGCCCAAGTCAAAAACCTACTCTTCCCTACGACATCTGGTTTTACGAGGCATACCCTCAATGGACAACCCGTCTTTATTCACCCCGACAATGCTCCAGAAGAATTCCCCTACTTGGCGAGCACTGCAGCAGACCCCACCAAGCACCTCCTCATCCGTACCCACTACGCCAGTACCACCACCAAACCGCGAGTAGCCACACTCTACACCAAGGTAAACGGCCAAGACAGCGTATTAGCCACGCATCTCAGTCCCTTTGACCGCACCGACTACATCCCAATCACCGATGAGACTGCAATCAAGTTCACCTGTCAGCGCGAGCAAGAGTTAATGATTGATTGTATTGATGCCCTATCCCTTGCCTCCACCGACACAAAATTGGCCACCACCCCCATGCTCACTGAGAAGCAAGTGCCCAGCAAAAGCAAGCTTGTCCAAACTCTCACCCTCCACCCCGGCGCTCGAAACGCCCACCCCGACATTTACCAGATCACCGTCACCTACACCCACAATGGCCAACCCCACACCGAGCAGTGCTATCTCACAGTCGCCTCAAATTACGGCCTCCAGCTTTACCTCGCTTGGGCGAGCAGCGATCGCCGCTTGAGACAATTGGGAGCGCAGCGACCATTCTCAAAGGCCGCAAGTACAGTGGCCTTCCGCTAAAATAATAATAGTTTCAGTCGTCTGTCGGGTTGACATTGCCACTTAAACGTGCTATACTTGCTCTGTTTTTTAAGGTGTAACGTGCGAATAAGGAGTAGAGACGATGGACGCTAAATTTATTGCTTTTTGGACAAGGGGCTCTTGGACTCTCGAGCCGACCTTTCCAATCACTCATGTGACTCAAGATAGCCGCTTGGCGACCGTTGGTGCGCTCTATGTGGCTCTCAAGGGTGAAAATCACGACGGTCATGACTTTATTCAGTCTGCATTTGATACCGGAGCGACCGCTGCGGTCGTTTCTGAGAATTGGCACATTCCCGAATCACTCGCCTCACTCCCTCTCCTGCGTGTGGCAGATCCAGCACAAGCACTCCTAGACTTTGCAACCGCCTGGCGCAATTCCCTCAAGACGACCGTTGTCGGCGTAACAGGTAGTGCGGGCAAAACCACTGTTAAGGAGCTCACCGCAGCCATGCTTTCGGCAAAGGGCAAGACGCAATTCACACCTGGCAACTACAACAATGCCGTCGGCCTCCCCCTCACCCTTCTCCTACTCGACCGCGATGCGCAATTTGCCGTAATCGAGGCGGGCATCAGCCACCCCTATGATATGTATCCTCTCGCTCACGCAATGAAACCGCAAGCGGTGATCATCTCATCCATTGGCCCTGCGCATATTGCGTTTTTTGGAAACGAAGAGGCCATTGCCGCCGAAAAGGGCCAGCTTCTCCAAGCTCTGCCCTCAGATGGCTTTGCCGTGATCCCCAAGGAGACCCACTGCTTTGACGTACTCAAGGAGATGTGTCCTGCGCGCGTCGTCACCGTCTCCATCACAGACCAATCGGCCGACTACTATGCGGAACCCATCGCACTCGGCATTCAGCGGGTATACCACCTCGACGAACCCGCCATCCTCCTCGAATCTGGCCTGCCTGGAGCCTACAATGCCGCCAACGTCCTCTGCGCCTATGCAATGGTGCGTGAGCTCGGCCTCTCTGCCGATGAGGCCATCGCCGGGCTTAAAACCTTTGAGCCGCCCAAGATGCGTTGGCAGCAGCTCACGGTCAATGGTGTCAACTACATCAACGATGCCTACAATGCCAATCCCCTGAGCGTCGAAGCCGCCCTCGAGAGCTTTGCCGGGCTGACGGCTATTGACAACAAAGTGCTCTGCTTGGGTGACATGTTAGAGCTGGGCGAAGATGCCGAGCAGCGCCACGCCATCCTTGGAGCAAAGGTCGGCAATGGCCCCTGGCGACTCTTGATTGGCGTGGGTCCTCTGATGAAAGCTTTCATTGCTAGTGCGATTGCAGCTGGTTACCCAGAGAATCAGACCTGTTGGTTTGAATCGACCGAAGCAGCCATGCAAGAAGCCCCCCTCTTAATCCATCCTGCTGACACCGTCTTGCTCAAAGGCTCGCGGGGTATCGCCCTAGAAAAACTCATCCCCCAACGCACCTTATAGTATATGAAATCTGCGATTCTTTTTGATATTGACGGCACGCTCATGTATGCCAAAGGCCTCGGTCGGCCAGCCTTTTTGCAAGCCTTTGAGGTCGCCTACGGCCAGACCTACCCAACCTTTGACCAAGATGTCTCCTTTGTCGGAGCCACGGACACTGGTGTCATTCGCCAAATGGCCAAGCACCTCGGCATCACCTCGACGCCCGCCCGCGAAGAACACTTCTACATTGAGCTGGCGTCCCGTTTGGGTCCCCGTCTTGCGCAAGGCCCCTTGCAAATCTACCCTGGTGTACCCGAATTGCTCCAAGCACTCGATAACCGCGGCATCCTGATGGGCACCGTCACTGGTAATATCCGCGCCACTGCGTGGAGTAAGCTCATTCATAGCCAGCTGGCCCCCCACTTCTCCTTTGGTGGCTACAGCACCGATGCAGAGAACCGCAACGACATCGCCCAAATTGCCATGCAGCGCGCAGCTGCACTGGGCTCCCAAGCCAAGCTCTTGATTGGCGACACCCCAAAAGACATCGAGGCCGCTCACGCCAATGGCCTGCCTGCGCTTGCTGTCTGCACCGGCTGGGTCTCCGCCGAAACACTCCGTGAGGCGGGCGCAGATGCGGTCATTGATTCCTTTGCGAACCTCGACAAATCTTTATACACGATCGAAAGCTTCCTCTCATGTTAAACCATTTACGCGTGATTGCGTGGGAAACCACCCGACGCTGTCCCCTCTCCTGCCAACACTGCCGCGGTGCCAGCCGCGATATCGACTATTCTGGTGAATTGACCACGGAGGAATGTTTTGCCGTGCTCGACTCCATTGCCCCCTATGCCAAACCAATGATTATCTTTACCGGTGGCGAACCCATGTACCGCGATGATTTGGTCGAGATTGTGTCTCATGCGACCAAGCTTGGCTTTAAGAGCGTCTTGGCACCCTGTGGTCTCTTTGCCACGACCGCCAAACTCGCCGAGCTCAAGGCTGCAGGCATTCAAATGCTCAGCCTCAGCGTTGACGGTCCTACCGCCCAGGAGCACGACGCCTTTCGTGGGATCGAGGGGGCATTTGAATTTGTCAAAAATGCCATGCAAGCCGCCCACCGCGCGGAGCTTCCCTTTCAGATCAATACGGCCGTCACCCAAAAAACCAAGCCCTACTTGCGCACCATGCGTGACTTTGCCATCGAGCAAGGCGCCAAACAGATCGACTATTTCTTTTTGGTCCCCGTTGGACGCGGCAAAGCCATTGCCGATATTGCCCTCTCACCCGAGGAGACCGACGAAGCCCTCCACGAGATCATCGACCTCGATAACGAAGGCCTCCTCCCCACTCACGTCACCTGCGCCCCACAGATTGTACGCTTGAGCAAAGATCACCCCCAAAAGAGCCGTGTCAATGGCTGCATGGGCGGTTCCTCTTTTGTCTTTATCTCCCACACCGGGCAGTTACAGCCCTGTGGATTCTTTGATCTCCCCTCGGGTGACCTGCGCGAGGCTGGATTTAACTTTCCCAAAGCCTACACCCAGAGCAAAGTCTTTAGAGACTTGCAAGGGGGTCCCAAGTTTGGCAAGTGCGCCTCATGCGAATTTCACGCCGCCTGTCGCGGCTGCCGCGCTCGCGCTTACGCCCAAACCGAAAACTACCTCGACCAAGAACCTTCCTGCCCCTACATCCCCCAACAGAAAGCCTAACCATGACTGACACCCTCCCCACGACGACCGACTGCCCCACCCCGCCTATGCCCCACTGCGCAGTTATCGCTGTAGTCGGCAGAACCAATTCTGGTAAATCCACCCTCGTCAACCAACTCGTTGGCGAAAAGGTCAGCATTGTCTCCCCAGTCGAGCAAACCACCCGCAACATGGTGCGTGGCATTTTGACCGAGGACCGCGGCCAATTGGTCTTTCTCGACACGCCAGGCTTGCACAAGGCCGAGAGCCAGCTAGGCACCTTAATGAATAAGATGGCTCGCTCAGCGAGCGATGCGACCGATGCTGCGATGATCGTCTTTGATGCGGCAAGTGAAGAGGGCGTGCAGATGGAAGACGAAGGCTGGATGGCGCGGGCACTCTTTATGGAGCAACCGATCCTCTTTGTCCTTAATAAATCAGACGACCCGCACTTCGACCCTGCTCCCTTTAAAGATGCCTGGGCGGCCGTTCAAGCACAAAAGGAGACCACCAAAGAGGTACAATGGATCGAAATCTCCGCTGCAGACAACCTCAACTGCGACGCCGTGCTCGAGCAGCTATTTCAATGGGCCCAACCGATGCCCGACTACCTTTTCCCCGAAGACATCGTCACTGACTTCCCCCGCAAGCTCGCCATCTCTGACGTCATCCGCGAGAAGCTCTTTAAAAAGCTCTACCAAGAAGTTCCCCACCAGCTCGGCGTGCGCGTCGATATGATCATTGAGCAGGGGGCGACGTGGGAAGTCCATACTACCATCTTTGTCAATCGCGCCGCACAAAAAGGGTTCGTCATTGGCCCCAAAGGCCGCACCTTGCGCTATATGCGCCGCGCCGCAGAACCCGAAATCGCCGATATGTTCGGCCTAGACAAGGTCTCCATTCAAACAACCATCAAAGTCGAGCCCAATTGGTTTAAAAACCACTTCATTCTCAAAGAGCTCGGATACATCAACCAATAGAAACAAGGAGTTACGATTATGCCCCCCTTTGAAACAGGCGACACCATCCAGCCCCCCCCATCCCAACAAGTCCCAACAGCCAAACGCAAACCCGGATGCCTCATCGGCTTTATCTGCGGTCTCTTTGCTGCTGCCGCATTCCCATTCATCATGATTCTGATCATTAGCGTGAGTGCCGGCTTACTCTTTAATCGAGTCTCTGACAACGCACCGCTAAAGAACAGCACCACACATGAAACCATCTGCTTTGGCGATCCAGACACCGCCGAATATGTCATCCAATCCCTCTCCCTCGACGGCGTCATTGCCAAAAGCGACTCCTCTTGGCGCACGTCTGCCAATTCTAGCGATGCACTCTTAGCCGCAATCAAAGATGCCACCGAGGACGACGAGATTGATGGCCTCTTGATCCACCTCAACACCCCAGGCGGCTCTGTCACTGACTCCGATGTCATCTACCATCAACTACAGCTCTTTAAGGAAGCCAAGCTCGGCAGAAAAGTCTTCGTCTTTGGCGGTGAACTTGTAGCCTCTGGCGGCTACTACTTAGCCATGCAGGCAGACTTCATCATGATCCAGCCTACGACCATTATTGGCTCAATTGGAGTCATCTTGCCTGGCATTAACGCCGCCAAGCTCGCCCAAAAGATTGGCATTGAAGATGCCTCCATTACCTCGGGTGCCTCCAAAGACATGCTCAACCCCCTCAAGCCCGTCGATCCTCAACACGTCGAGCTCCTCCGCGGTGTCACCACCCACCTCTACGAACGCTTCGTTTCGCTCGTTATCAAAGGCCGCAAGCTTTCACCAGAGGTCGTGAAGCCGATCGCAGACGGGAGAGTCTTTCATGCGCAAAAGGCCCTCGACCTCGGCCTCGTCGATGCCATTGGCTACGAAGACGACTGCTACACACGTATTGCCAAGCTCATTGGCAAGCCGATCGTCGTTTACACCCAGCAAGAAAAGGACTACTGGCGCATGATCTTTGGCGAAAGCCTCCCATTCTTCTCGGCCCACTACTGGCTCAAGCAACTCTCCATGCAAGCTCCTACCTCGCCCGCCTACCTCATGAAATAAGGATCACCCTCATGGCAACTCCTACTTCCCCTAAAACATTCGAAGAAGCCACCACACGCCTCGACGCACTCGTGCAGGCCATGGAATCAGGCACCCTTCCCCTCGATGACATGATTAGCGCATTTGAAGAAGGCAAAAAGCTCGTTGCCTTTTGCACAGACAAACTCCACGAAGTGGAAAAACGCGTCACAGTCATCACCTCCAAACCCTCTGGAGAAATCGAAGAAAAGCCCATGTAGGCGCTCGCTACGCTCGCCTGCAACAAGTATCAGGCATATTAAGAGGCAGGTGCCCCGCCTCTAGCACCAAGCATTGAGCTCTTCACGACAGTTGCCACGCTCCTATCTTTAAAACATCCGACCCACTAAAAAATTTGAGCAATGAATGCCTCCCCTGCGGCGCATTCGTAAACACACTACATTCCTAGGAGGCTACACCTCCGCCGTAAGGCGAGCAAGCATCAAGCAACAGGCGACAAACACTCGAGCTGGGTGACCTTGTGAGTCCTCCGGCGTGTGAGGTGAGCGTGCATACTTGTTCGGTAGCCGGACGGGCACGTCTGGCTCGTGGTTTTAGGGGCAGACAGCCCCAAAGGCGGGAGCGCAGCGAGCTCAATGCTTGATACTAGAGGCGGGGTATCCGCGACTCGTGTCTAAAAAAAGCCCCAGTCGTCAAACTGAGGCTTTTTTGATAAAGATGACCTAGAGGCTTACCAGAAGATCACGTAGAGTGCGATGGTCAATGCGCTGACGACCAAACCGCAAATGAGCGCACCCTTGGACATGGTCATGTCAAGCGTGGTCTTGCTTTCAAAGACGACGGGGTCTTTCATACGGAAGATCATCCCATAGACAGTCATGATGACCAACGATGCGATCAAGGTGTAAGATGCGGCATTCAAGAAGTGAAGGTCCGGCATCGAATAACGCGTCACAGCGTAGAGCGCAGGGGTGACGAGCAAGCCGACAAGACCGACAGTGCGGGATGCACGGCGGTTGATCAAGCCAAAGATAAAGACAGCCAAGACACCCGGTGAAACGTAGCATTGGACTTCTTGGATGAAGCCAAAGATCGAATCTGAGGTGATCATCGGAGCGGCGACACACCCGATCACGACCAGGAGCAAGATGACCACACGACCCACAAAGACCAGCGTAGCGGGCTTAGATTGGGGGGCAATGTAGCGGCCATAGATATCCATCGTAAAGAGGGTGGAGGTGGCGTTGAGCACGGCTGCCAAGGAGGAGACGATTGCACCGAGCAAAGCTGCAATCACAAAGCCCATGATACCCTTGTTGTGAGGGATCAGCTTGGTGATCAAAAGACCCAATGCGGAGTCATACTTTGGCTTGTAAGCAATGCTCTTGATGTTCTTGTCCGTGAGCGCCTTAGTCAACTTGTCGTTGTCCTTTGCGACAGCAGCTTGATCGATCTTAGCAGTTGCCAAGACGGCAGTATTGTGCGTGCCGACCTTTGCTTGGTGCTCTGCAGTCATCTTGGCCCACACTGCTGGGGTCACGGTGATGTAGGTATTCTTATGCTTGGCATCGCCAATGACCGAGGTGACGATCTTTTTCTCAACTTCAGCAGGCTTGGCGGCATTGGTAGCCATATCGTCGCTGAACAAGTTGTAAGCGATAATGCCGGGGATCACGATGATAAAAGGAATCAAGAGCTTGAGACCAGCAGCCAAGACGAGGCCCTTTTGGCCTTCTGCCAATGAGCCTGAGCCGAGGATACGTTGGGTGATGTATTGGTTGAGACCCCAGTAGTAAAAGTTGGGGATCCAGATACCCATGAGCAAAATAGTCCAGGGCATGTCGGGATCACTTGCGGGACGGCCCATGATCATCTTGTCCATGTTAAGCGCTTGGAAGCGTTCGATGGCGCCACCCATATCGGCGAGAGGTACCGTTGCACCTGCGGCATTGGTGGCCATTTCGACTGAGCCCAATTGATCCAATGCGAAGTAAGCGATGACAGCACCACCGAGGATCAAAGCAGAGCCTTGGACCAAGTCAGCCCAAGCACAAGCTTTAAGCCCACCAAAGAGCACATAGACACCTGCCATGGCACCCATAATCCAGCAACACGCTGCGAGGGAGAGGTTCGCGCCAAAGATTTGGTTAACGAATTCTTCCATCACCAAGCCACCAGCGTAGGTCACACCGATCAAAGATGCACCAATCAAGATGCCCATCATGGAGACGGTCATCAAAGTACGAGCCCAGTGGCTGTAGCGGACTTCGAGGAATTCGGGGATCGTGGTGATACCAGTCTTGAGGAAGTAGGGCAAGAAGGCAAATGCCACAACCACCAAGGTGATCGCTGCGATCCATTCCCAAGAAGCACACGAGATACCAAAAGGTCCTGCGCCTTGGCCAGACATACCGACGAATTGTTCGGCGGAGATATTAGCAGCGATTAGCGAGAAGCCAATCAACCACCAGCTCAGACCACGGCCAGCGAGGAAGTAATCTTCTGCGCCTTGGTCGCCTGATGTGTTTTCGCCCTTACTCTTAAACATACCCACAAAGAGCACGCAAGCGACAAAGGCAAAGAAGACAATCATATCAACTATCATTGTTTTTCCTTATTGTGATTCCCTCAGTTAAGAGGTCATCTCCTGTGATGAGGAAACCACAGGGGGTTAGTAATCTTGCCAACAATCCACTCGAATTGCGGCGCGGTAAAACCTTGCTCAAATAAGCTCGGTGTAAGTAGTGCAGCCGTCACCCGACGACTGCAAATGGGTTAATAGGAGAATCGATACTCCGTAGTCGAGGAATAGGTTTCGCCAGGGTTAAGGATCGTCGTGGGGAATGCCGGCTGATTAACCGAGTCGGCGAAGTGTTGCGTTTCTAATGCCACCCCCCCGCGGCGGACGTAGGGCTGGGTCTTGCCGGCCATGCCGTTGGGAATGTAGTTGCCCGTGTAGACCTGGATGCCAGGCTCAGTCGTCCAAACCTCCATGGCGCAGCCATCAGGAGCAGTCAAGCGAACCGCCTGGGTCAAGATATTGGGCGCAGCTTGATTGATGACAAAGTTGTGGTCATAGCCCGCACCATAGCGGATCTGATCATTGTCAGCATCGACCGCATCACCCAGCAAACGCGGCTGAGTAAAGTCAAAGGGCGTCCCAGCGACTGATGCGAGCTCTCCCGTGGGGATCAAGCCAGGATTAACAGGCGTATAGCGATCGGCATTGACCTCCAAAGTGTGATCCAAGATGTCGCCTTGGCTTTCACCCTTGAGATTAAAGTAGGCATGCTGCGTGAGATTGATCGGCGTCGTTTGGTCGGTCGTTGCGCGATAGGTAATGCGCCAGGTATTATCGAAGGTCAAGAGATAGGTCACCTCAACAGAGACAGTGCCAGGATAGCCCTCTTCGCCATCGGGAGATTCAAGCGCGAGCTTGAGACCTGGCTGCCCCTCATCAAAGAAAGGTTCACACTGCCAGATCTTGGCATTAAAGCCAACCGTACCACCATGCAGCGCACAGGGGATCCCACCAGGATCATTATTAGTGACCAATGTGTAATCCTGACCATCGAGGCTAAAACGCCCCATCGCAATACGATTACCCACGCGTCCAATCAAAGAGCCGTAGTAGGGCTCTTTCAGCCAACCCGCGATCGTATTAAAGCCAATCACCACGTCACGAGACTGGTTGCCATAGGGGACTGTGAGCGCTGTCACCGTACCGCCATAATTGAGCACCTTGAGCGTCATCCCACAACCATTGTCTAAAATATAAGCCAAGACAACTCTGCCATCAGGTAACATATCAAAAGGTTCGACGAGGACTCGAGGTTCAGATTGTTGGATCATTAACAGCTCTCCTTAGTATCAAAAATTACAGAACCACAGTTAGGGTGGATTCCCCAATTTGTATGAGTATAGGATAGCAGTTTTAACCCTAAATTGCAACCCTCTTTTAAGGCAAAGGTGCAAAAAAATGCACATTCTAGCGAGGTTGCTAGGCTAGAATAACCAATGAGGCGCAAACTGACCAGACAATAGACCGCTTAGGCATCCTTGCGTGCTTGAAGATGACGCTCAAAAACGCAAACAAAGGCAATTCCCACAACGACCGTAGCACAAGCATCAGCAAAGGGCTGACCATAAAAAGCATACTCTGCACCAAAATAAGCGGCAAAAAGAAAACTCGCAATCACAAAGGTCGATTTTCGAAAACCCGCCAGCACAAGAGCCGTTCGAATGCGCCCCAGAGCCGTAAGTCCATCCACAAAAGTATACTCGATTGAGAGCGGGATCAACGCTATTACAAAAATATAGAGCGCACGAGTCGCCATCGTTATTAGCGTAGGATCAGTCACAAACCACGCCACAAATGGCGGCGCAATCACTGGTGTCACAAGTGTCATACACGTAGTAAATGCCACCGCCCAAAAAAGGATCCAGCTCTCAGTCTCGCGTATGCGATCAAATGCACAAGCACCATAATTGTAGCTTAAGATCGCCTGCGTGCCTCCTGTCAACCCAAGCAACGGCCCAATAATCAACTGCAAGTAACTCTGCGCCACGATCCCACACACGATTAATTGGTCTCCCTTAATGGGGCCTCCAAAATGCTGCAGGCAAGCATTGAGGGCAATGAATATCAAACTATCAGTTGCTAAGATAATAAAGGGTGGCAAGCCCATCTTGACAATGTGTCCCATCAGACGATAAGAATAACGCCGAAAAGAAATAGGCGTTGGACTATATTTTGAGCATAAAAAGCCAACAGCAAATAGACACGAACACACCTGAGCAATCACCGTCGCCCAAGCGGCACCCGCTACGCCCCATTCAAAGACAAGAATAAAAAGCGCATCCAGTATGACATTCACTACCGCACCAATCACAATTGTCACCATGCTCAAGATCGCAAACCCTTGACAATTGATAAAAAAGGTCAACCCAAGTGCCACAACAGCAAAGGATGTCCCCAGCGTGTAGATCGTTAAATAGGTATTAGCAAATGGATACGTAGCATCACTCGCACCAAACCACGAGATTAAAGGGGACTTGATTAAGAGAAAAAGAATGGTTAACCCTAGAGAGATTGCCACCAAGAGCAGGAAGCTATTTGCCAAAATTTGTTTAGCATGCTGGCGCTTTATCTCCCCTAAGCGCATCGCCATTAAGATCGACCCACCCAAACCGATGAGCGTACCAAAGGAAGACAAAAAGGCCACAATCGGCCCACATACCCCCACTCCAGCCAATGCCAATTCTCCAACCTCAGGGATGCGACCTATAAAAATACGATCTACAACATTATACAAGACCATCACCAACTGAGCGATCATCGCAGGCACGGCCAAATTAATCACCAAGCTACCAACGGGGTCTTTTCCTAAGTTTTGTGATAATGCCATCTTTCATATCTCGATATCAAACTCACCCCTATCAACTGCGAGGACTGCAAGTTCTGCGGGTATTACAGCTTCGCCAACCACTAGTAGGCCTACTCACGCACTAAAAAAAGTCGCTGCGAGTATCCCCACAACGACTTTTCTCACCATCGTAAGAACTTAGTTCTTGTGACGATTCGCCTTTAGGCGTTTACGATACTTGTGCTTAGACATCTTAGCACGACGTTTTTTCTTGATAGAGCCCACGGTGTTACTCCTGATTTGGGTTGATTAAAAAATGACTTTATTCAATGCCAGCTCGATGATCCCCGTTGCTCCAGCTTCACGAAGCTGAGGGATAATGTCGCGAACGACACCTTCATCGATTACTGTTTCAACGGCCACCCAGCCATCTGCATTGATCTGATTTACAGTAGGTGCTTGAAGCGAAGGCAGAATCTTGGCGATGGCCTCAACACTACTTGCTGGCGCATTCATCTTCAAAAGCACACGATTTTGAGCAGCGATTGCTCCCTGCAAAAGCATTGCGAGTTGTTCAACCTTTTTACGCTTGACTGGATCTTCCCAAGCTTGCTTATTCGCAACCAAGCGCGTCGTTGAGGTCAAAATGGTATCGACGATACGAAGGTTGTTTGCACGCAAAGAGGACCCCGTCTCCGTCAAATCGACAATTGCGTCGACCAATTCAGGTGCCTTAACCTCGGTTGCACCCCAAGAAAATTCGATAGAAGCCTTGACTCCATGTTTGTCGAGGTAACGCGAAACAATCCCAGGCGCTTCAGTAGCGATACGCTTGCCTTCGAGATCCTTAACGCTCTGGATTGGAGAATCCATAGGCACTGCCACAACCCAACGCACAGGATTAGAGGTTGCCTTAGAATAGCACATTTCGCAAACTTCATGTACATCGGCACCATTTTCATAGATCCAGTCATGACCAGTAATACCTGCATCAAGCAAGCCCAATTCGACATAACGGGCAATTTCTTGAGGGCGCAGCAACCGGCACTTCAACTCGGGATCGTTGACTGTGGGTGTATAGGAGCGAGAACTGCAGCTCATGCTAAAGCCCGCCTTTTTCATCAAGGCAAATGTGGCATCTTGCAAGCTACCTTTGGGAATTCCTAAAACAATTGACATGATTATCCTTCTTATTCGTATGTGAAATATGGATACTATCTCAAAATCGCAGACAAAATGCAAGCACAAAAGGCACTGAACGGCCTTTTTTTTGCGCTCTATAGCCCAAAAAACGGCCATTCACCAACCCGAGCCACTCGCTCAAATCGAGTTTGTGACCACTAGCACTCGAAATCTCCCCCACCATTCTCTATCATGAACCTCCTTTAAGTAATGATAAGACACGCTATCGGTGCGATACCGCTACAATGGCAAGCCACGAGCAAGTCATAAGGTAATCGCACTGTGATAGCCTCCCCTAGTTTATAATGAGAATGCACTATAAATTGGTATGAGACACGAGCACCCAAGGCGCATCCTCATTTGTGACCGACCTTCTAACCCTCTATGTGCCAACTTGTGGGAGAAAAAGCACCCACATCGTAGCTCACCCCAAAAAAGATCCCGACTACTCGACAAAACCCCAACAGCAATGCATAAAACTGCACAAGAGCCGATATTTCACTCAAAATCTACCCAAAATGACCTTTTTACGCCCTTTTCTATCACTTTTTAACATTATCAGATTGCATCTAGATCCCAATTTTGATAATATGCTTACCGTATTTAGAGGCGAACGCATTCGATTGACCTCATTTAGATGCACAAGTTCTGACGATTAAAATCAGGAGGTACCCATGTCTAATTCCAAGGAAAACACAGCAACTGCTAAGCCAGCAGCCAAGAAAACAGCTTCTTCAGCCAAGAAAACAGCTACAACCAAATCCGCAACTCCAAAGAAAGCACCTGCGCCTAAAGCAACAAAAACCGCCGCTAAGCCTGCAACTAAAAAAACGCCTGCAGCTAAGAAAGCCCCAACTGCTCAGCCCGAGGTGATCGAAGCACCCACGAAGCCAACAGCGATTGCCACAACACCTGCCGCAACTGTCGCCAATTATGAATTGGTCACGCCATCGGGCATGAATTCAAAAAAGAAACGTTCCCCTCGCTTGGCCAAGGATGGCACAACACATTTCACCGACGATGTCCTCGATCAATTTCGTGAGAAACTTTTATTAGAGCGCGAAAAGCTCCACGCAATCATCACGGTGACACGTGAGGATGCTCTCAAGCATGATGACGGGGAAAATCCAGAAGAAGACGGCACCATTGCCTTTGCGCGCAATCTGGATCTGCATCGCGCTGACGAACAAAACCAACGCTTACGTGCGATTGACAATGCTCTTCGAGCGATTGACAGCAAGACCTACGGAGTCTGCCAAGACTGCAAACGCTTGATCGACCGCAAACGTCTCGCAGCTTATCCTTTTGCAGTGAGATGCGTGACCTGCAAAACCGCCCACGAGGATCTGCTCAAAAAAGCCAAACGCATCAAGAGCTAAACCAGAGCCATGCCCATCACCCGACCCACACAAGCCCTCATCATACGAGGCCTCATCACGACAGGGATCACCTTGGTGACCCTAGTCGTTGATCAAGTCTCCAAATGGTGGACTGTCCAATTACTGCCCCTGGGGCATTCGTATCCACTGATCAGTGATTGGCTACGATTTACATACGTACGCAATGAGGGCGCTGCATGGGGAATCTTTGCGGGCAATCAAATACCCCTCGCAATCTTTGCCATCGCAAGCATGGTCGCATTCTTTTTCTTTCGTAAAAAGATCTTCGGTGAATCCCGTGCCGTACCCTACCTCCTTGCACTCCTATTCGGCGGCATCATGGGTAACCTCATCGATCGAATCGTTCACAACTACGTCATCGATATGATCGACATCACAATATTCGGCTATCCATTCCCATGCTTTAACATTGCCGATAGCGCCATCTGCATCAGCGTCTTCGCATTTATCCTGCTCCAAATCCTAACCCAAGACAAGGCATAGAGCAGGCGCTCGCTACGCGAGGCTCAACCAGGTCTGCGGCATCAAGCCGCCCGATTAATCGCGGCAAAGCCGCAACATTCGTGCCGCAGGCACCCCATTCGCGGCCAAGCCGCTCATCGCCCCTATGAACCATCAAGCCTTTATCTTAGCAGGAGCCACAGCAAGTGGCAAAACAAGCGTGGTGCACTATTTAGCGCAAGCCCATGGTGCAACCATTTTATCAGCAGACTCTATGCTCGTTTACAAAGGCATGGACATCGGTACTGCCAAACCCACCCTTGCCGAACGCTCCCAGGTGCCCTACTTTGGTCTAGATTGCGTTGAGCCCGGTCAAACCTTTAATACCGCACAATGGCTCGACAGCCTCAAAGGAGCACCAGCACTTGAGCGGCCCCTCTACGTCACGGGAGGCACAGGCCTCTATATCAAATCTCTCATCCATGGCCTAGACCCAAGCTGCGAAGTGCCTGCAGACCTACGCGAGCGCCTCAGCAGTGCGACCCCAGAGGCATTGCGAACGATTCTAACCAATGCAGGGATTGATCCAGGGCAAGCCCTCGCCGATCCCGCAAATCCCCGACGCCTACAACGCGCCGCAGAATTGACCCTACTCGGGCAACCCATTCCCTCACGATGGCGCGAACTCCAACCCTCCCCCATTTTAGCCCTGCGCTATCCAAGAGAGACGCTTCATCAACGCATCGCCCAACGCGTCGACCAGATGTATGAGATGGGCCTACTAGAGGAGACGACACGACTCCTCGACACCTACCCACTCTGGTCAAATACCGCCCAAAAGGCCATCGGCTACGCCGAGGCTATCGCCTGCATCTCTGGTGACATGACCCTCGCACAGGCTAAAGAACGCACCATCATTCGCACCCGCCAACTCGCCCGCAGGCAAGAGACCTGGCTCAATCATCAAACCCTCGTGACCTGGATTACCCCCACCACCACCGACTCGCTTGATACCATTGCTCAAATCGTCTTTGAATCATGGAGGCATCATGCACCCACACCAATCACACTCTGAGACCCAAGAGGACACACACTCCTCCTACCCATCCTCCACTCAGCCCCCCCTACAAGTGCGACAGGATCGTCGCATCTACGATATGCCAGAAGCCCAGCGCCCACGAGAGAAGCTCATGGGAAAAGATGCCAGCGCACTCTCAGATAGCGAATTACTCGCCGTCCTGCTAGGCACTGGCACGCAAACGTCCAACGTCGTCACCTGTGCTCAAAATATGCTCGATGCATTTGATGGCATTGAGGGACTAGCCAAAGCCAACTACGATGCGCTCGTCGCTGCTAAAGTCAGCGGCATCGGCCCTGTCAAAGCCTGCATCCTCGCCGCGGCACTTGAGCTCGGAAGAAGATTCCTCTCACCAACCGACTCAGAACGCCGCACCCCGCTCAACAACCCAGAGTCCGTCGCCAAATATTTCCGTAAGTTTATGATTTGTCAGACCTTTAATCTTGACCAAGAAGCATTTTGGGTCTTTCACCTCAATACCAAATGCCTACTAATTGGCAAACCGGAGCAGGTCACACGCGGTATTAGCAACCGCACGCTCATCGATGCTAAAACGACCTTTAAGCGCGCAATCTCCCTCAATGCTAGCTCGATTATCATCGTTCACAATCACCCATCTGGTGACGTCACCCCTTCTCAACCAGACATCGCCACCACAGAGATATTGATCAAAGCGGGCGCAATCATTGGCATCCCCGTCATAGACCATATCATCGTCGGCAATCGCAACAGCACTCCATACTCCATGCGTAAAGAAAACACCTGCGACTTTAACGTCGGTAAAAAAACAAATAAATAAATCCGACTCCATAAGCGGTGCATGAGGTAAAAACCTCATCTTTAGCACGAGCACGCTAAATCTCCCCCACCATTCTCTATCATGAACCTCCTTTAAGTAATGATGAGACACGCTATCGGTGCGATACCGCTACAATGGCAAGCCACGAGCAAGTCATAAAGCAATCGCACTGTGCCTGCCTTCCCTAGTATTATAATGAGAATGCACCATGAGCCCGCAAGCTCATGGTGCACCCCTTGTACATATTTTGCGTTCTTTTACGGCTAAAAATATGCTCGTCCTTACACGACCCGCCGCGCAGCCACCTTTAGCGCTTGTGCTTACGAGGCTTTTTGATCGACCCATCACGCTGCACATTGGCAGGACGTTGCGCTCGTGGCGGCCGCTGCATACGCTTAAAGGACGCATCAGCACCCATCGCATTTTTGGCAGTTTCAGAGTGTAAAGGATGGCTGAGGTCTGCAGGAATCTTGAGAGAGATAAATTTCTCAATATCACGCAACGCATTACGATCATGCGCACAAACGAGCGAAAGTGCCTCACCACTCGCTCCTGCACGAGCCGTTCGACCGATACGGTGCACATACGTTTCACACTCCTCAGGGAGGTCAAAATTGATCACATGAGTGACATCATCGACATCAATACCACGAGCAGCAATATCTGTCGCCACAAGAATACGCAAGTCGCCCTTCTTAAAGCCCTCTAGAGCCTTAATGCGCGCATTTTGACTCTTGTCCCCGTGAATGGCACCCGTGCTGTAGTTGTCACGCTTGAGATTCTTCGCCAAGCGATCCGCAAAGTGCTTCATTCGTGAAAAGATAATGACCTTTTCAAATTGAGGCTGATCAAGCAGTGATTTGAGCAGCGCATATTTATTCTCCTTATCCACAAAAAGCACACGCTGATTAATACGCTCGACAGTCGGTTTCTTGGCTGCAATACGCACCTCAACCGGCTTCTTACGAATAAACGATTTGGCCAACTTAGTGATTGCATCAGAGAGTGTCGCAGAGAAAAAGAGCGATTGACGTTCTGTGGGGAGCAGTGCAATGATCTTTTTAATTGCGGGGAGAAATCCCATATCGAGCATACGGTCTGCTTCATCAAGCACAACGACATCGACATGATCGAGATAGAGAGCCTTTTGATTGACCAAATCGAGCAAACGCCCCGGAGTAGCAGTCAAAATCGCTACCCCACGCCCAATCCGATCAATCTGAGGTTGCAAACTCACCCCACCAAAGATCACCGTATGCGACACACGTGTATGCTTGGCATACTTTGTGATATTCTCATCAATCTGTGCAGCCAATTCACGCGTCGGTGTCAAGATCAATGCTCGAGGATATTTACGCTGCAAAGAGCGTGACACATTCTCCTGTTCTAAGCGATTCAAGATTGGCAAAGAAAATGCCGCCGTTTTACCCGTACCCGTTTGCGCACACCCAAAAAGATCAGCACCCTTAAGCAGGTGAGGAATGGCCTTTTCTTGGATCGGCGTCGGGGCGGTATAACCCGCCTCGCTGATGGCTTGTTGGATTTCTGGGATCAATGCTTCAAATACGGACATAATGTTCCTTTAGGCGCTCAAGGCGCAAGTAGTGCGGCTACGCCGCAAGTGGTATGGCCTGAGCCACGAATGGCGCTGCTACACAGCGCAAATTAAACAATACGAGCTCGCTCGCCCACATTTGCGAGCGTAGCGAGCCACATGCAGCGAGCGAGCCTGCACCCTAAGCGAGAGCAACGAATCGCTCATCGCGAGTGACGAGGTCTTTACATTTGACCTGTCCAGCGACGCAATCATCCGGACCAATGTAAACAGCTTGAGCATAGCTACTCGCACCAGCCTTGGTGAAAAATTGCTTAGGCTTTTTGGTCGCGACCAACGAGAGATCGACCAATTCACCCTCAGCACGCAGCTTAGCGGCTAGACGAATCGCAACATCACGCTGTTCTTCAAACATATAGCCAATGTAGTAGCCCTTGCGAGGGAGCTGATAGTCATCACCCAAGACCTCCTTGAGCACCTCCGCAACAACCACATCACCAAAGCCCATGCCGACAGCAGGCGTTGGTGCCCCACCGACCAATGCCAAGAGAGAATCATAACGCCCCCCACCAAAGATCGCTCTAAACTTGTGAGCCGTATCAAAGGCTTCAAAAACGATCCCCGTGTAGTAAGACAAACCACGAATCACAGCAATGTCAAACTGCAAGAGTTGAGCAAAGCCCATCAATTCCGCCAAACGAAACAGCTCCGTCAAATCAGCCATCGCCTTAGAATCTTCCCCAGCGAGCGCATTAGCTTGATCGAGGCTCTCTACGGCCAAAAGTTCAAACGTCTTGTCGATAGCCTCTTGGTCGAGCCCTTCATTGCGCAAAAGAGTTGCGATCTCTTGATCGTCAATTTTACCACGCTTATCAAGCGCGAGGAATACTGCAGCATGGTGGATTTCTGCAATACCCAAGCTAATGAGCAATTCACCCAAGAGCGCACGGCTACTCACGTGAATACGCCAAGCCTCATCAGGCATCCCCATGATACGCATCGCAGTACACGCTGTCGAGAGAATCTCCGCCTCGGCCAACGTGCTCGAGGTACCTATCACATCCATATTCAATTGGTAATGTTCGCGTTTCCGACCACGAGTCATTCGTTCATAACGAAAACACTGCGCAATGGTAAACCATTTAATGGGAAAAGGCAACCTGCTTTGCTTTGCAGCGACCATACGAGCAAGAGTCGGAGTCATCTCAGGACGCAAAGCCAACTTACGACCGCTCTTATCTTCAAACGCATAAATCTGCTCAGAGACCTCTTCACCGCTCTTGCGTTGAAGCAATTCGAGAGATTCGACGACGCAAGCATCGTACGGTTGAAAGCCAGACAAAACGGCCGCTTCTCTCCAAGCATCAAAAATTCGATTACGCCAGACCATATCCTCTGGGTAAAAATCACGCATCCCTCTGGGTGCTTCAAATGATACAGTACTCATCTTTCTATTCTCCTTATGGCCAGAAGCCACAGATATTGCGCTCGCAAGCGTAGCGAGCAACAAACGAGCCTCTTACCGCCGAGCCGAACGGCTGAGGTAAAAGGCCCGATTGACATTAGTGCTAAGATAGCAACAATGGTTTAGCGCTTAGAAACAGGAGCGACAGTTGCGTCTTCCAAATCTTCACGAAGCAAACGAGAAGCCTTAAACTTGATCGTCTTGCGAGGCTTAATCCATACTTCTTGAGAAGGATTCTTAGGATTGCGACCCATGCGGCCCTTGCGTTCGACGACTTCAAAAACGCCAAAACCACGCAATTCCACGTGACCATTTTCGATGATGTTAGCCAACAAAGCTTGGAAAGTCGTTTCAATGATTGAGTATGCTTGAGACTGAGGGATCTTATGCTCGTTAGCGATAACGATCGAGATGTCGCGACGAGTGGAGGACGAAGGGATCTTTGATTCTTTGGTCATAATCTGAGTCTTTCTTTTTTATGTTATTGTGTGTAAAGGATTCGCACTAGCAAGATGCCAGTAGCGAGGTAATGTTTGCAACCATTGCTTCCGGAGCAATGATTTGAGAATCTTTTTCGGTACGAGTGCGCACTTCAAACCCACCCTTTTCCAGAGACTTAGCGCCTGCAATAATGCGAATCGGCAAGCCGATCAAATCGGCATCTTTAAATTTCACACCTGGACGTTCTGCACGATCATCCATGAAGACCTCAATGCCAGCATCTTCAAGATCACGTGCCAATTGTTCTGCCTGATCGACAACAGATTGATTATCAGGATCAAGCAAGAGCAAGTTCACATGATAAGGCGCCACTGACGCAGGCCAAATCACCCCATTGGCATCATTATTCTGCTCAATGATCGCTTGGAGGGTTCGGCTCACACCAATACCATAGCAGCCCATCACCATCGTCTCTGTCGCACCCTGGTCATTCAAGAAATTCGCTTCAAAAGCTTCCGTATACTTTGTGCCCAGCTTAAAGACATGACCGACCTCCACACCACGCTTAATGGTCAAAGGCGCCCCACAATGTGGGCAGCTGTCTCCAGCATCAACGATTGATAAATCCGCAAAACCAACAATCTTCGCATCGCGAGCGAGAGAGACATGACGCAAATGCTGGCCAGCAGCATTTGCCCCGACCACCACATCAGCAGCCCCCTGCAAAGAGAGATCCGCATAGACAGGAATCGTTACACCCACTGGGCCAATTGAGCCAACAGGGCCAACGAGCTTACCAATCGTTTCATCATCAGCCAATTCGACCTTAGAGCCCCCCATTGCACGCTTCAACTTCAATTCATTCAGCTCACGGTTACCAGGCACCAACGCCATAGCCGGCTTACCATCGACCAAGCAAACCATCGCCTTGACAACCTGGTCTACAGACACCTGCAAGAAAGCCGCCACATCTTCACAGCTCTCCTTACCAGGAGTATCTACAACCTCAGCGCTACTAGTCTCAACCGTATAAACTGCTTCTCCGCAACGACGCTCTGCACGTTCCTGATTCGCTGCATAGCCACAGCTATCGCAGTCCAAGATACCATCCTCACCAGAAGCCGCCAATACCATAAATTCGTGAGAGCAGTTCCCTCCGATATCGCCCGTGTCCGCTTCCACAGGCTTAGCCCGCAACCCGCAACGATTAAAGATCCTCACATACGCATCAAACATCGCCTGGTAGCTCTTATCTGCAGCATCCAGCGAGACATCAAAGCTGTAGGCATCCTTCATCAAAAATTCTTTTGCACGCATCAAGCCAAAACGCGGACGAATTTCATCACGAAACTTCGTTTGGATTTGGTAAACCGTGCAAGGCAACTGGCGATAAGAGCTAATTTCACGTTTGATCAGATCCGTGACCATTTCCTCAGCTGTCGGGCTCAACGCCATCAAAGCTTCCTTACGATCCTTAAGCTTAAACATCCCCGCACCCATCGTCGTCCAACGGCCAGTCTTTTGCCACAATTCTGCAGGTTGCAAGACTGGCATTTGGATTTCCTGTGCACCAGCACGATCAAGCTCCTGACGAATAATCGCCTCAATCTTATGAAGCACCCGCAGTCCCATAGGCATAAAGCTATAGAGACCACCAGCGACCTTACGCATCAATCCAGCACGGATTAAAAGCTTGTGGCTGTCGATTTCGGCATCTTGGGGTGCATCTCGAAGAGTAGCAAGTAAACTAGTAGACCAACGTGTCATGATAAAAATTTCCTTTATGATTTAGAGCATATTGCTTAAATAGCTCTTTATAATCCTATAAATCGCTTAGAAAATCAAGCACAAAAACAACGTATCTGCCACTTTTTCAATGCATAACGACTGTTTTGAGCCATAAATCAACCCAAACCACCCCTCAGAGCCCCAAAAGTCGCTTCATTACAGCCCGAATAGCCCCTCCAACTAGACCCGCAAGCACAGCTAAACCAGCGATACAGCCCACCCCATCCCGCAGCACAGCCACCACCAAACAAGCTAGCTGTGCGAGGCCATAAGCCGAGCATGAAGTTAGTCCACATCTTTCTTTTGCAGCTAAAAAAATCTGGCAGACTCACCACAAGCAGCTCACCCTCGAGGGTGAGCACGATGATACGTATCACTCAAATGCGACATCGAGAGATGCGTGTAGATCTGCGTCGTCTCAGGAGATGCATGCCCCAACATCTCCTGCACACTCCTCAAATCTGCACCCGCATCTAAAAGATGCGTGGCAAAACTATGCCGCAATTTATGCGGCGAAAGATCAGCTGGCAACCCAGCCTGCAGCAAACGCACCTTCATAAATCGCTGAATACTCCGCGTCGTCAACCCCTCCCCCCATTGATTCAAAAAGACAGCCGTATTCGGCAAACGCGCAGACGACCAAATTTGCGAAGCCCACTCCTGCATTTGCCTAATCGCCTCAACAGCAGGTTCTCCCAAAATACACAACCTTTCCTTATCTCCCTTACCCAAGACAATACACGTTCCCCGGTCCAAATAGAGCGTACGATTCGTCAATGCCACCAATTCAGAGACACGACACCCCGTAGAATAGAGAAACTCAAAGATCGCCCGATCACGATAGTGAGCATAGACCACCTCCGTCGTAATTGACCCGCCCCGACGTTTAAGCTCAGCAAGAGCAGCAAGCGGAGCAGCAATCAACGAATCGATCTGTTCACCTGTCAAAAGCCTCGGCAGCTTTTTCCCCTGTTTAGGTGGCGTCACCCCAATCAACGGCGACACCTCGATCCGATCCAAGCTCAATAAATATTTATAGTAAGTTCGCAACGCCGCCAACTTTCGCGCTGTAGAATGCCCCGTCACCCCAGTACGCGTATACGCATAGAGGTAATTCTCCACATCATCACGCGACACCCCCACCCAATCAAAAGGCGGATTCACCCCATCAAATTGAAACGCCGCAAACTGCGACAAATCACGCAAATAGTTCTCAATCGTCAACCTCGCAGAATGGCGAACATCCTTCATCCATCGCACAAAATCCCTCACCCAAGGATCCTCCCCCAAGTCACGCCGTGTAGGCAACGTCGGCAACGTCGTTTGATTCATCACATCATCCTTTCCATTTTAAGACACGCACAGGCACGCAGCTACTTCAGCTAGTCAACCGAGGGCAGCGAGTTCAGCCCAACTCGCTGCATAGCCGTATTATACTATCACGAGCCTACTCAGCCAACATTCGACATGCTAGGGCACCAACCGCCCCTGCTGTCCATTCACAAGTACCACAGCCCGTCCCTAAAAGCGCAACGGTCTAATTGACACCCAGAGAGATCCTTCGCTCCGCCAGCGAAAACCCACATCCACAATAATCCTGCTGATAGAGCCCATAAGCCCGAGCCAACTGAATACTCTCTAAAAAACCATTCTGCTTCTTAAAATTGTAAGGTAAAAACGCCCCCCCCCCCACCTCAAGACCAATTTCCAAGATCAAAGGACTCCGCTTATGCGGACTCACCGTCAACGACGTCGTAAACGCCACACAATCCACAGCCCCCATCTCAGCAAACGTCCTCCGCAAGCTATACCCAAAGCACCGCCCACACCGTTCACCACCCTCCCGGCATCCCTCAAAGCCACGCGCCACATCAGCCAACCAGCCAGCATGGTCATAAGCATCCACACGATACTCCAACCCCTCACGCTCAGCCAAAAGCTTCACACTCTCCAGACGACGCAACCACTCCGCCTCAGGAGCAATATTCTGATTAGAATAGTAGAGCACCGGCACATGCCCATCACGCATCAAAACCTTGACACAATGCGACGCACACACCGCACAACACGTATGCAGCAATACACGCATCACCGCCCCCCCATCTCACCCAACGCAAACTGCAACGTCGCAACCAACGCAATCGCAGCCGTATCCGTTCGCAAAGGACGTTCCCCCAGAGAAAACGGCTGAAAACCAAGCGCAAAGAAATGTTCACACTCACGATCCGACCACCCCCCATCAGGCCCCACCGCAATCAACGGCAAAACCCCAGGAGTAATTCCAGAGAAATCAGGCTTCGCCACCCGAGGATGCGCCAAAAAACGCGCCCCCCCCTGCGGAATAACCCCACCAATCTGATGAAACTTCGGGATCATCACCACCTCCGGCAAACGCGTCGTACCAGCCTGCATCAATCCATCAATCAACAACGGCCGATACGCCTCAGGCCTCAACGCATGACTCGAAAAATAACTCTTCTCCACCTTTTCCGCAGCCGTCAAATAGATCGTCCGCACACCCATTGTAGCCATTTGAGGCCACAACCGCTTGATCGCCCGCGGCCTAGGCAACGCAATCAACAAGTCAAACCACGGTTCCAACGCCGCCTCCCGACAATCCACACAGAGCGAAACCGCCCCATCATCAGCCACAGCAAGTACCTCAGCCCAACCAATGGGGCCATTCAGCACCCCAACCTTCACCCGACGCCCAGGCGCAGCATGCAAAAATTGACACAAATGCACAGCCCGCTGATCCGAGAGCGTACACACCCCATCATCAGCAATTTCCTCTGGCAATAAAATAATACGATTCATAAAAATCCCCACGGCACAGCCGCTTAATACACATTAATGACAAAGAGCTCGCTCGCAGCCCGTTTAGCTAGACCTCCGCCCCAAAAGACCGCTAGCAAAGGCCACATTTTACAGTTCAAATTCTACCTGCGTAGACGCTCCCTTTGCGTTTCAAAAATTCCTGTTCACTGTGACTGCGCACCATTCACTCGAGGCTCCGCCTCGCCATTCTTTTCATTCCCGGCAATCTTAACACGTTAACCCACTAATTTGCCGAGAATGAGACAGCTAAAAAAACCTCGCAGACCCTCCACCGCCTATTGCGTCAAAGACAAATCCACCGCATCCAAATCGACCACGCCATCAAAGACCTTACAAACCGGTCCCGTAAGCGTAATGCCCGTGCACTGCTTATCACGCCACTGCGCATCAACCACCAGTTCAAAACCACCCGACGACTTCACACAGATAGGCAAAGTAGCCCCATGCTTCTCCACAGCTGCGACCGCAGCAGCAACCGCCCCCGTACCACAAGCACCAGACTCACCCTCCACGCCACGCTCAAAAGTCCTCATCGTCAACCGATTAGGCATCCGCAACCGAGCAAAGCTCACATTCGTACCCTCAGGAGCAAAAGCCTCATGCAAACGCAACCCCCTCCCCTCAACCGAGAGATCCACAGACTCAGGCCGTTCACAAAAAACCACAAAATGCGGCACACCAGTATTCAAGTAGTCACCCGAATAAGGCTTCCCAGCCGCATGCACCACCATTCCAAAGCTCCTCATCGAGACCTCAGGCATCCAGACCTTAACCCGATAGGCATCCACGATCTCCGCATCCAACAGACCACACGACGTCTCCATTGTCATCGACCGCCCAGCAGCACCGATTTGGTTCGCAAACCACGCCGCACAGCGCGCACCATTGCCACACATATCGACCTCAGAACCATCCGGGTTCAAAAAACGCATCCTAAAATCCGCCCTCGACGACGCCTGGATCAAGATCACCCCCTCACAGCCGATACCCGTACGACGCGTCGCCAAGATCGACATCAAGACATAATCCTCCCACGGCACCACCCCCTCACGATCATCGATCATGATAAAGTCATTCGCCGCGCCATGCATCTTAGTAAAATTGAGTAACATCATCACCTCACGCAAAGAAATCCATTAAATAAAAGAAGCATATCCTATTTTCGCATAAAAAGCAAGGACAAAAGCACCCCCAAAGTCATTTTTCACCCCCTCCCCCCACCAACCAAACCGCAGAGCCCCCCATTCCACGGCGCAGCCGCACACGACACCAAGCTCAAAGCAAAATGAGCGAGCAAAGGAATGTAGCGCAACGTATTTTTGCGTAGGCTGTAAGACAACGCCGTCAAGTCAATAAGCAAGGAGAGAGGCAGCCGCTCCCCCCATAACAGTCGAACTCGAACTAGAGGCATACCCTCTTTGCCCCACCTCATTTGTGTCTTTTTCATCTTGTGCGGCTAAAAAAACGCTGCAACAGTTACGCTGCAACAGCTCGTAGGCTACGCAGACTACGCCTCCTGCAAATTCAACCAATACAGAGCAGACTGCTTAAAGGTTTGCGAAAGCCGCACCGCCACATCCGCAGTAATCGACACCTCGCCAGCAAGTAATTCCGACACATGCTGAGGCGTAATCCCCAAAACATCAGCCAAGACAGACTGATCCCAGCCCCGTTCATCCAATTCATCTTGAATAAAGCACCCCAGATGAAACACCCTAAACGGCTTCAACGTTGTATGATTCATACCATTCCCCCTCCGAGGCATCGCCTCCTCTCTTCCTAAAACTGTAACTCAAACTGCAACTAGGAGGCACCGCCTCTTCCTGTTCACTGCGAGCCCCCGCCTCTCAAATTAGCAGAGTATGAGGCGGTAGCCTCATCACTAGCACTAGGACTAGTCTAGTGCCTAAGCCTTGTAAAGGGCGAGGATGTGATCACGCAGTGATAACGACCGTAGGGAGTGCCAGGATGCAGGTATGAGCAAGGAGCGAGCTCGCTCGGAGAGTTGCTCAGTGCCTCATCCTCGACATCCACAGTCCGTCTTTGTGCCCTTTGTGTTCTTTCGTGGTTAAAAAATGCGTAGGCTGAGATTCCTTGCATTCCTTGCATTCTTGACCTTTAATAAGCAAGGTGTGGGGCGGCAGCCCTTCCTAGCACTAGGACTAGGACTATCAACTAGCACTAGCGGCATCGCCGCTCCCTTTGCTTCTTTGCGTTTAGAAATGCGTAGGCTAAGATTCGCGTTCTGTTCACTGCGACTGTCCACCGTATACTAGGAGGCCCCGCCTCCTCTCTTCCTAAAACTAAGACTTAAACTACAACTAGCGGCGCAGCCGCTCCCACATTACGAAGATTGCCTAGAGAGCTGTTCTAGAACTCATTTTACGATCTAATTCATCGAAAAAAGCTTTTTTAGAAGCTTTGTCTTTTTCTAAATGAGTAAAAAAAGCAGCAACAGTACGTTGAATGTCGCGAGTAGTTGGTTCCACGCTTAAACGCTGCTTAGGAGCATCTTTTAATTGTTTACTCATCATCATGTTCCTTTCTTTTGATTAACTGCAGTATAGCACATTAGAAAACAAAAAGGCAAGGGTAAACGTGGCGATTCCTAAGCTAACGTGATCATTTGATGAGAATTTTAAGCAAACGAGCAATAATAGTCCGAAAAAGGCAGTTCGCTCCGTTCACGCAGAGATGACTGCGTCATCTAGTTCCAGTTCCAGTTTCGAGTTCCAGTGCTTGTTTCCTGTTGCTTGATGCCCGTTGCGGGCAAGCTTGCTCGCCCCATGGCCTCCGCTCAGCCTATCAATAACTCTCGCTACCCGCGGCTCCGCCGCCCCACGCTGCAACCGCTCGCAGGCTCCTGGCAGTCCTGCGAGCGTTAGCAACCATTCGTGGCCATTCGCGGCCATTCGATGCCTACGCTACCCGCAAGCTTGCACGCAGTCTTGCTGAAACTGAAACTCAAACTACAACTAGGATGCCGCCTCGCGCCCTCTTTCCCCTTGACAACCGCAAGCAGAATGTGCTATTGTACCACTCATACAAAAACCTATTTGAATGGATCGTACCATGAAAGTTTCCCTTATTACCGTTTGCTACAACTCCGCCAAAACACTAGGGTCAGCCTTTGAATCCGTCTTGACGCAAAACCACACCGATATCGAATACCTCATTATCGATGGCGGCAGCAAAGACAACACCGTCGAAGTGATCAAAGACTACGCCCCCAGATTCCAACAAGCAGGCATAGCCCTCCAGTGGATCAGCGAACGCGACCAAGGCATGTACGACGCCATCAACAAAGGCATCCGCATGGCCACTGGCGAAGTCGTCGGCATCCTCAACGCCGACGACTTCCTCCAAACCGATTCCGTTCTCCGCGACGTCGCCAACGCCTTCGTAGACGATACCATCGACGCACTCTATGGCGACATCCGCTTCATCAAGACCATTGACAGCAATCAACTCGACGACCTCCGCCAAGCCCCCACCCGCCGATACTATTCAGCAAAGAACTGGAAACCCTGGATGGGCCGTTGGGGCTATATGGTTCCCCACCCCAGCGTCTACATCCGCAAACCCCTCTTTGAGCAGCTCGGCTACTACAAGCTCGGCTACCACATCTCCGCAGACTTCGAGCTCATGATCCGCTACTTCTGCCGCAACCGCTTACGCACCACCTACCTCCCCCAACCCATGGTCGGCATGCGCCTCGGCGGCAAAAGCACCAACGGCTGGCGCAGCAACATCCTACTCAACCAAGAAAACGCCCGCGCCAACCGCGAAAACGGCTACTTCTGCTACCTCCCCATGATGTTCCCCAAATACGCCTTCAAGATCTGGGAATTTGTGTTCACCAAGTAACAAGTCCTAGTTTATAGGCATAGGCGTAGAGAGAGCAAGCGGAGCTTGCGCAACAGGCATCACGCAACAAGCATCAAGCCCTAAATGCAAAAGATCCCCTACCCGACGACTCGGATAAGGGATCTTTTGTTGCAAGTGAGGCGCAGCCGCCCCACGCTGACTAGCGGCGCAGCCGCTCTTCCTGTAGCTGTTCTCTGTAACTGTAACTAGCGGCGCAGCCGCTCCCTGTTCACTGTGACTATCCACTGTTCACTCGAGGCGCAGCCTCGTCGGATAGGAAGCATTTTAATACAAGGCAATTTTAGCTTGGCTGCGACGCAGTCGCTCTTGGGCTTGGACTTTCTACTTGGACTAGGAGGCTTTGCCTCCTCGCACTAACTCCCCGAGAATTGCAGGCAGTAGATAAAAGCCATTATGGGCATTGATGTAGGTGACGACTGACTGAATCAGGGCGGGCTCTTTCCTGATGCGGTTAAGCAGATCACCCAAGACCTCACGAGGGAAACGTGCTCCAACATTTGTCACCAGATAGCGATCGTGGAGACGTTCGCTGAATTCATTGAGCATCGCACAGACCTTATCGGCCTCTGTCGCCTCAACCTCAATGAGGAATGTGTCAGCTTTCTCAGTTGCAGTAAAACGAGTAATCGGATCATAAATAATAAACATAGGGACCTTTGAGGTTGGTGTGACGGCTAGTGGCTGTCGTCTGTCAGCTCAGTAGACTATTTCTAAAAAATTTAATACTCGAGTCACATGTCTTTTCTTGCGATTGTTTTGCGTCCACGTCTCCCCCTTGTTATTCTTGATTGATAGATTTAGACGAATCAATCGGTCGCAACTCAATGACTGCACCAACCTTCTCAAATCTATTTTTAATAGAGATAGCACTATTTTTATCAACTACCCTTCTTAGCACACAAGGTGAATGCTCTACCATATCCGTCGCATCTTTAAGTGATAGTCCTAAAAATTCTTTAAGGATGCTTATTACTTTTATTTTAGATGATCCATAGCTTTGCAGAACGACATCATATCGAATCTCTTTTTTAGACGAAGTCGGCGTAGCTGCACCGTTACTGGTGGCAACAGAAGGGGGGGGCGGGTGTCGGAGGTTTTTGTAGAGTCTCGTCAACTCCTTAGAAGCATAAGGTGTTACAACCTTGACAAAAACGGGGGCTAAACAATCCTTCAAACAGAAAGAAAAGATCGTAAGAAAGATAAATGCAATACCTCTTCCTATCCACTTAGTAGTTGAAGCCCAAGCCCCCCCTTCTTTTTTAGATTGTGTCTGTTCTCTTTGTTTTCTTAATTGCGTGAGAAGTTTGCGCCCTTTACGAGTAATCGATACATTTTCACAACAAACAAGCTTTCCATCAGATTCAGTGGTTTTGCCTGTAAGATGTCCAGATTTGATCATTTTGACAGTCATTTCAACTTCACCGAAGTCATTATTTGATGTCGAAAACTTCTCACCTGCAGCATTCTCCTCTGCAACTTTCTCAAGAACACTATCCCTTGTCTCAGGGGGCAAGCATATAAAGTCCATCGTAATATTCCTTTTTCTTTGCGTCTTTGCATTAAAATATCCGCAGACCAGCTACGTAGGCATTAGCCTCCCATGACCTGTCACTATGACCACAGGTCATCCCCCATTCGTGTAACTTATCCGATCATAAATCCCCAACCATCAGGATGGTCTTTCTCTTCCTGCGTTCTTAAATCATCATCTGCCTCATCTAACAACTCTGGATACTTTTGGAGTATTTTGAATGTTTTGATTCGATTAAATACATATAACAAACTTCAGTCGCATTTTAGAAGTTGTATTCTTGCAGTCGAGATGACAACTAATTATCAGTTATATACTTTTCTAATTAGAACATGATGGGCTACATTTGTACGTTTCTTTATATCATACTTGCTATATACAGTAAGGTCTACTTTTATAAACTCGCGATACATTAGATTAATAGGATCGACATCATGCTCTTGGTCTAATTTTGCTTTAATTGCTGTCTTAGAAAAAGGTTGCTCTTCAGGAAGCTGAACTTTCCAAATTGATGATGCAGACTCTCGGGTTGACGCAACTATTTGAATCTCTACATCATTTATATCTGTTGTGGTGTATTCTGGTTCATCTACAATTTCGTATGAACTGGGCATTTGTTGAACAAGTTCATTAGGTAAAGAAGTACGACCTTTGGAAGTGCAGACCTCAAAGGAACCTCCGCGCAAGCGCATCGGTTCAACCGTTTGAGCAACAGACTTACAATACGACTTGTCTATAGGTAGTGTGTCTTCTAATACTTTTTCAAGTTCTGATTTCGAAAGATTAAGATTGATAGCACAGTTTTCAAGCGTACTATTGGCGATATTAATTAATGATTGCCCCTGCTCAGGTGTTTTACTATATTTTTTACCAATGTAGAGTGTTCCCCAGCATATTGCGGCAATTAATAGAGTACCACCAAAAAGAGTTAATTCAGGATTCATTTTGATTTCCTTTAACACATTATCAATAATCGCCTGAGAAGCGACGTTTGTACTAATTTGGAAGACAAACTCAGACCACTTGCTCCCACCTGGTTCGATTCGATCAAGAAGCAATTCTCCCTTGCCCAAAATAGCAGAGAAATCAGCCTCTTTACTTAGAGCACTGTGCAACCGTTCCGTTGCTTTAATAAGACGTGACAATCCTTCAAATTGGTTTCCATACGTCCATGCGGGTAAAGCTTCCCCATTGGATGTATAGAGCGAAAGAGTTATACGGATTTTATCTTCGACAACAGTTACAACTCCAGATACGTGATTATTGCTCATTGTTAAATCTCCTTTATTATAGTTTTGTATTGCAGTGTCGATAAATCTTGTTTATTTCTGTTCTTTCAACCCTCCTAGCTGTTCGCAAGAAACTAAATTAACATTAGCAGGTTTAGCTTAATGCCTCAAGTTGAAAGTTTACATTACGAGAGAAAATGCCTAAAAAACGTTAGTTGTGTGACTCTTGTACAATTTTAATGGATTCGGTATGGCGTAAAGTCTAGTTTCTTATAAATGAACAAAATTGCGACACTACAGTGGTCAAAGTTACTAAATCACTTATTCTTCTTTAGTCGTTAGACTTTCGAATCTATCAGCGAGTACACAAACTCACTGTTGCAGTCCACTCAAGGCTTGCCTCACCCTGCGTCTCCGCTTGTTACTTGTTGCGTGGCAAAGCCTTTCTGCTGTTGCGATGACGCAGGCATCTTCCCTTCGTTACCTTCGTCTCTTCATGATTAAACTGCCTAAGCCTCAGCGGCTCTGCCGCCTATTTATCAAATGGATTTACCTTATGGCAATCAATGCTGTAGCGATCAAGGAGGTAGGCCTGTAGCTTCGCCTTGTCTGACGCATCGCCTTGGAGGCAGGCACCGCGTTTGATCTCATAGATACGGGCGTCGACGAGTGTGCGGTACCACCAACCTTGGAGGAAGTGCCAAAGGAACCCTTCCTTGCCTTCCAGAAATCCCCCCTTGACCACATAACGCAGAATGAAATACATGAAGCTACGGAAGAAGAGCGGCATCTTTGCATACTTGAGCTTCTTCGCACGCTTCGCCGCCGCTTGTTCGCTTAAGGAGGGTGCAAGGTTCGAGGTGCGAGGTTCGAGGTTTTGCACGCCCTGCGTGCCTTGGACTAGGTCTAGTTCTTGGTCTGCGCAGCTCGCTACGCTTGCTCCCGTCGTTCGGCTTTCGTCGTTCGGCTTTTGAGAACTCTCCTGCAGAGGTTCAAGAATCCCGTACTCCACATTCAACAGATCGAGCGCTTCACGGAGGGCGTAGCCGATGTGCTTTTGTGTCCACCAAGCGAGGTCATTCAAGTTGTCGTCCGCAAATTCATGTTCAAAGAGAACACTCTGACCTTCCTTTAGAACCATGTGTTCATCCATGAGGCGAATCTCACACATGGCCTTAGACGGTTGGAAAAGACGCAACAAATCAACACGGCCTGTACCTCTACGAATGGTGCGTCCCATCCACACACGCCGCAAGGGGAAGACCACACCCGTGACATCATCATCGAGTGTCGGCAACTTAGCCTTAATCTCATCGATTAGCTCAGGCGTGAGGTATTCATCTGCATCAAGGCGTAGCACCCACTTCGTTTGGATGGATAATTCGCCTAGCGCCCAATTGAACTGCATCGCCTGATTGCCTGGCCAGGCGTGTTCAAGCACCGTCGCGCCAAGAGACTTCGCAATCTCAACCGTTTTATCTTTCGAGAAACAGTCAATCACGAAGACTCGGTTAAGTGGCAAGGTGTCACTCACGCCAAAGAGAGGCATGAGCCGCTGCAAGCAGCGTGCGATATGCAATTCTTCATTGCCAGTTAAAATCACGATGGATAGGTCCATGATCAATACTTTCTAAACGCAAAGGTTCAAAGAAGGAAAGAAGCTTCATGCTCACAAGTGATCAAGAAGCTGGTCTTTTCTTATTTAACATTCGTTAAAACGATTATTCAAAACACGTGTAATGCCATCTTTCACATACGGCACACCAAAATTGACGAGCAAACCGAGGCGCAGATTCATCACTCTTAAATAGGTCAAGAGCTGGCTTTTAAAGACATCATGCATTTCGGTAACAGCTTTTAGCTCAATGATGATTCGATCATTCACAAACAAATCAAGACGCAAAGGATCCCCAACGACATCACCCTTATAGACGATCGGTACTTGGACTTGACGCTTCACATCAAGCCCACGAGACAACAATTCCTTCTCAAGTGCAGCCTCATAGACAGACTCGAGCAGTCCAGGTCCACCCAGCACAGCATGCACCTCAAGGATCGCCCCGATAATCTTATAAGAAAGCTCATCATCTGTCATACAAACCTCCAACCTATTACCTAGCAGCTTCGCTGCTCTTGGTCTTGGATTCCTACTTGGACTAGGAGGCTCCGCCTCCCTCTCTCACCTCGAACCTGGCGACGCAGTCGCCCAAGGACTCGGATGGTATCGCACAGCGATGACGACCATAGGGAGTCAAGAGGATGTAGGTATGAGCAACGATCGAGCTCGCTCGAAGAGTTGCTCATTGCCTCATACTCGACATCCGTAGTCCGTCTTCTTTAACTCTTTGCTTCTTTGCATTAAAATCTGAATCAGCCGTCTACCGTCCACCGTCTACCGTACACCGTACACTGTACACCGTCCACTAGCTTGCGAGTTTACTCGCTGCGCAGCACCCTCTTTTTGATAAACTTAGCAGGGTTACCACCGACGACCGTCCAGGGCTCAACAGATTGCATGACAACTGCTCGAGCAGCGACGACCGCTCCTTCGCCGACGGTTACATTACGACCACCAACAAAAGCTTCAGTAGCAATCCAAACAGAATCCTCAATTGTCATAGCGGAGCAGATCATGGGGAATTTAGGATTACTGATATCATGACTACCAGGACATAAATAAGCACCTTGAGAAATTGTTACCTGTTCACCAATATCAATCATCCCTGTGTTGTAGACATTAACATTCGTGGCTAATGCTGAATACGCACCCATCTTCAAATTCCATGGTGCCCATATTTTAACACTGGGGTAAACATTCGCGGTCACATGTAATTTTGCTCCAAAAATAGATAGGACAAATCGTCTCCACCTTCGAAAAATCGAACCAACTGGAGGTGTTGGTCTGAAAAAAATCACACAGCAAATATTCCACAGCAATCGAGCAAAACGATTTCTGGTAGAGAGAACACTCTGATAATTCGTTAAATTAACTTGCATAAAAAACCTTCACGTAATTTAAAGGATGGTGAGAATTCCGCTGATGTCCTTTATTTCGACAAAACACTTTTATAACCATTGACCATCATTTGGGCGACAGCTGGCCACGTGTATTTGGCTTCTACGAGTTGACGGCCATTGAGGCCAAGTTGATGACGTTGCTCATCAGAGAGCGCCATTGCTTCACGCAAGGCGATGATCAATGGTTCAATACCGATGTCGATCCACCAACCGCAACGGCCGTTAGAGGAAAGCCCGAGTTCAGAGCCCGAGGGACGGTCGGAGACCGTGCTTGATTGTCGTTGCACTCCGCAGTGTGGCTGCGCCACGGCTGGATTGTCGGCTAGAGCCTCCGCTTGACAAGACGAAGTTTCAGCATTGGGATCTTGGCTTAGGTCTCGTTCTTGGTCTACGCAGCTCGCTGCGCTTGCTCCCGTCGTTCGACTATCGACGTTCGACTCTTTCGCGTTGCTTGTTGCGGACGCTATGTGTCCTTGAACCTTGCTCCTTGAACCTTGCTCCTCTTTGTATCCTTCCAGCTCCTGCCATGGGGTGCCTTTGGTGGTGATCACGGGAACGTGAGCGTAAAGAGCCTCTGCGATGACGATACCAAAATTCTCCGAGTAGGTCGGCAAGACGAATAGATCGGCTCGGCAATAAGCTTGCCATTTTACCTCATCCATTAAAGGCCCTGTAAAGATCACAGAATCGGCCACACCAAAATGACGAGCGGCTTCTTCTACAGTTTTTTGATAGCCATCAGAATCAGTTCCGACAATTTCTAATACCCACTGAGCATGATTTACCTTTGACCAGGCCTCCATGAGTTCGACGAGTCCTTTTTTGGGATGGATACGTGACATAAAGAGCGCACGACGCTTACCATCTGCTTGGCGTTGGCTAGGCGGAAGCGCATCTGGCACATTAACAGCATTGGGGGAAAGAATAATCTCCTGCTTAAAACCGAGCTTGCGGAATTGTTCAGCTTCTGACTCTGCGGTTGCATGAAGTGCAGCCGCACGGCGCAGGTCGTTTCCTTGATAGAGCCACAAGGCAAGGCGTTTTTTCCACTTGCGCTGTTCCAATGACCACGGTTCAAGCATGCCTCTTGGTGCCACAACATAGGGAATGCTACATGCCCGAGCAGCCTTTGCCGCTAAGTGAATTTGCCATTGCCAAATACCATGCAAGTGAATCAAGTCAGGCTTGACCTCATGAATCGCATCAATGAAAAATTGATGTAAGGCCTTATTGCCCGCAACAGTTGGTGCCTTAAAGTTGGTAACACCAGGCAACCAAGCCTCTTCGCCAACGACACATGAGAGCAACCAAGCTTCAACACCCGCGTGATTAAGAGCCGCGACAAGCCCTTGCGAAGAGCGCGCAGGCCCCCCGCTGTTACGAGAAATACCGGTAATGATATGGATAATTTTCATGGGGAAATCCTTCGGATTTAGTTGCTAGTGGCTAGTGGCTAGCCTTCAAATGTTTAATCAAGCCGTTAATCAGCTTGCCGCATTCAGTAATGTCTTGCCGAACTTCATCAGAATCATCGCAAAAGCCTAATTCTACAGCGAAGTCGAATTGTGATTCTGTTTCTTGTAGCGAACCTCTTGACATCTCAAGGAAGTGTGCAAAGTCTTTATTAGTACCTCTCCCACATCCCTCTGCAATATTCGAGAAGATGGAGACGGCGGCACGGCGTAGTTGGTCTGCCAAGGCAAACTTTTCAAATTGAGGAAAGCTCTGCGCATGCAAGTAAATAGCCTTCGCTACCTTACGTGCAGCTTTATAAGCCAACAAATCATTGTAGTTAGACATAGGCGCTCCTTTCGTTATCCGACCACTAGCAACTAGCAACTAGCAACTAGCAACTAGCAACTAGTCCCTGTCGCACCTCGCTGGTCCACTACTTACCCATACCACGATAGAGGAAGCCGATGGACTTAAGGGCTGAGGCATCGAGGTGGTTGCGGGTGTCGAAGACAAAGGCGGGTTTGCGCATGGAGGCGAAGATGCGTTGCCAATCGAGTGATTGATACTCAGCCCAATCGGTCATAAGCACAACGGCATCGGCATCTTGAATGGCTTCATAGGGGTCTTCAGTGTAGGTGACGTTATTCAACGCTACCAAATCCTTCTTAGCATTAGGCAAGGCCTTGGGGTCGGTCACGGCGAGCTTGGCGTGTTCTTCTGCGAGCATTTTACAGACATTAATCGCAGGGGCTTCACGGGTGTCACCGGTATTGGCCTTGAAGGCAAACCCAAGAATCGCAATCTTCTTATTGGCAACGGTATTGAACATTTCTTTAAGCATACGCGCGACAATGCGTTCTTGCTGGTAGTCATTCATCAAGATCACTTGATTCCAGTAGTCTGCAGCCTCTTGAAGACCATAGGTTTCGCAAAGATAAACGAGGTTGAGCACATCCTTCTTAAAGCACGAACCACCGAATCCAGGGCCAGCTTTGAGGAATTTCGAGCCGATACGATTGTCAGCGCCCATCACACGAGCGACCTCTTCTACATTGGCACCTGTTGCTTCGCAGAGCGCAGAGAAGGCATTGATCGAGGAGACGCGTTGCGCCAGCATCGCATTGGCTGCGAGCTTGGTGAGTTCTGCAGACCAAACGTTGGTCGTGAGAATCTTTTCACGAGGCACCCATGCAGCGTAGACATCGCTCAACACCTGAACAGCCTCTTGGCCCTTAGGCGTTTGTGGTCCACCGATCAAGACACGGTCAGGATTGAGCAGGTCATTGATGGCGGTACCTTCTGCGAGGAACTCCGGATTGGAAAGGACTTGGAAGGTGTGTTCAGGGTGTTCTGCGAGGATTGCTTCCATGGCAGCAGCGGTGCGAACAGGCAACGTAGACTTTTCGACGACGATCTTATCACCGTTAGCGACCTTCGATATATTGCGAGCGGTTGATTCCCAGTATTGCAAGTCAGAAGCACGACCTGCGCCACGGCCGAAGGTCTTCGTCGGCGTATTGACACCCACAAAGATGATATCGCATTCGCGGATTGCAGCGTCGATGTCTGTGGAGAAGAAGAGGTTCTTGCCACGGCAAGATTCAACGACCTCCTGAAGGCCAGGTTCGTAGATGGGGAGGTTATCGGAGTTCCACGCAGCGATACGTTCGTGGTTGATATCAACCACGATAACCTTACGATCAGGGTTCTTTTGAGCGATGACAGCCATAGTCGGTCCACCGATATAGCCCGCACCAATACAAACAATGTTTCTATTCATGATGATTTCCTTTTGTTTCGCGCAGAGGACACGGAGGTCGCAGAGTTTTTATAGTGTCTGCGGCGAGCCTTTGCTCTAAGACTTGTTAAAAATCATTGACCTTGCGCACGATACCTTCCTTGAGCAAGTCAACATTAAAATTAATTAAGTAGCCAAGACGCATCCCTGTCAGCTTTAAGTACGTATGAAGTTGCTTGGTATGAACAGGCTTCAACACCTCAACAGACTTCAATTCTATGATAATTTTGTTATTCACAATAATGTCTACACGAAACGCCTCTTTTATCACGATATCATCCGCAAGCACGTCAATAGGCTTTTGACAGTCGGCTACGCAACCTACTCTTCGTAATCTTGCAGCCAAGACTTTTTCATAGACAGATTCAAGCAGTCTAGGGCCAAGGCTACGATGTGTTTCAATTGCCTCTCGTAAGATCAGCGATCCAAGAGCATTCTATTCATCTCGTTCACATTCATTCATAACAAGCCTCTGCGATCTCCGTGGCCTCTGCGCGACATAAATTAGCGATCTTTGCGGCTAAGGCTTTCCAGTCACCAGCCCTAAATTGACGCTCTGCAGGCAAGACCGTGCCACTACTCCCTGCCTCATGGGTGCCGAGGACGGTCATCTGTTCCTCAATGGCTTCACTCACAACAGCACCCCAGCCTTCGTAGCCATTGCTTGGCAAGACATAGAGGTCGTGTTCGCGCATCAATTGGCGTACCTGGGTGATGGGGACGGAATCTAAAAAGGTGATAGGGTTTGGATTTTGGGAGCTGGGAGCTGGGAAGACTTTTGCTGCAAGCGCTTCTAACTTGGCACGCTCAGGGCCATTGCCGACAATCGTAAGACTCACTAAAAATTTTTCTTCCAAGCAAGCACCAACTGCTTTGAAGAGCGTGTCAACGCTCTTCCAAGCAAGCAAACGTCCCACCCACAAAATGTGGAGTGGACGTTCCTTTGCTTGGATCGCTTGCCACTGTTCGGCTCGAAGTGCGGTCAATTCCTCATCAGTCTTCTCGCTAGGAGCGACGAAGTAGGCCCACATACGCATCTTCGATGCGTATGTGGCAGGTTCGAGGTTCAAGGTATGAGGTTCAAGGTTTTGCACGCTCTTCGTGCCTTGGTCTGCGCAGCTCGCTACGCTTGTTCCTTGTTCCTTGTTCCTTGTCCCTTCTACCTGCACTTCGTGCGCTTCATAGAACTCAAGCAGCGCTGCTGCGCCAGCCTTAGCCGACCAGGTGGATTTTAGAGGTTCGAGGTTCGAGGTTCGAGGTTCAAGAGTTTGCACGCTCTGCGTGCTTTGGTCTAGGTCTAGTTCTTGGTCTGCGCAGCTCGCTGCGCTTGCGCCTTGCACCTTGTACCTTGCACCTTGTCCCTTGTCCCTTGAAATCTTCCCCATCGGGGATGATTGAAACGTAATTCTACTCAAACCGAGGAGGCCTCGCACGCTCTTAATGATTCTACTCCCCCACCCTTCTTGAGGGTCGGGTTCGCAGAAGGACATAAAGTCACACAAGCGTGCCATATCTCTAGCACCGTGAATGCCCATTGGTAAATAATAAAATAATGATGATTGCTTCAACAGATGCACCACACGCTTGGCCATCTTAAAATAGCTTGGCACAAAGATACGGCCAAAGCCAAGGGCGGGCTTAAACCAACGTTCGGACATATAACAGGTCAGCTTGCCTGATTGCGCACGTTTCTCAAAGAGACCAACTGTGCGGTTACCGCTTAAAAGGAGATCGCAGGACTCCAGCCACTGCTGCGCATCAGCGTATTCTTTCTCGTAGACGCACCAAGCAGGGAGATCGCCAATCAACCATCCCATTTGTAAGCGTTCTTTGGTAGGCTTCAATGTATAGAAGTAGCGAAAGTTCGCTTCACCGACACGTGAGACAAGCTCCCGCGCCAGCGGTAGCTGATGTGGTGATATACTATTGGTGTACAGTACGATCGTCATAAAACCCTTTTAGGAGGTACGAGGTGCAAGGCGCAAGGTACGAGGTGAATACCTAAGAACGTTTGCGTATAATAAGAGCATTGAGCATCAGTCGAATCTCCTTAGCAAGAGAAGCATCAGCTTCTACAGCGATAGAAAAACGACGACGTACAATCTCGAGCTGAGTTAAGACCTCATTCGTTGAACCTCTAGCAATTTCAAGAAAGTGAGCAAAATCCTTATCGGAGCCTCTGCCATATCCCTCGGCGATATTGGAGGGTATCGACACGACGGCACGAGTTAACTGATCTCTAAGTCCAAAAACTTCTCGTGATGGTAACTGATCGGCGATTTCATAAACATGATCAACCAAGTCCATCGATTTCTGCCAAACGGTTAAATCTTCAAAACTCTTCATATCAACCTCCCATCCTCGTCCCTTGCACCTTGTCTCTTGTCCCTATTATCTCGCTCCTCGAACCTTGTCCCTCGTCCCTTCTCATACTCGGGCTGGCTTCAGCTTCGCTGAAGCCTCTGAATCCTCTTAGCATCGAGCATGACGCCCATGAAGACCAACGACCACAGAATGCCCCCATTGCCAGACATAGAGAAAAAGCTAAATTCCCCCATGTTGGTGATGAAAAAGATTAGAAATGTTGCAAGACCACAATAGGCTTGATAACGATTGAGACTGAAGTAAACTGTTACGAGAATGATGACCATCATGATCGCGCCAAAGATTCCGCCTTCTTCAAGAATAGCAGCAGGCAAAAATCCTTTCTCAATAGGCGCAGAAAGCAATGCCTTCCAGCTTTCAAACTTCATTCCTTCCATCACACTTGATACCTGGAAGCCATTTCCAATGAGAGGACTCTTCTTAAAATTGTAAAGACTTTGATCGATCAAGGCTTGCCTAGAGGACATGACCGAATCTAGTCCACCATCCGTACCACCTCCATACGCGACCAATTCCACCTCTTGCTTAAAGACAAAGGCGATCGCCTTATTGCGAATTTGCGGGACTGACACGCCAACAAGAAGACCAAGAATGACAGCGATGACTGCGCCACTCACGATCTGGCTTTTGCGAGACGCTGTTACCGAGCGAGCTTTCAAAATGAAAAAGATGGCTATTGCCCAAGAAACGACATATGCCCCCATAGCAGTACGGCTAGAAGTCCAATAAACAAGAATAGGGCATACGAGAATAAGTCCTCGATAAATCCACGAAGCTCCTCTTACATTGATGAGGTAATCTGTAATAATTAAACTGTTCAAAACCGCCAAAAGAGGCCCTAATGTCTGCGAGTGCCAAGTCATGCCACTGAAAAGTCGCACGCCACCACCAAGTAAAATGTCCGATGTATCCGTCCCCCACACCTCCATTTTAGAGATAAGCATAGAATAACCAACTGATGGGAAAAAACGCGTTACAAACGAACCAAAGATAAAGTAACACGCCATTGATAAAAAGATTGAACGAATAAGACGTTCCCGTACTGCCCACGCCGTCGCAGCATTTGCACTCATCATAAATGAGGTAAATAGGGTTATAAACAACACAATCTTCAGCTCACTAACAAGTGGTTGCCAGCCGAACAAAGAAATTACCGCCATATAAGCAACATAAAAGAAAATGGTGATAAATGGAGCAACCAAGAGGTTGGTCTTACGCCCAGCATTCTGCGCAATCAAGAAGAATGCGATTAAAGCCAATGAGATTCTTTGAGTTGTAAAAAATATCACATTTTTGGGAACAAGAGCACCAGCAGTTACCATGAATGACATAAGAACCATTAAGAGGGCAACTAATAGTTCAATGCGCTTTTGTCCAAGCACAATCAATATTGCGGGGAAAAAGAGAATTGATAACGCACTGCCAGAGGCCTTGAGCAATGCAATCCCGATACCCATGGCAATGAGCATCTTAATCATAAACTTTAAATCATAATCTCTGTTCATCTATTTCATCCACTAATTACACGAATTGTCACGAATCACATCATGTATATTCTTGCGGGCTTCGCCCGAGGTTACCGAACTAAGCGCTTTACTTGCAATTTAGCAGATCCAAAGTTGATGAGTAATCCAAGCTGCATACCCGTCGCCTTCAGATAGTTTAAAACTTGTGCATCATGCTCTGGTGCCAATGTCTCAACCGCTTTCAGTTCAACGATAATTTTATCATAGCAGACGAAGTCTGCTATGTACTCTTTTTTGAGGAGCTTTCCCTTATAGTACACAGGCAAAACCTTCTCTCTAGCATGAGGGATACTCGATGCCATCAATTCTAACTCTAACGCTTCCTGATAAACCGCCTCTGCAAATCCTAGGCCAAGTTCATTGACAACCGTTAATGCTGCGCCCACAATTGCGTAAGCCTCATCTTTGTAAACAAGTTCACTCATTCCTAAATCCTAAATTCGTGATCATTCGTACAATTCGTGGACAGTCTCAAGTGCGACAAAAAGGGAATTATTCCCAAAATGTCGCACCTCAGGCTTAAACTCTTCGCTTGGACTAGGAGGCTCCGCCTCCCTCTCTAACCTCTTACCTGGCAGCTCTGCTGCCCAAGGACTCGGATGGTATCGCACAGCGATGACGACCATAGGGAGTCAAGAGGATGCAGGTATGAGCAAAGAGCGAGCTTGCTCGGTGAGTTGCTCAGTGCCTCAGCCTCGACATCCGCAGTCCGTCTTCTTCAACTCTTTGCTTCTTTGCGTTAAAATAATTCGTGCTTATTCGTGCAATTCGTGGACAACAGCACTCTCATCTCATCGACCCAGTCGAGGAATTTGCTGACGAGGGGCTGGATGGCAATCTCGCCGGTGAGCTTTTGTTCATAACGGTGTGTGTAGTACGCAAGGATCTTTGCTGCGAGGTCTTCTGCATTACGGGGTTTGCAGAGCCACTTGCTACGATCTTCATCGGCAATGAGGTCGTCCATGCCTTGGCCTTCGCACGTGATGAAGGGCGTACCGCACGCCCAGGCTTCAGTAAAGACGCAACCGAAGCCCTCGAAGTAGGAAGGTAGAACAAAGAGATCAAGACTCCGATAAAAGTCGGGCAGTTGCGTATGGTCGCATTCGGGTTCAAAGATGACGTGATTGGACAGGCCCAATTCTTGAATCAAGGCTTCGCAGGATGAACGCGTTGGGCCTGTGCCAATCAGGCGAAGCTGCAACGTTGGAATCTGGGGTAAGATCTGCGCACAAGCACGAATTAGGGAAGCGTGGTCTTTGAGATCGCCGAAGTTGGAGACACAACCTAGTACAAAGGTCTTGGGATTAGTAGAACGCCCCACTGCGGAGAATTGTTCCGTATCGACGCCATTGTGCAAGACGTAGGAGGCCTTTACGGTTGGTGATTGAAAACGTCCAAGGCCGCGAAGTGTCTTGATATAGTCATCGTAGACAATGGCGGGATTGCGTTTGGGACAGGTTGCTAACTGATTGAGGGCCTGTTTGGAAATCGCCACATGGCCATCAAGCTGATTCACGAGAGCACGATGGTGGCAGAACTGCCAAAGCTTTTGCGGATAGAGATGGTGAAAACGCCCCAAACGGATTCCCATAGGATCCAAGCAATGATAGTGACAGAGCGAAAGAATTGACGGATTCTTTTTCTTCAGTGCTACGGCGTAGTGCGCAGTGAAGATCGTATGCGTATGCACCACCGCAATACGAGATGGATCGATCTGCAACTCGCTCAAGCGGGCGAAGAGCTGGCGTTCATTCCTGCGATCAAACCACCCATCCAGCAAGCAAGATGGCAAGGCCTTTGTGGGGAAACCACAGACCTGCACCCCTTGGTAAGAATAATCCTCGACACCTGGCACAAAAACAATCACATCATAGCGACCATCTGCCAGAATCGCTTTCACTTGATCATAACAGTAAGCCCCCCGCCACTTCGTTGGCGACGGAAAGAATGGGGTGATATAGAGGTAAAGAGGTTTCATAACAGTCCACTAGTTACACGAAGGTGTCACGAATTGAAGATAACGATTGTCGATGTACTTCAGCACAGGAGTCCAAATGGGTCTAGTCATCCACACAATTAATCGGCGCACCTGATCGATTAAGAAACAAGAGAAAAAAACCGTTGCTGCGACAAGGCAATAGGACACATAAACAGACAGCTCGCAATTATTTACAGCAAAGAACATTGCCTTCTTAATCAAAGTAAAGCCAACAGGATTCACTTGTAACAGATAAATTGAGAACATTGATGGCGCGGCGTAAACTAAACATTTTTGAAGCGCAAGCGGAATTGACTTGATTCGTTTCACTAAGAAAAAGCAAGACAATGCAATTCCAGTTGCAAAAGGTGACGAATAATCACCCAATCCACATAACGCGAACATTAAGCAGGGGACAAGCACTAGGAAAATACGCCATCCATCTAATCTCGATTCAAGGTCATAGAATCGACAAAGACGGGCAACTAAGTAGACACCAACCAAGGTCAACCAAGTGTACGCACCTAAACCTGTTGTTTGTGGAATCAATTTACCAATGATTGGCATACTTGTTGCGGCAGACCAACCGAAGATTAAGAGTACAAGAGGGATTAAAACTTTCTTCATTTGTTCCTTCGAATCTAGCGCCAAATCGATTAAAGGAGTCACGCACATCATGGCAACATAAGCATTCAAAAACCATGGGCCTGTTGCCAATTCCCAGTAGGAAGGCAAGGACTCCGAATAACCCATTGCCCCCCCCCAGAGATAAACGATCATGCCACAAAACAGTGCCGTTCCATAGAGTTTGATGATCTTCGAAGGAGCAAAGCGTGAACCATACCAGCCTGTGATGAAAACAAATCCATTGACACTTGCTAAAAAGATATTAGCAAGCCAAGGACGATTAAAGTCGCCGACAGTTATCGAATGAAGGAAACAGATTCCAAACATCAATATGAGTCGATAAAGGTCAAGATTTGAATCACGTCTAATCATTGTTTGACCAGCAGGTTTATCCATCAAAATAATAGGTTTTCTAAGTACTTAATGATTAACAAAGCATCTAGGAAAACAGCAGAATAGAATATTCTTGCATAGCGAAAGAATCGCTATGCAATAGCCTCTGGTAAGTCTTTTATACTGGATATTATCCCAAACAGCCATCCCATTAGGACGCTTAAACACTGCAATTCGATCTAAAAGCGACATGTTGAGCAATTTCTTTTGATCATAGCCAAAATTTGCTGCACACTCACCGCACATGCAAGACGCCAGGTAAGTTGTGTACCCCTCTTTTCCAGCTCGGTAGGCATACTCATAATCGCCACAGCCGTGTCGAAAGGCTTTTGATAGCCCGCCAATTTTGTCAAATAATTTACGTGAAATTAGGACGAGGTTTCCTGAGGAAACACCATGGTAAGGCTGAATCGAACCATTAGGAGATAGTAGGCCATGAGTCTTCGAGGCGACACGATAGGTTATTTCTTTTGTTTGCGGGTCACAAAAAGCCCCCGTGATCATACAGCATTTCTTTGGTGCCGCCTCATAATCGCCAAGGATTGTTTTGAGTGCGTCTGGGTAAAGATGACTATCATCATTGAGCCATAGGAAAAAGTCATAATCTGCATATTGCGCAGCAGTATCCCATGCCAAACGCATACCGCCACACCAATAGAGATCGCCTGTTCCTTGTATCATGTGGATATCCGGATAGCGTTCTTTTACCAGGCGCCCCGTTTCATCTGGCGATGCATCGTCAACAAGAAAAACCTCTAGTTGGTAATCTGCAGGCAATGTCGCAGCAAATAGACGCTCCAAACACACCAACGTTGTTTCGATGCGATTAAAACAGGTCATTAAAACAGCAATTCTTTTCATATTCCTAAACCTCAAACTTTAACTCATTATACAAACTTGACTTTGACACTTTCACGTTAGAGAGAAGCTCTTTTAACGGCGTTTTCTTAAAAAAAACAAAAAGAAAACAGACAAAAATGAACAAGAGAGAAATCGTAAGAAGAATTTCTGTTTTAGCGACCCCCAACGATTATGAATTAAATTCACCAAATTGTGACTCTTTGATATCTTCTTCAAATCACGCCTGAAATCTTTTAGGGTTGGAGCATATCCAAACGAATGCAAGAATGCCCCCATGACAACTTCATAATCTAAAGCTAAGCCTAATTTCACCTTTAATGGTTCTTTTATAAAATTAGTTTGAGCAAGAGCACTTTTGACGAAATTTGAATAAATTATTTTCTCGTCTAGACGATTATCCATATAGCGATGGGAAACAGAGCCTTCTCGCTGAACATATTCATATAAACAGGTGTCTAAGAAGAACACTTTATCACATGAAAGCAGCGCAATAGTGCTAAAAAGTAAGTCCTCAGAGTGGGCAATTCGAATATGGACAACTTGTGAGAAGACTTGCCGAAGAAAGTCTGCACGATAAAGCTTATCCCCAATCGCCGATCCTAAATGTTCGCCAAGTGATTTTTGGGTGGACACGACTAGATCTTGGCCTCTAACGTGTCCTTGGTGTGCTAGTGCTTCTGGCTTTGCTAGCGGATTGCGATTCTCATCAACATACTTAAAGGAGAACTTCACAATGTCCACCAATGGATTTTCTGCGATAAGATTTTGCAATATACGTATGGTGTCTTCGACTAAAAAGTCGTCTCCATCAACAAATAAGATCCAGTCCCCATTTGTATGATCAACCCCAGTAGAACGAGCTCGAACAACGCCCTGGTTTGCAGTATGAATGACTTTAAAACGAGGATCTGTTTCTGCGATGTTATCACAAATTTGCGCAGATTGATCAGTTGACCCATCGTCAACTAAAATGCATTCCCAGTTTTCACTCGTTTGCTTTACAAAAGAGTCTAGCGTCGCATCAAGGCAACTGGCTAGATTGTAAACCGGAACAACAATCGAAATTAAATTTTTCATAACACTCCTAACACCGATTAAAGGTAACTAATTCAATTAATCATACCTTGTAAAAGAGAGAACGAAATTGCCTTATCTTCATATAAACAACCATCATCACATGGACTCTGAATATCAAAATCTATTACAAACTCCCCTACTGTTTTCGAAAAGAGGTGTACACGCCCATAACGAGACATGAAACCTTCCAAGCGCGCAGTCATGCCCTTTCGTCCCTCTGAGCTTTCTCCAACAATTCGCATGGGCTTTTGAAAGATTGTCGCAAACGCCATTGCGTGAAATGAGTCCGTAATCACACCTGTTGCATTTGCAATCTCAGAAACAAACTCTTGCGGGCCTGCTGATTGCACAAGCTTAACACGTGATGAGGGTGGATGAATTCGAGTATTCGATAGCAAATGAATATCGACCATATTCGCTTCTGAAAAAGCGATTAGCTTACTCAAAAATTCGTCACTAAAGTCGCCTAACCAATAACAGAAAAGATAAGGCTTATCTGCATAGGGCTTAACCAACTTTTGCCAGTCGCCTTGATCAAGAAGTAAAACAGGATCTAAGACCAATTTGGCATCTCGTCCAGTCCATTGCTTAATCTGTTCAACGCCTTCGGCTTCACGCACAGTAATCATCTTAAACTTATTCAGTGTATGGCGATACTCTTCAAGGTATTCATCTGGCAGGTCCTTGAATCCCATGCTAGCGGCATAAGAGAAACGTTCCACTGAATCGGTCATTTTACCTAATAAAAAATATTTAGTATAGTAGCTCCACAAATAATTCCAGACTTGGTCACTCCCAACAATAATACGTCCGTATTCTTGCTGTTTCTCAAGCTCTTGTGGTGTGTGATACGTTTTACTTGAAAACTGGATATAGTCCCTTAAGAATCGCTTTGTACGGTAGCGCCGAATCTCGGTCAACCAAGGTCTACGACCTTTTATTAAATCTTTAATAAATCGAATTAGTCGATCCTTAATACGCCCTCCAGTCAAAGGCGCATTGTCAGGCTCCAACCAATAGTCCATTTGATCGACGTCGTAGCCGAGCTTTTTACAAGCTTGCTGCAGGGCATAAGCCTGTAGGACGCCGCCGTAGTTGAGTTGATTAACAAAAGTAAGAATAGCAGTTTTTTTCATAACAAGTCATCGAAGGACCGCTAAGGGCCACGAATGAGCGAGGATACTCCTCGCAGTTCCAGTTTTGAGTTCCAGTTCAAGGAAACACATCTAATGAACACGAATAAAAGCGAATGAACGCTAATGTTAGGGGCTCTGGTCAAAGTCACAAAAATGAAATAGATCAAGAGTCCCACAACGCATTCAGAGAAGAGTTTTAATTCCGATATGGGGCTTTAGACTTTATTGCATTACCCTCTTGTGGTTTTCTCGAAAAGTGATCTATGGCGGCTAATAATTCATGAACATTAGTGAATGTTGCATCCGTTTGATAAGCATACTGCGAATTTAATTCTGCACGCTGCCAAAATTCATTGCAAAGCTTTTCTGCATTTTTCTTGGCAACCATCCACCCTCCATGCTTTTCACTCTCTGCAAATAGCGATAGATTATTCTTCTCGTAATCAGGAAATG